>MNZR01000207.1 GCA_001873705.1 Syntrophobacteraceae bacterium CG2_30_61_12
TGATTCATTCCGACTATCAGCGGATCGGGGAGCGGTCCGCGCGGCTTCGTCCCAACCCGCGGTGGGCCGATGTGTGCCTCACCTGCGGCAGTTGCGCCAGCGCCTGTCCGGTGTCCGGGGTGGACAACCTGGATCCGCGGAAAGCGGTGCGCATGGTGGTGTTGGGATTGGAGCAGGAGTTGATCGATTCCCAATGGCCGTGGAAGTGCACGCTGTGCGGCAAATGCGAAGAAGCCTGCCCGATGAATGTGGAAATCGTGGCCATGCTGCGGCGCGTGCGCGGGCTTCGGGATCGCGACAAGGTGCCCGGACCGCTGCACAAGGGCGTGCTGATGTGCCTCAACAAGGGCAACAATCTCGGCATTCCGAAAGACGACTTCGTATTCCTGTGCGAAGACCTGGCCGCGGAACTGGCGGAAGAATGCTGCCCCGGCTTCACCACACCGATCGATCGGGAAGGCGCCGACATGCTGGTGACGGTGAATTCCAAGGAACCCTTCGCCGAACCCGACGACATGAAGTTCTGGTGGAAAATTTTCCACGCCGCCGGGGAATCCTGGACCATCCCGTCGGAGTATTGGGAAGGGGTCAACTGGGGCCTGTTCACCGGCGACGATGAATCGCTCAAAACCATTGTCGGCCGCCTGGTCGACAATATGTACCGGCTGCGCTGCAAGACCCTGCTGCTACCGGAATGAGGCCATGCCTATTATGCGACCCGGTTCGGGTTGCAGCGCTGGTTTCAGGACGACCTCAAGAACTTCGAAGTGATTTCCATTTTCGATCTGCTCATGCGCTATCTCAAGGATGGCCGCATCCAGCTCGATAACTCCCGCCACCCGGAACTGACCACCTACCACGATCCCTGCAATTACGGTCGCAAGTCGCTGAAGGCTTTCGGTCACGGTTATTTCGAGGAAGGCCGCTGGATCACCCAGCAGTGCTGCCCCAATTTCGTCGATATGATTCCCAACCGCGACGGCAATTACTGCTGTGGCGGCGGCGGCGGGGCCTGGGCCATGCCGTTTCACGAAGAACGGATCTTCCACGGTCGGTTCAAGGCCCGGCAGATCGAAAACACCGGCGCCCGCCTGGTGATCGCGCCGTGCCACAACTGCCGCGATCAGATCATGAAGAGCCTGCGCAAGGAATACAATCTGGATATCGAGGTGAAATATTTGTGGGAACTGGTGGCCGATTCGCTGGTGCTGCCGGGGACCGCAAACGACTGAGCCGGGTCAAGGAGGCTTTGAGCGATGAACCAGCAAAAAGTGGGTGCGGTGATGGTCGTCGGAGGCGGCATTGCCGGGATGCAGGCGGCCCTGGACCTGGCCGAAAGCGGTTACTACGTCTACCTGGTGGAACGTTCCGGGGCCATCGGCGGGAACATGGCCAAACTCGATAAGACCTTCCCCACCAACGATTGCTCCATGTGAATTATCTCGCCCAAGTTGGTCGAGTGCGGTCGGCACTTGAATATCGAACTGATGACCCTGAGCGAGATCGAAAGCGTGACCGGGGAGCAGGGTAATTTCACGGTCACGGTCCGCCGCCGCCCCCGTTATGTGGATCCGGACAAATGCATTGCCTGCGGCGAATGCGCGCGCAAATGCCCGAAAAAGACGGCGGACGAATACAATCAGGGGATCAGCCGGCGCAAGGCGATCTATGTGCAGTATCCCCAGGCGGTGCCGTTGAAGTACCAGATCGACCCGGCGACTTGCATCAAATTGACCAGGGGCAAATGCGGCGCCTGCGAAAAGATCTGCCCGGCCGGGGCGATCCGCTTCGACGATACCGAAACCAGGGTCACCGTGCGGGTGGGTTCCCTGGTGCTGGCCCCCGGGTTTCAGTCGTTCGATCCGAGCGGCATCCGCACCTGGGGCTACGGCATGCTGCCGAACGTGGTCACGGCCATGGAACTGGAACGCTATCTGTCCGCTTCCGGGCCTACCGAGGGGCACTTGGTGCGCCCCTCCGACGGCCGGGAAGTGAAGAAGGTGGCGTTTCTCCAATGCGTCGGCAGCCGCGATCTCAATAAGTGTTCCCACGGCTACTGTTCTTCGGTCTGCTGCATGTATGCGCTCAAGCAAGCGACCATGGCTCTGGATCACGTGCCGGGTCTGGACGCGTCGATCTTTTTCATGGACATGCGCACCGCCGGTAAGGATTTCGAACGCTATTACAACCGCGCCCGCGACCTGGGGATCCACTTCCATCGCTGTCGGGTGCATTCGCTGGAACCGGCCCGGAACGACGGCAGCGTCTATTTCCGTTACATCACCGATCAGGGCAAGCAGGTGAAGGACGAATTCGATCTGGTGGTGCTGTCGGTGGGGCTGGAAGTCCCGGAGTCGGCGCGCGACCTGGCGAAAAGCACCGGGATGGCGCTAAACGGCGACGGTTTTGCCGCGGTGTCTTCGTTTGCTCCAGTGGCCTCCTCGGTGCCCGGGATCTATCTCTGCGGCGCCTTTTCCGGGCCCAAGGACATTCCCCATTCGGTGATGGAAGCCTCAGCCGCCGCCGCCGCCGCCGCTCAGCCCCTGGCGGAGGTCCGTAACAGCCTGGCAAAGACCGTCACCTATCCCGAAGAACGCGAGGTTTGCGGTGAACCGCCGCGGATCGGGGTGTTCATCTGTCACTGCGGCAGCAACATCGCCGGGGTGATCGACGTCAAGGCGGTGGCCGAATATGCTCGCGGGCTGCCGGGGGTGGTGCAGGTGGAGCGGAGTCTCTTCACCTGTTCCCAGGACACCCAGGAACACTTCCGCGAAATCATCCGCGAACAGCGGCTGAACCGGGTGGTGGTGGCCGCCTGCACGCCGCGCACCCATGAGGCCCTGTTCAAGGAAACCCTCAAGGCTTCCGGACTCAACGAATATCTGTTCGAAATGGCCAACATCCGCAACCAGGGTTCCTGGGTCCATGCCGGGCAACCCGCAGCGGCCACCGCCAAGGCCAGGGACCTGGTGCGCATGGCGGTGGCCAAGGCGGGCCTGCTGCAACCGCTGCCGCCGGTGACGGTAAGGGTGAACCCGAACGCGCTGGTGATCGGCGGCGGGGTGGCCGGTCTGACGGCGGCCCTCGGCCTGGCTGAGCAGGGTTTTCCCGTGCATCTGGTGGAACGGGCCTGTCAGCTAGGCGGTAACGCCCTGCACCTCTACAGGACCTGGAAGCAGGAAGCGATCCTTCCCTTCGTCGAGAAGCTGGTGGCTCGGGTCAAGGACCACCCGCTCATCACCGTGCACGTGAAAACCGAAGTGGTGGAAGCCGAAGGCTATGTGGGCAACTTCCGCAGCACCATCGAGCGCTCCGGCACGCGCACCCAAATCGATCACGGGGCCGCGGTGCTGGCCGTCGGCGGTCAGGCCCACAAGCCGGCCGAATACGCCTACGGCAAGTCACGCCAGGTGTTCACCGCGCTGGAATTCGATAAGCTGCATCTGGTGGGCGATGAACGGATCAAGCACGGCAAGACCTTTGTCTTCATCCAGTGTGTCGGTTCGCGCAACGAAGAGCGCCCGTACTGTTCCCGAGTCTGCTGCACCCACTCGATTCAGGCGGCGATCGCGCTCAAGGAAGAACAGCCGGACCGCAATGTCTATATCCTTTACCGCGACATCCGCACCTACGGCCTGCGGGAGGCCCTGTATCGGCAGGCGCGGGAACTGGGCGTGGTGTTCATCAACTACGAACTGCACCAGAAACCGGAGGTTCAGCCTGGTCCGCACCAGCTTGAAGTCACGGTCTGGGACCATGTGTTGCATCGGCCGCTCGCGATCGACGCCGATGTGGTGGTCCTCGCCACCGCCATTGTTCCCAACAACGACGCCGACCGGCTGGCCCGGATCTATAAGGTGCCGGTGGACGCCGATGGGTTCCTCCAGGAAGCCCATGCCAAGCTGAGGCCGGTGGATTTCGCCAGCGATGGCTTGTTTCTGGCCGGACTGGCGCATTATCCGAAACCGATCGAGGAAACCATCACCCAGGCCCAGGCCGCCACGGCGCGGGCGGTGACCGTGCTCGCTCGGCGCCGGATCAGTCTCGATGCGATCAAGGCGGTGGTTGACCCGGAGCGCTGCGACGGCTGCGCTTTGTGTCTCGATGTCTGCCCCTACCACGCGATCAGCCTGGAACAGGTGGAGGCGGGCAGTGAACGGCGGCGGGTTCGGGTGAATGCCGCCAAGTGCAAGGGCTGCGGCGTCTGTCAGGCGACCTGCCCGAAGGACGGGGTGAGCGTCGGCGGCTTTACCCTGCGCCAGTTGAGCGCTCAGGTGAAAGCGGCCCTGGCCTGCTGAGGGGCGCAGCGCCCCGACCGCAGGGCAAAATCAGGAGCGGCGCGCGGGTTTGCCGCCGGCTCCAGGAGGTAACATGATGGAGTTCGAGCCCAAAATACTGGCCTTCAATTGCAACTGGTGTTCCTACGCCGCGGCGGACCTGGCCGGGACTTCGCGGATGCAGTATCCGGCCGATCTGCGCATCATTCGGGTGATGTGTTCCGGCATGGTCCATCCGGATCTGGTGATGGAAGCCTTTTCCCGCGGTGCCGACGGCGTCATGGTGATGGGCTGACACCCCGGCGAATGTCATTACCTGGACGGTAATCACAAAGCGCGGGCAAGAATGGCGGTGGTGGAGGAAATGCTTGACGCCATGGGGCTGGAACCGGAACGGTTCCAGTTGGTCTGGTGTTCATCGGCGGAAGCGGACCGGTTCGTGGCCGCCGTGAAAACCATGGATGAAACCGTGCGCGCCTTGGGTCCATCGCCCTATCGAAGGACCCAGGCGCCGGTGGAAACGGAGCGGGAGGTGGTCGCATGCCGGTAACCGTGGCGGAAGAATGGCTGAGTGCCTGTTCGGGGTGTGAAATCGCAATCCTCAATCTCGGGGAAACCCTGCTCGAGGTGCTGCCGAGTTTGCAGTTCGTTCATATGCCGGTGCTGATGGATCACAAGTATTTCGGCCAGACCGGGGAAGAAACCCACCTCAACATCCCGGAAGCGGCGGTGGGCATCGTCAGCGGCAGCATTCGCAACGAAGAACACCTGGAGGTGGCGGGGGAAATGCGGCGCAAATGCGGCACCCTGATCGCGCTCGGCACCTGCGCCACCCACGGCGGTATTCCATCACTCATCAATGAATTCGATAACGAAGACCTGCTGGAGCGCTATTACCGCACCAGCGAATCCACCGATCCGGCGGCGGACCCCGCCGAGGGTATTCCGCCGCTGCTGGATCGCTGTTACGCGCTGGACGAAAAGATCCAAATCGATCTTTACCTGCCCGGCTGTCCGCCGCACCCGGACCACATCGCGGCGGTCCTGACCGCCCTGCTCAAGGGTGAGGCGCCGGTGTTGCCGGGGAAAAGTGTGTGCGACACCTGTCCCACCCGGCGCGAAGGCAAGGGCGCCGTGCGGACGGTGCGCCGGTTCCTGCAAAACGCCCAGTACGATCCCGCGCGCCCGATCCACGACATGCGCTGCCTGCTGGAACAGGGGCTGCTGTGCATGGGGCCGGTGACCCGCGCCGGCTGTGCCGGCGCCGACGGCGAAGCGCCCCGGTGCATCAGCGCCCGGGTGCCGTGCCGCGGCTGTTACGGGCCGGTGAAAAGCGACGGCAACCAACTACTCGATATGCTCAACGCCCTGGCCAGTAACGGCGTGCGCTTTCAGGACCTGCCCGACCGCCGCTCGCTGCTGCGCTTTTCCGGCGCTCACGGGCGCCTGCGCAAGCGCCCCCGGCGCCGCTTGGACTCGAAACCCGCCGGGACCGCCGGGCGCTGATCCAGGCCGGCCGCGGCAACGTTTGATCACGTTCCAATCGAGGGAAGCTATACTTGTGAAGGCTTAAAAGTTTCATTTCCACGCGGAGACGCGGAGGTTGATTTCAGGGCTCTTCTCCGCGCTCTCAGCGCCTCCGCGGGAACACAAAACGTAACTTCTCAAGCTAAAAAGGTATATCATGGGAAAGGTCATCAATATCCAGCCGATCACCCGGATCGAGGGGCATGC
>MNZR01000106.1 GCA_001873705.1 Syntrophobacteraceae bacterium CG2_30_61_12
GCGGGCGCAGCCAGTCGAGCAGGCGGTGCTGATCCTGCCAGCAGCGGTGCAGGTAAAGCCGATCGTTGGCATCGAGAATCAGCGGCGTGTAGGTGCCCGGGCGGCCGACCAGCTTCGAGGCCAGCAGGTGCTTGCGCCAGACGGCGAGATCCGGGCCACGAGCATAGTCGTTCTCCGGTTTCATCCGGCCGGCCGGTGGGGGGCCGGCGAAGTCGGTGAGTTCAAGGCAGATGTGGCCTTCCCGGGTGGAACGGCTGGTGAGGGCCGCGGCCAGCCACAGCGGGTCATCGGCCGAAACCGGTACCGAGCGCTCCGAACGGTCAAGCCGCGCCAGCAGATCGGCGAAGTGCCGATCGATGGGGAAAAATCCGCCCCGGTGCTCGGCCGTAGCGCGTTCGTTTGCAATCATCGGCCGTCATCCTCCGCGGCAGCCTGAAGGAGCCTTTGCAGGTCCCGCACCCGTTCCGATTCCGGGCGGTCGTGATAGATCCCGTAATCCGGTCCAAGCTCGGGGTCTACTCCTCGCAAAAAAACGTAAAACACCCCGCCGAAATGGGTGTCGTAGGAGTAGCCGGGGAACCGCAGCGCCAGGTAGCGATCGAGCGCCGCCGTGTAGATCAGATATTGCAGGGTGTAGAAATGTTCGGCCATGGCCGAGGCCAGGGCTTCACCGCGGTAATCGTCCGGGCGGTCGCCCAGGTGGTTGGATTTCCAGTCGAGGAGATAAAACCGCCCGTCGAAGCGGAACACCAGGTCGATGAAGCCCTTCATGAAACCCCGAGTGGGGCTGAAACTCAGGCGGCCGATCCGTGCCGGGGGCTGGTGAAGGAGCGGGGTCGGCTGATAGGCGGCGAGAAACCGGTTGAGGGATGGGGCGTCCAGCCGTCCCAGCGGGAAGTGGAATTCCAGTTCGGAAATGCGTTCGCCGTGGGCGATGGAATCGAGGGTGAAATTGGGCCTGGCCGCCATGAGCGGGGTCGTGAGAACCCGTTGAACCATGGCCAGGACCGGTTGTTCCCAGATCGGATCGAACCCGTAGCGACCCAGCACGGTGGCGGTCACCCGGCGACCGGCGTCGGCCGGATCACTTTGGAAATCGAGTTCTTCAAAAATGGCGTGGAGCACGGTCCCGGCGCGAGCGCCCCGGGGGAAGGAAAGGATGTCCGGCGTCGGAACCGCGGCCGAAAAGTCCCCGGGCGCTAGGGTTGCCGCGGCCGCCGGCGGTAAGCCGGTGGTGGTCGGCGCCGGCCCCCCGGCGGCCGCTTCGGCCGGTCGTTGCGGCGGCATCTGATCGCGGTCGGCCGTTTCCGGGTCCTGGAGGCGTTCCGACACCAGGCCGGAAAAGCTCGCCAGGCGCCAGCCCCGATCGATCCGCCCGGAAAACCTTCGACCCTGAAGGGAAGGTTGGGGCTGAGAAGGCGTTGGCGGAGGGGCGCCGGCGGTGGTGGGGAGGTCGCGCACCTGCAACGCCCCTTGGCTGCGCCGCTCCAGGTCCTGGGTCTGGTCAAGGAGATCCTCGGGGCTCCAGTGTCCCATTGCCTCGGCCAGTTCCCCCGCCAGCCGTTCCAGGTCCGGTCCGGGCTGAGGGGTGACGGCGCTGCCGGTCCCGGTTCGAAACGGACCGTGGAGCAGATAGGCCAGGGCGGAGAGAGCGCTTTTCGGCAGTCTCCCCCAGACCAGTACGCAGCGGTGGCGCGCCCGGGTCACGGCCACGTAGAGGAGTCTCAGGCATTCGGCCAGATCTTCGGCGAAGGCCAGGTCGGCGTGACGGCTCCGATCCGGGCTCCCCAGATCCAGGAGCAGCCGCCGGTCGCGCTCAGGATCATGGCACAGCACCGGGGCACTGTCGGTCGGCCGGTGCGCGTTGCTCCAGCAGTAGGGGCAATAGACCAGGGGAAATTCCAGCCCCTTGCTCTTGTGCATGGTGATGATGCGGACCGCCGATTCATCGGTTTCCATCCTGAGCAGGTGTTCTTCCTGGCTGTCGGCCGTGCCGTTCACCCGTTCCGCCAGCCATTTCACCAGTTGCGCCGGGCCCCAGCCCCGTCCTTGAGCTTCGCTGTGTAGCACTTCGGCCAGATGCAGCAGGTTGGTGACCATGCGTTCGCCGTCCGGGCGGCGCATCAGGCGCGGCAATACCCGGAGGTCGCTGAGCAGGGCCTGGAACATGGGCATGAACCCGCGCCGCCGCCAGCGGTCCTGGTAGCTGGAAAAACGCGTCAGCCATTGGTCCCAAGCCTCGGCATCGGTTTCCAGCCGATTGATGCAGGCGGCGTCGCAGCCGATCACCTGTCCGGCCAGGGCGGTGCGCACCGAGGTTTCATTGCCGGGTTCCAGGATCCCGGCCAGGAGGCGCTGCATTTCCCTTGCTTCCCTTGCGGCGAATAGATCGCCGGTCTGGTACAAAACGGTCGGTATTTGCAGCCGGTTCAGGGCTTCTTGCAGGGCTACCGCCTGAGCGTTGGTGCGGACCAGGACCGCCAAGTCCCGCTCACTCACCGGGGACTCACCCAAACACAGGCGGCGTTCGCGGCCGAGGCCCACGAACCTGGCGATGTCCGCCGCCGTCGCCTGGCGAATCGCGGCGTCCGCCGTGGGCTTGTTGAGTTTACCGTTGGCGAGGGCTTTGGGGTCGACCCACCAGAGTTCCAGCGCCGTGATGGGCCGGCCGTCGAGCGTGAGGGCCGGCCGTTCTTGCTTCGGCGCCGGTCGCACCGGCTGGAACTGGATTTCGGGCAAGATGAAGGGCGCCCGGTTGGCGGCAAAAAGTTCATTGCAAGCCTGGATGAGCGCGGGATCGGAGCGCCAGTTTTCGCTGAGATAGAACTTGCGATCGGCGGTGGCGGCCGCTTCCAGATAGGCGAAGATATCGGCGCCGCGAAAGGCGTAGATCGCCTGCTTCGGATCGCCGATGAGAAACAGACTGTGGTCGGCGGTTCGAAACAGGCGATTGAAAATGGCGTATTGAATCGGGTCGGTGTCCTGGAATTCATCGATCAGGGCGGCCCGGTAGCGGGTGCGCACGGCTTCGGCCAGTTGGTCGGCGCCGGAACCGGTGAGGGCGTCGCGGACATCGGTCAAAAGGTCTCCGTAGGAACGGGCGCCGCTTACG
This sequence comes from Syntrophobacteraceae bacterium CG2_30_61_12, assembly GCA_001873705.1. GTDB lineage: Bacteria > Desulfobacterota > Syntrophobacteria > Syntrophobacterales > DSM-9756 > CG2-30-61-12. The sequence continues at coordinate 3,113 of MNZR01000106.1, forward strand.
AGTTTTTGTGCTTTAAGCCGGCTATCCAGACTGCGGAAGAGATCGGAAATCAGGGCCAGACGCTGGGTTTCATAGCAATCCCTGAGGGCCTGGTGATCGCTCTGAACCTGCTCGCAAAGGTTGAACAGGTGGTGCTCGGGCGGCGTTTGGCCCTTCTTGACCCCGCTGCGGACAGCGCTCGCGGCGAATTTACCGAATTTTTTTGGCAGAGCGCGGGCCGCCGCCGCGATCAGGCGATCATGGGCTTCGGCTTCGGCCTGGTCCGCCGCGGCGCCGGCCGGCAATGCTCCGGGCCGCAGCCAGTCGGCCAGATCCCGCAGCCAGTCGGCCACGGACGAAGTCTTGTAACTGGACTGATTGAATACCTTGGGATTTTGAAGGACCTTGGCAATCGATTCGGCTTCCGTCGGCCAGAGCCGACTCAGTTTCCGGTAGCCGGCCAGCACTTCCTGTTCCTGATCGCGGCAGCAGCGAGCGGTCGGCTGCGGCACCCAGTCGATCCCGGGCCGGGCGACAAAATGGGCGGCAAGACCCAACAGTTCCGGTACCGGATTCTTGCCGCCCGTCAAGAACCGGACGAAGCCGGCGGGCAGCCTGGTGAGTTGGAGCCGCCAGAAGTCTTCCACCAGCGTTTTCAGCAGCACGCTCTCATCGGGCACGATTTCCAGTTCGAACGGGCCGGCGCTGTCGAAGGCGTGTTCCCTCAGCAGCCGATGGCAGAAGCCGTGAATGGTGGTGATCGCGGCTTCGTCGAAGGAACGCAGGGCGCGCTGCAGCAGATAAACGGTCCGCTCCGGCCGGGTCTGCCGGGCGATGAGGTGTTCGATGAAGGTTTCCGCCGCCGACCCGCCTTCGGCCCGGGTGAGGGCCTGGCTGAGTTTTTCCCGGATCCGTCCTTTCAATTCCTCGGTGGCGGCTTCGGTGAAGGTGACCACCAGGATCTCCGGCACCTTGAGGTCCCGTTCCAGCAGCAGCCTCAGATACAGGCCGCTCAAGGCATAGGTCTTGCCGGTACCGGCGCTGGCTTCGATCAGATTGGTCCGATCCAGCGGGCAGTTCAGGAGATCAAATGGGGCGGCGCCGGGTCCGTTCATCGCCGCACCTCCGCCTGCTCCTGGGCGGCCAGAAGCGGATCGAACACCGCCCGGGCCAGGTCCGCGAAGCGTTGATCGAAGGGGTCGGCGGCGCCGAACACGAAGTCGAAATAGGGGTTCCGTTCGCATTCGCCGGGGACCCGTTCGCCATTGCGCTTGAAAGTCTCTTGCCACTTCCTGCGGGCGGCGGTCAGGGCCGCCGCCGGGTCACCCGGTGCCTTCCAAAGTTTCTCCGCATAGGCGTAGGAGCTGTTCGGGAAAAACGGCAGCGGTTCCCGCAGTCCCTGCCAGTAGATCTCGGTGAGTAGATCGAGGATCGGCAGCGGTTCGGTGATCGAAGCAAACCGAATCGCTTCCGGCCCGTTTTCGCCGCGACCGATGAAGAGCGAATCTTTGGGATAGCCGGGAGGATCGAGCGCGGCCAGCAGCAGATGCCGGATCCAGAGGCCGATCCGGTCTTGGCCGCGAATTTGGCCAAAGCGATAGGCCGCCCGGTGTTGCTGATAGCAGGACTCCAGCCTCCCGGTCAGGCGAAACCGACCGATTTCGAGGTCCACCGGTAGCGGGTCCAGGAGCCCGCCACCCAGGTGGGATTTCACGGTAGCGGCGAAGACCGTGATCTCTTCGCTCAACTGGTCGAAGGCCAGGTCGCCGACCGGTCCGAGGGGCAGCCGCCCCTGGGACCGCAGTGCCGCCCGCCAGGATTCCAGAGGTTCCTCGTTGAGCGCGGCACGCAGCAGTTCATCGCCGATCCCATAGCGATCCAGAGCGGACCATTCGAAGGGTTCCAGGTCTTCCAGCGGGGGCGGGCCGTCATCGAGCCGCAGTTTGAGGCGGGTCGCCAGGAAGGTCCTGGCGGGAGCGGCAAAAAAGCGGCAGCAGTCGTCCACCGACAAAACGCGCCAGGAGTTGTCCGGTTCCTCCAGCGGGCGGGGGCAGAACGGCGCTTGTTCCCGGCGCGCCAGGACCAGTTCCCGGGCGGTTTCACAGTAATCGGCGGAATAGCTGAACAGAGGGCCGCCGCTGAAGTATTGGGGGCTGAACGGGTGCAGGCGATGCTGAACGATCAACTGATCGCGGGCCGCGGGCGGGATCAGGCCGCTTCGTTCCAGGTGATCCAGCAGTTCGCTCACCAACACCGAAGGCGGGGCCGGGCTGTTGTCGCGAACACTCTGACCGACGTAGCTCAGATGCAGGGCGTCGCGGGCCGATACCAGGGTTTCCAGGAAGAGATAACGGTCGTCTTCCCGCGGCGATGGGTCGCCGCGGCGCGGCGCGGCGGCCATTAGATCGAAACTGAGTGGCGTCGCCCGGCGCGGAAACGCGCCGTGATCCAGACCGAGCAGGCCGATGACCCGAAACGGAATGCTGCGCATCGGCAGCATGGCGCAGACCGTAACGCCACCGCCGAGAAATCCGAACCCGGCGCCGCCCCGATCGAACCGGCGTTCGATCAGCCAGCGCAACGCGGGGCCTTCCAGTTCACCGGAAAAGCCGCTCAACTGCTGCCAATCGTTCAGTTCGGTCACAACAGCCCGGAGTCGATCCAGGGCGATCGGGTCAGACTCATCCGGGCTCATGAACTGATCCAGCAACTCCAAGAGTCGCTT
>MNZR01000059.1:0-899 GCA_001873705.1 Syntrophobacteraceae bacterium CG2_30_61_12
AAAATCCCCCATCCTCGAAGTAGAAAATTCGGGGATGAAGAAGGAAATCATGTTTGAGATCAGGACGCTATGTTGCCAGCACATGGCCTAAGTTGTCTCCAGGGTGGGGGAAAAGTACCCGGCCACAAGTGGGGGATTTTCAAGTGGCCATCCGGGGATAGCGGAAAGTTGGCGATTATTTCAAAATTTTCCGACACATCCCGCTGCCACCCGGTAAGTAAGGTCCATGGGAGCAGCCAGGAAAAAATTTCAAACGACGCCCGACACTTTCTCCGTCTCTCCGGTAAGTAAGGGCATAAACCAAGACGAGGAGCGAACGACCATGGACATCAACGACCTGTTTGACGGAATCATGAAGAGTATCAACAAGTTTGCCGACGAGATTGCCGAGCAACGGCTGCAGGGAAAAACCCAGGAAACCGGACGAGGTCCGGAGAATGGGGGTAAGAATGTGGAGAATTTTGAGGCGAAAGAGAAGCGGGGTGTGACGGATTTCCTGAAAAGGGAGTGATCGGGCCAGTCGCTCCGATACCCTGAAAGCGACGTAAGTCGCTGACGATACGCAGAAAAAGAAAACCCGTCCAATAACCGGACGCGGTTAGTGTACGGGTCTGTCTTTTGTAAATGGTGGAGGCGGCGGGAATCGAACCCGCGTCCGAAGGCATTCCGCTGAAGCTTCTACATGCTTATCCCGCGTTCTGAGTTTCGCATCCGGAATCTCCCGACGGGCAGGATGCTCCGAAAGCTAGCCTGATTGGTCTCATTCCCGGAGCCACAGGCGAGGATCCGGGAACCAGCCCGATGAGTCGACGCTCCGCTCCGGCCTTACGGGCTTCGGTCGGGGGAACGGTAGCCGGCTAAGCGGCTACGGCGTACGCGTAATCGTCTGCGTTTGTCTT
>MNZR01000059.1:905-5864 GCA_001873705.1 Syntrophobacteraceae bacterium CG2_30_61_12
CGGCTATTTTACGGGCAGTCAGGAACCCGGCATGCCACTTAAACTTCTTTACCCCCGTCGAACCCTGTTCGCCCCCATGGCGGCAGACTTGCGAGGCAATCGATTTATATGCGCCAATGGGATAAAAATCAAGTCGCGAATCAAAAAAACCGCCGCCGCGGACGGCAAGCGCTCTCAGAGCTCCGGTGGTGCGATTGCGGGGAATCAATGGCGCCGGAAGGAGGGCTTTGGTTTAGCGTTAAGCTGCGAGGCAAGGATAAAACATCCGGTGCAACCCTCACACCGTCATTCCCGCATGCTTCCGGCGGGAATCCAGAAATGAGCGTGGGTCTGGATTCCCGCTTAAACACTGCGGGAATGACGGAGTAATGTTCGGGAACAAATCCTGAACAACTATTTATTGTTCAGCGCCCAACCCAAAAAGCAACACCCTTGGAGCACCTGAAAAGGTGGGCACGCAAAGGCTCAAAGAACTCCAGGGGGGACCGTCCCTGGATAGATGGCCCGGTGCGAGAGCTGAACGAATAAAATTTCGAGGGGTTAGTGCCGGCTTCCGGTGTCGTGGGTTCCGATGCCGGCGGTCAAGCCAGTTCGTGGCGCTTGCGCAGGCGGTCCATTTCCCGGGCGCCTTCCTTGCGCTTCAGACTTTCGCGCTTGTCGTACTGCTTCTTACCTCGGGCCAGGGCCAGTTCCACCTTGACTTTGCCGTCCTTGAAGTAAAGCTTGAGCGGCACCAGGGTGAGGCCGCGTTCCACGGTTTTACCCACCAGTCGCTTGATTTCGCGCTTGTGCAGTAGCAGCTTGCGGACCCGTTCCGGTTCGTGGTTATTGTAGGATGCGTTGGTGTAAACGCTGATATGAAGAGCAAAAAGAAAAATTTCGCCGGAGCGGATCTTGGCATGACTGTCCTTCAGGTTGGCGCGGCCGTCCCGCAGCGACTTCACTTCGGAGCCCATGAGCACCATTCCGGCTTCGAAGGTTTCCAGGATTTCATAGTCATGGAAGGCTTTCTTGTTCTGGCTGATAACGCGGCCGGTCTGACGGTCCGCGGACTTTTGCTTGGTCATGTGGCACCCCTACCTGCCGCTGGTCGGCAGGTTCTTAGGCCTTGCTGAAGATCTCTTTCGGGGTCAGCGCATCGGGGTCGAAGAACTTGAATTCTTCCGGAAAGTTCCGCAGCACCATGGTGCGCAGCAGAAAACCAATTTCCTGGGCCGTGCGCATCCCCAGGATGGTGTCAACGAAGTGTCGGCAGTCTTCCAGACGCGAGCGGCAGATGAGGTTTTTCACCCGCGGGATCGCCTGCGGGTTCATGCTCATGCTGTCCACCTTGAGCCCCAGGAGAATCGGCACATAGAGCGGTTCTCCCGCCATTTCTCCGCACACCGTAACCGGTAGCCTGGCGCGGTGAGCCACTTCCACCGTCTGCCGGATGAATCGCAGCACGGCCGGATGGAGTGGTTCATAAAGATAGGCCACGTGTTCGTTGCCCCGGTCGATGGCGAGCGAATATTGGATCAGATCGTTGGTGCCGATGCTGAAGAAGTCCACTTCCGGTGCCAGCAGATCGGCCACCGCGACCGCGGACGGCACTTCGATCATGATCCCGACCTTCATCCGCTCATCGAAGGGGATTCGCCGCGAGCGCAGTTCTTCCCGCACTTCGTTGAGCACGGCTTTGGCTTGCAGCAGTTCTCCGACTCCTGAAATCAGCGGGAACAGCAGCCGGATATTGCCGGCCGCGGCGCCGGCCCGGAGGATCGCGCGCAATTGAGTTTTGAACAAATCCTTGTGGTGCAGGCACAATCGAATGGCGCGCAGCCCCAGTGCCGGATTGGCCTGGTCCAACCTGGGCGCCCAGCGGGTCATCTTTTCCGCGCCCAGGTCCAGGGTGCGCAGGTTCACCGACCGCGGCGCCATCAATTCGGCCAGTTCCCGATATTCATTGTAGAGCGTTTCCTCGCTGGGGAGATGATCCCGGTTCAGCAGGAAAAATTCGGTCCGATACAAGCCGATCGATTCGGCCCCGTTGTCGCGCGACGCCACCACTTCTTCCAGCAGTTCGATGTTGGCTTCCACCCGCACCGTATGACCGTCCAGGGTGCGTGCCGGCAGATGCGCCTGGCGTCTGATCTGCTTAAGATAATTTTCCAGCGCATCCTGAACTTCATAATAATAGCTGAGCTGAGCCTCGGTGGGATTGACGATGACTTTTCCGGAGGCCCCATCGATGATCACCAGATCGCCGGAACGGATCACCCGCGACGCCTTTTCCGTGGCCACCACGGCCGGGATGTTGAGGGAACGGGCGATGATCGAGGTGTGCGAGGTGCGCCCGCCCATGTCGATCACCAGCCCCAGGGTCCGTTCCAATTGCAGTTGCGCCGTGTCCGCCGGCGATAGGTCTCGGGCCACGATAATGACCCGTTCGCGGATTTCCTGGATGATTCCATTGGGGAAGCCGGCCAGGCTTCTCAGTACGCGCTGGCCGACATCGTCCACGTCCTTCACCCGGGCGCGGAGATAATCGTCTTCGACCGTCTTGAACAGGTCGTGCACCTTGATCAGCGCCTGCTTGAGCGCCCATTGGGCGTTCAAACGTTGATCCCGGATCAGGCCGATGGTTTGATCGTAGATCTGGGGATCACGCAGGATAAGCTGGTGCGCTTCAAGGATGTGGGCGTGTTCGATCAGTTCCGGGTGGAACTTCTGCTTGATCGCTTCCAGGTCCTTTTCCACCTCGGCGACAGCCCGTTCGAAGCGTTCGACTTCCGCCACGACGGCGGCCCCGTTCCGCAGCTTGTAGAACGGGATGGCAACTTGCCCCTGTTCCAACAGATGGGCCTTGCCAATGGCGACGCCGGGTGATACCCCGATGCCTCGAATATCGGTTGCGGCAGATTCCTTCAAAGGCGGTTGGCCTCGAGTGGCGGTGCACGGTCTGCCGGGTTCGACCCCGGAGCCGGCGGTTGTGGTGATGCTGCTCCACGGCAGGGAAGCACGGCGGCAGGGAAAACGGCCGTGCCGGCGTTCAGGCTTCGCCGAATTTACTCCGGAACAGGTCGGCCAGCGCCCGCAGCACTTCTTTCGCATCGCGGCCGCGGGCGCAGATGCGAACGCTGCTACCAAACGGGCACCGCAGGGTCATGAGGTCCAGGATGTTTTTCCCATTGACACAACTATTGCCGCGGCTCAGCCACACTTCGGCATCGAAGCTGCCGGCCACCTTGACAATTTGCGCGGCCACCCGAGCGTGAATCCCGAGCTTGTTGGTGACCGTGAATTCCTGTTCCAGAATGTCGCTCAGTTCCGGCACTGTCACAGCCAAGCTGGTCCTTCCTCTTATTCTCGATTGCGTGCGTCTCTTAGCATAGGGCCGTGGTCAAGTCAATGATCGCACCCGGCGGCATTCGGCCTAATCGAGATTCGAAAACCGAAAATGGAAAATCCGCCAGTTGCCTGTCTGTTGATTTTCGGGATGGGCGGGGCCACCCCGATTTTCGATCTTTCCCCTTTTCGATTTTCCCATTTCCCCTTGGTCAGCAGAGGTTCGGCCTGATCCCACGACGAATGGTGGCGACGATCCGGGCCGCGGCCCGGCCCTCGGCGGCGAACAGGCGGGCGCAATTGGCGCCGACGGCGGCGCTCAGTTCGGGAGCGCTCAGCCAGCGGTCGATCTCATCGGCCACGGCGGCGCCGGAAGCAGCCATCCGGCCGCAGCCGTTGGTCAACAGCGTGTCTTCGATTTCCCGGAAGTTGGAAAGGTGGGGACCCCAGCAGCAGGGCACCCCATGGACCGCGGCTTCCAGTGGATTATGGCCGCCAAACCGGACCAGGCTGCCGCCGATGAAGGCTGCGCGTGCCAGAGCGTAACAGCTCCCAAGCTCGCCCAGGGTATCGAGAATGAAGACCGCCGTTCCGGTGGTCCGGTCCCCTCGGCTCCGCAGACCCCAGGCGAGATCTCGGGACTGGCAGAAAGATGCGATCTGCCGTCCGCGTTCGGGGTGCCGCGGCGCCAGGATCAGGAGCAGGTCCGGGTGCCGCCGGCGCAGTCCGAGATGCGCATCCAGCAGCGCCGCTTCCTCGCCGGGATGGGTGCTGCCGGCGATCCAGACCGGGCGGTCCGGGGGCAGCCCGAGTTGAACGCGCAACTCATCGACCCGGCAGTCGGCCGCCTGAGCCCGCACCAGGTCGAATTTGAGATTCCCCACCGCCAACACACGAGCGGGGTCGGCTCCAAGTTGCAAAAAGCGTTCGCGGTCCCGCCGCGATTGGCAGAAAATCAACTGGAACCGAGCCGGCAGCCACGCCGCGGCCGGCTTCAGGAAGCGTAGACGGGTCAGGGAGCGGTCGGAGATGCGGCCGTTCACCAGCACCATCGGCACGCGCCGCCGCTCCAGCACCCACAACAGATTCGGCCAGAGATCGGTTTCCACCAGAACGAACAGGGCCGGTCTGATGCGTTTCACCAGAGCACTCATGCTCCAGAGCATATCGTGGGCCAGGATGAATCGCTGGCTGGTCAACCGCTTGGCCTGGGCTTGGGCGATCCGGTGGCCGCTTTCGGTGGCCGAAGACAGTACCAGTTCCCGGTCCGGCAGCGCATGGCGCAAAGCCGCCAGGAGCGGCAAGGCGGACAGGGTTTCGCCCACCGACAGGGCATGGATCCAGATGGCGCCAGGCTTGGGCGTCGGCTCCGGCAGTTCGAGACCGAGGCGGCGGTGGTAGCTGGTTCGGTACTTGCCGTCGGTCCGGGCCCGCACTCCATAATACAGGGCGATGGCTGGCCACAGACCGGTGAGCGCCAGATTGTAGAGTATCCAGGAAAGCCGTTCGATCATGCGCCGCAAGCTCCTGGTTTCGACCGTTAATGGAAGTCCATGGCGGTTTGGGATGAAACCATGCATGGTCGGATGCGGGCAGGACCCTCTGTGCCAATGTGACTGAGACACCTCCCCT
>MNZR01000277.1:0-2458 GCA_001873705.1 Syntrophobacteraceae bacterium CG2_30_61_12
CACTTCGGCGAGGCGCGCCAGCGCGCTCATCAGCCGGTGGCGGTCGCTCGCATAGCAGGGACCGCGGCCGCAGAAGATGACCGGATAACGACTGCGCTGGAAGGCTTCCACCAGTTGCCGGAACAGCTTTTTCGAAACCGGCGGCGCCCCGGCCGGTTCGGCGCCGTCGAGCGCTTCGGTTAGCGTCGTGAGCAGCGCCGCTTCCTGTTCGGCCGCCGGCACCAGCATGGTGGTCCAGCGGGCCATTTCGGTTTCCTGGATATCCACGGTGAAGGCGGTGCGGTCTTCACTGCCGCGTTCGGTGAAGCGGCCGCGCGCAAAGAGGGCGTAACGGCTGAGCAGCCGTGGGCAGCCGTGACTCGGGTTGGCGCCCCAAAACAGGATGAAATCGGCCTGATTGCGGATTTCATCGAGCGTGGTGAAAGCCGCCGGATGGTCGGTTAAAAGCCGCAGGTATTCGGTCCAGAGTGCTCCTTCGGAGGGGATGAACAGGGTTGGGCGCCCGGCGGTGAGCGTCAACAGGGGGGCAAAGGCTTCCTCACTCATCTGGCACAGTCCGTAGACCACAATCCGGCGAGCCGCGGCCAGCAGCCGGCCGGCTTCCGCGGCGGCGGCCGCGAGTTCCACCGGCCGCGCCGGGCCGGTCCCGGTGCGCAGGCGGGCCGTAAGCAGCGGCGCCCGCGGTTCGCGGTCGGAAAATTTCTTCCGGCCGGTGAAGCGGGCGCTGCCCCAGCGGCAGACATTGAATACCTGCTGGATGCGGCCGCCTTCCAGTACCAGATCGATATCGTCGCACAGGCAGGCGCAGCCGGCACAGATCGCGGAAGTACGGATTGAAGTGTGGCTGCTGTTAGGCGTCATCGGCCTGGCTCCGTTCGAGAAATCGGATCACCCGGGCGGCGGCGCCGCTCGATTCGGTGACCGTCTGGGTGATGTCGCGCGGGCCGTGGCAGCTACCGGCCAGGAAAATGCCGGGTGCGGTGCTATCGAGCGGCGCGCTCCAGGGATGCCGATCCTGGTAAAACCCATACCGATCGAGGGCCGGGCCGTCGCCGATCAGCCACTGGATCGGCGCCGCGGCCGCTTCCAGGCCGAGGGCCAGCACCACCAGATCGGCCGCCCAGCGGGCATGGCCGGATTTCCCCGGCGGCTGGTAATGGACCCAGGCGCGCTCGCCCGGTGCCGCTTCGATTCGCGCTACCAGTGCCTTCACGAATCGAATACCGCGGGCCTGGGCGCGCAGGGTGAGACTTTCGAAGTTCTTCCCGGTGGTGCGGATATCATTATAAAAGAGAGTCACTTCGGCGTCCGGGCAGTGTTCCAGCACCAGCATCGCTTCCTTGATCGCGGCGGTGCAGCAGAATCCGGAACAGTATGGGAGATAACGGCGATTGCGTGATCCGGCACAGTGGACGAAGGCGACCCGACGCGGTACGCGGCCGGTCGCGGTGATCAGTTCGCCCTGGGTGGGTCCGGTGGCGCACACCACCCGTTCCAGTTCCAGATTGGTGATCACCTGCGGTAGCCGGCCGTAACCGTAGCCGCCCAGCCGGGCCGGGTCCGGGCTGCGGGCGCCGTGGGCGAGCACGATGGCGCCGACCCGCAGCCGGTGCCGGCGGGGTTGTTGAGCCATATCGATGGCCTGGCGTTCACAGGCCTGTTCGCACAGTCCGCAGTCGATGCAGTAGTCCTTTTGCACCACGGCGCGCAGCGGTACCGCCTGTTCGAACACCAGCCCGATGGCCTTGCCCGGCTTCAGGCCCAGGTTCCAGGGGCTGGGCACGATCACCGGGCAGACTTCCATGCAGGTACCGCAGCCGGAACACTTGCTCATGTCCACGCAGCGCGGCTGTTCCAGGATTTCCACCAGAAAGTTGCCGGGCCGACCGCTCACCCGGGTGACCCGGCTCTGGGCGTACAGCGTGATGGCGTCGGTGGCGCCGGTTTCGACCAGTTTCGGGCCGAGGATGCAAATGGCGCAGTCGAGGGTCGGAAAGGTCTTGTCGAGTCGCGCCATGGTGCCGCCAAGCGCCGGATCGGATTCCACCAGGCTCACCGGAATGCCGGACCGGGCTAGATCGAGCGCGGCCTGGCAGCCGCTCACCCCGCCTCCGATCACCAGCGCCCGGCGCGGATCATCGGCCCGGCGAGGCAGCACCGGGCGGCCGCCGGGACCGGGCCGGGAGCAGGCAATCAGCGCAGCCGGCCCGGCAGTGGCCGACTCGGCAGCATCCGACCCGGCAGTGACTGGATCGGCAGTGCCCGGCCCGGTAGTGGCCAATCCGGCGGCGATTCCGAAATGCACCAGGCAGTGCCCCAAAAACGCCTCCGGATCGGCCATCCGGCCGAGATCGATCAGTCTGTAGCGAGGCGCTTGCGCCAGTCGCGCCCAGCCGGCGCGGAGCAGATCCCCGATCAGCGCTTCCCGGCAGGCGCCGATCACCAGGTCCAGAGGGCC
>MNZR01000277.1:2502-3080 GCA_001873705.1 Syntrophobacteraceae bacterium CG2_30_61_12
CGATCGAGCACCGCGAGAAAAGTTTCGCGCCGGCACAGCCGCTGCACCGTTTCCACCGCCAGGCCATGAGCCCGCACCAGGGCCGCCAGCCGTTCGCAATCGAGCCGCGGGTGTCGTTCCGGGCACCCACAGATCAGCACCCGGCGATTCCCGGCCGGGGGATCAACCGCCCGATCGCCGGCGGCGTTGGGGGTTGTCGGGCCTGCTTCATTCATGGTGGTCGGTCATGCCCATCGTTCTCGCCCGTTCACTCGCTGTGCTCCAGTTCCGCGGCCAGTTCGCGGATGGTCCTCTGGAACTGGGGGCCTTCGGTGGCGGAAATCCAACGCACTTGAAAATGATTCGGATCGAACCGGCGCTTCCGCATACGCCGGCGGATCTTCGGGATGCGTTCGGCGAACCGCAGGTTTCCCGAAATGTAATGGCAATCGCCCGGCGGGTGGCAGCCGGCCACCAGCACCCGGCCCGCTCCCGCTTCGAAGGCGGCCAGTACCAGCCGGGCATTGATTCGGCCGCTGCACGGCACTCGGATGATCCGGACATTGGCCGGGTAATCGAGGCGCGCCGTGCCGGCGCTG
>MNZR01000277.1:3107-7813 GCA_001873705.1 Syntrophobacteraceae bacterium CG2_30_61_12
CAACAGAAGGCAAGGATCTTGGCGGCCGGTTCCCGCTCCAAGGCGGCTCGCACCTGGGCGGTTAGAACCGGTTCACTGAACCCCAACAAATCGGCGGCGGCGGTCGGGCAGGCCCCGGCGCACACCCCGCAGCCCTTGCAGGCGGCGGTTTGCACCTGGGCTATGGCCTTGCCGGCGGTCCCCGTCACCATGGTGATCGCTTGATACGGGCATTCTTCTTCGCAGGTGCCGCAGCCGGCGCAGGACCGCGGATCGACGGCGGCGATCAGACCGTCCAGTTGCAAGTGGTCCTGACTGAGGATCTGATGCGCCTTGGCGGCGGCGCCCAGGGCCGCAGCCGTGGTTTCCCGGAGGTCCTTGGGGCCCTGGCAGCAGCCGGCGAGAAAGATCCCGTCCATGGCCGTTTCCAGAGGCTGCAGCTTGGGATGGGCTTCCAGCAGAAAACCGTCTTCGCTTTCCGCCAGCTTCAGCGTCTGCCGCAACTGGAACGCATCGTCCCGGGGCCGCGGTCCGACCGCCAGCACCAGGCGGTCGACGATGCGAAGGGTTTCGGTACCGAGAAATTCGTCCCGCACCGCCAGGGTGAGGCGGCCGTCGGCGCCGGGCGCCACATCGGTCAGGTCGCCGCGCTGAAACAGCACGCCGGCGCGGCGCGCCCGTTGATAGAGGTCTTCTTCCTGGTTTTGATGAAACAGCCGCAGGTCCCGGTGAAAAACGCTCACCTGGATCCCGGAGCGGCGCAGCGCCAGCGCCTGCTTCAAAGTGATCGCGCAGCAGATCCGCGAACAGTGGGGATAACGCTCGGGCAGGCGCGAACCCACGCACTGGAGAAAAGCCACCGCGGCGACCGGGGGTTGGTCCGCGCCGACGGCGAAGGGATCCGGGCCGTGCTGAAAGGCTTCTTCGAGGGTGGTCGAGGTGATCACCCCGGGGAGATCCGCCCACGGGCAGTCGTCGGCGGTCGGCTGGTAGGGCGCAAAGCCGGTGGCCACCACCACGGCGCCCACCGTTTGTTCATTGGACGGGGCGGGAAGAGATGCGGCGATTGGCGCTGGGGAGGGGTTGGCAACGGTGGTCGGGGCCGATGGCGATGGCGATTCCGATGCCGACCCCGATTCCGATGCCGACCCCGATACCGATTCCGATACCGGCGCCGCGGTCGGAACTGCCGGTTTTAGACGAAGGGTGTAACCGCCGATGGTGCCGCGAAGCTCGGCCAGTTCGGTGCCGAGGCGAAGATCGATCAGGGGATGCAGGAAGGCCCGGGTGGCCAGGGGATCGACATAGCAGGAAAAGGGTTCATCGGTCGGGGCCGGGCAGTGCCAGCGGCGAGCCTGACCGCCCAGGACCGAACTCTGTTCCAGCAGCAGCACCGGGACTTTCATGTCGGCCAGGGCCAGGGCCGCCTGCAAGCCGGCCACCCCGCCGCCCACCACCAGGGCCCGACGGGTCACGGGGACCTGGCGATCGGTCAGGGGCGGCAACAGTTCCAACCGAGCCAGGGCCATCCGCAGCAGGTCCAGGGCCTTGTCGGTCGCCGCCTCGGGGCCGTGAACCCAGGAACACTGTTCCCGGATATTGGCCATTTCCACCAGGTAGCGGTTCAGTCCGGCCTGTTCGATGGTGCGGCGGAAAGTCGGTTCGTGCAGTCGCGGCGAACAGGCCGCCACCAGCACCCGGTCGACGCCGGCTTCCAGGATGTCTTGCTGGATCTGCTTCTGGCCCGGTTCGGCGCAGCAAAAGGTATTGGTGCGGGCGATCGCGACCCGGGGATCTTCGGCGATCACCTCACGCAGCCGTTCCACATCCACGACCGCGGCGATGTTGCGGCCGCAATGGCAGATGTACACCCCGATGGTCGCCATTTCAGTGGGCCGCCTTGGCCGGCGGCCGATCGGCGTCGCTTCGCGCCGGGGTCGGCCGGCCGGATATGAGCGAACGCTGGAGCCGGTCCCAGAGCCGGGTGCGATCAGGCGCCGGGACTTCGGGCAGGAGCACCGCGTCGCGTTCCAGGCGCAGCGCGTCTTGATCGCAAACATTCACGCAGGCGCCGCAGTAAGCGCAGTGATCGCGGATCAGGGTCACCCGACCGGCGCGCCGTTCGAACAAATGCACCGGGCAGACTTGAAAGCACTTATCGCAATCGGAGGGGCAGCGCTCGGCATCGAGCAGCAGTCGCGCCGCGAACAGCGGGTTGACGTGAATCGAACCGTACTCGCAGCGTTCGAGGCAGGTCATGCAGCGCAGGCAATCGCCGGGGTTCACCGCGCTGTGCCGGTCCACTTCCTGGAAGGCCAGGCGCGGGCAGGTTTCGACGCAGTGGAAGCAATACTTGGGGCATTCCTGATCGCGGTTGGCGATCGTTTTGCGTTGCTGGCGGCACCAGTGATCGGCGGCTTCCGCCACCCCTTCGCAGCGATGGGGGCAGTTTTCCGGCCTGACTTCCACCCGTGGGGTAAGGCGAGGTAAAGCTTCCGAGCGGCCGAGCAGGTCCTTGGCGTGGTCGGCGAAGCCCAGTTCGATGGCATCGGCCGGGCAGAAGGTGGAACAGACTTCGCACAGCACGCAGCGGTGTTCATCCAGATAGATTTCCAGACCGTTTTCATCGGCTTCCACCCGGAGCGCCCGCCGTGGGCACAGCAGTTGGCAGATATCGCAATGGATGCAGCGCCGCCGATCGATCTCGAGCCACAGCGAACGCTGATAAAGCCGTACCCGGAAGTCGATTCGTTCGCTGGTTTCGCGCTTCTGCACGCCCGCCGCCATAGCCGTTCAGTCCACTCGGTCCAACCGATCCGTCCCGTCCACCTGGTCCGCCCCGTCCAGCGCCCGTGCCCTAGGAGCCTCATGGTAACACACCCGCTCCCGGAGATTAAGATCCAAGTGAAAACTAGTGCGCACCTTGACAAGCGCCCGGAGGCGGCTCACCTTCAACACGATCGTGCTTCGGTCAAGCGTTACGCTGGTACCACTGCGTTCGTAGTGCGCCCGTCAGGGCGTCGGATGCGGTTGGCACCGGTGCCCCGTCGGTAGCCAAATCCCAGTCCGATCCCCGGCCACCCGGGGTCGGAACCAGTTCATCTTCGCGAGGAGCCCTGGCATGAGTTCGATTCCGCTTTTTCCCGCTTTCAAGCCGCTGGAACTGGGCGATCTGGCGCTACTGCGTCCGCGGTTCACCGCTTTTCAGCCGCGCACCTCGGAACTCACCTTCACCAATCTGTTCATCTGGCGCGGGCACTACGATTTTTCCTGGTGCATCGAGCAGGATCATGTGCTGGTCACGGCGCGCGGCGCCGACGGGGTTCGCTTCGGGTTCCCCCCGATCGGTCCGGAACCGCGGGTGGTGGCGGCTTCAAGGCTGCTCCATTGGCTGGCGAAGCAGTCGGGAAACGATTCCGCTGCCGTCATCGAACGGGCCGACCGGGTCCTGGCCGAACAAATCCCGGTCGCGGCCGGTTTGGCCGTCGAACCGATTCGCGATCACTTCGACTACGTCTATCGGGTCCGCGACCTGATCGATCTGGCCGGGCGTAAGTACCATTCCAAACGCAATCACCTCAACAAATTCAGGCGCGAACACCGGTTCCGCTACCAGCCGCTGGCCGCCGGGCACCTGGACCAATGCCTGGCGCTGGCCGATAACTGGTGCCGCTGGCGGCGCTGCGATGAAGACCTGAGCCTGGCCGGGGAATGGGACGCGGTGCGGGAAGCCCTGACCCATTTCGATGCGCTCGGCCTCGAAGGCGGCGCCATTTTTCTGGAAGACCGGCTGCAGGCCTTCGCCGTCGGCGAATGGCTCAACCCCGACACCGCCGTGATCCATGTGGAAAAGGCCAATCCCGAGTTTCCCGGTCTGTATCCCCTGATCAATCAGCAGTTCTGCGAACACAGTTGGGCCTCGGCCGAATTCGTCAACCGGGAACAGGACCTGGGCGAACCGGGCCTGCGCCAGGCCAAGGAATCCTACTTTCCCGACCATCTGGTGGAAAAATTCCGCATCCGAGTGGAAGACTGACGGGCGCCCTACGACCGGACGGTCGGAGCCTCCGACGGGTGGTCGACCACGTTTGCGGCCGCGGGCGCCGGGTGTTCTACCAGGAGCGGAACCGCCGCGGGCTGAGTTGGTCCGCCAGCGCTCCGATCGCGGCGCCGCCCAGGAGTTCGGCCAGGAGTTTGCCGGTGCCGGGCCCCTGCGACATGCCCTTGGTGGCGTGGCCGCCGGCAACGAAGACGTTGTCGTAGCCGCCCAGCCGGCCGAGCACCGGCAGGCCGTCCGGAGTGCAGGGACGAAGACCGCTCCAAATTTCTTCCGGCTGCCAGTCGTGGGATCCCCGAATCCGTTCCTTGCCGTTGCGTTCCACCGCATCCGCCCGGCGCCGCCGGATGCCGAGATCGAGCCCGGCTAGTTCCAGGGTGCCGGCGAGCCGTACCGAATCGCCGAGCGGCGTTACGGCGACCGCGGCTTCTTCCAACAGCACCGGGATCTGCGGCGCCTGCCCCGAATGCTGGTAGGTGATGCTGTAGCCCTTGGCCGCTTCGATCGGGAGGCGTCGGTGGAGCAACCGGGTGAGGAGCGGGGTCCAGGCGCCCGCGGCGATCACCACCTGGTCGGCGGCGAGGCGGCCGCGACTGGTGACCACGGTGGTCACCCGGCGGCGGCCGCGATCGAAGCCGAACACCTCGGTTTCAGCGGCGATGGCCACTCC
>MNZR01000277.1:7824-8342 GCA_001873705.1 Syntrophobacteraceae bacterium CG2_30_61_12
CCTGATGCGCCAGCCAGTGCACGAAGGCGCAAGGATCGATCCGGCCGTCGGCGACCCCGAAGGTGGCTCCCGCTAGAGGTCCCTGAATGGACGGCTCCAGACGCCGCACCTGGTTCGGGCCGAGCACCTGGAATTCGATCCCGAGCGGCCGCATCCGCTGGGTGTACCGCTCCGCCACCGCCAGGGCTTTGGCGCTGAAAAACGGGCAGAGCAGCCCGCGGCGCTGATAGCCGTAATGATCCCCGCCGCGCGCCGCCAGTTCTTCATGGCAGGTGTTGGAAATGCGGTTCAGTCGGGTATGGATTTCGAGCGCCCGCCGGTAGTGGCCTTCGTTGCAATGCCGGCGAAAGGCCAGGAGCCAGCGGGCGAAACCCAGGTCCGGGCGCGGCCGGAGGGTGAAGGCCCCGTCCGGATTGAGCAATTCGCGCAGGCCCCGGGCCACGATCCCGGGGGAACTGAGCGGTTCGCAATGGCTCGGGACCAGCAGTCCGGCGTTGCCGTACGAAGCGCCGCCGGCG
>MNZR01000361.1 GCA_001873705.1 Syntrophobacteraceae bacterium CG2_30_61_12
GGGCTGGCATCGTGTTGAAGAGGGCCTGCGGCGGCAAAAAAATGATTGACTAGGCCGAAGCCCCTGTGCTACCCCATCTGTGATATTTTACACGAAGTGGAAGATGAAGCCAGATACTCAAAAATTCATTCGGCAAGCAGCGCTTGCCAGTACGGTCGGTTTATCGGTAGCGTTCTCGGTGGTGATCGGTGCCGCGTTGGGATATTGGTTGAGTGGCCTGTTCGGCCTACCGTTCTTGCTGCCGTTGTTTTTCGTCATGGGGTTGGTGGCGGCTTATCGCAACTACACCCGCTTCATGCGCAAGATGCAGCGGGATGAAGACGGCGAGCGGCCGTGATCAGTGGCCGCGATCAGTGGGAATCGTTGCGGGACATACTTAAAGATGAAAAGCTGCTGCACCGCGTGGAACAGGTCAACATCTTGTTCCTGGTGCTCGGAACGATTCTCGGTTGGGCGTTGGGGTCATGGCGTTTCGCCGGTGGAGTCCTGCTCGGCGGGGTGATCGTAACGCTCAGCTTCCAGGCCATGAAGTGGCAGGTTCGGCGCGCCTTCAGGGACCCCCGGCGGGTGCCGGGTAAGGGCGGGTTGCTGCTGCGCTACTATGTGAGGTTTTTCGCGACCGCCTTCGCGGTAATGACGGTCGTCTATTACGGTTGGGTCGATCTCATCGGCTTTTTGGTGGGGTTGTCGGTGGTGATGCTGGCCATTGCGTCGGTGGGGATGCAAGAAGCTCTGATTTTATTGATCAAAGGGGAAAGGTGATCTATGGAACACCCGATTCTGTTTTTGAACCTGCTGTTTCAGAAGATGGGTTTGCCGGTGGTGGCGAGTGCCGATGAAGCAACGACGCTCACCGAAAAGTTGTTGCTTCCACATGTGACCTACACCTGGGTGATCATGATTGTGCTCCTTATCCTGGCCAAGATGGCAGCCAAACGGATTGAGATGGTGCCGAAGGGCGGCCAGAATGTGTTCGAAACGGTGCTGGTGGGGATCGAGGACTTCATGATCGGGGTCACCGGCGAGGAAGGGCGATTTGTCTTTCCCCTGATCGCAACCCTCGGTTTCTACATCTTGTTCAGCAATTACATGGGCATGATTCCCGGGTTTTTCGCTCCCACCTCGAGCATCAACACGACCCTGGCCTGCGCCCTGATCGTGGTGACCTTCACCCACGTGATCGGGATCAAATTTCACGGTATCAAGTACGTCAAGCACTTCATGGGACCGATCTGGTGGTTGACCCCGTTGATCTTCCCGATCGAGTTGATCGGACATGCGGCCCGGGTGTTGAGCCTGTCGATTCGTCTCTTCGGCAACGTTTTCGGCGAAGAACTGGTGCTGGCCATCCTCTTTCTCTTGGCCGGCCTGTACCTGGCGCCCCTGCCGGTGATGTTCCTCGGGTTGTTCACCGGGTTCGTTCAGGCGTTCATTTTCTGCCTGCTGTCCATGATGTATTTTGCCGGTGCGATTGAACATGCTCATTGATTGACGGTTCGGCGGTTAGCGGTTGGAGGAAGGCCGCTTGAGGTAACTCGTTATATCCATTTCACAATTTACAGGAGGATGGTTCTATGTCGAGGAAAGTTGGGTTTTTGACGGCGTTGTTGGTGCTGGGCCTGTCCACGTTGGCGCTCGCGGCTGAGGCCGATCCGGCCGTCCAGGCTGAAGGTCTTAGGTTCTTCATGTATTCCGCGGTCGCCGCCGGTTTTGGCATTGCCATTGCCGCCTTCGGCACCGGTCTCAGCCAGGGCATGGCCGTTAAGAGCTCGGTCGAAGGCGTGGCCCGCAACCCCGAGGCTTCCGGCAAGATCACCGTGACCATGATGATCGGTCTGGCCATGATCGAGTCTCTGTGTATCTACGCTCTGGTCATCTGCCTGATCCTGATCTACGCCAACCCGGCCAGCAAGGTCATCCAGGCCTTCGTCGGAATGGCTGCCGGTCACTAGAGGCTGCCCGCATCAAGAGCTGCGCGAACCACAAGGGGTGGGAGGCTGATCCGGCCTCCCGCCCCGGTTCCAAACCGGTACGGGTTCGCGGCAGCTCTATTTTTCATTCTGGCAATGTGAACTAGGTCACAAAATTGGGGTTCAGTCAGGGCCTGTGCACAAGGGCGCCGACTTTTTCCTGGCTGTGGTGAATGGGGACCGAGCATGAAGTTCGCGAAGATTCCAATGGCTACCATCAACCGCCTGTCGATCTACATGCGGACGTTGCAGGAGCTGTTGGAGGAAGACGTGGATGTGATTTCTTCCGAGCGCCTGGCCAAGCAGTGCGGCGTTAATCCGGCCCAGATCAGAAAGGACCTGGCCTACTTCGGTGAATTCGGAGTTCGCGGAGTGGGTTATCACGTGGCCGATCTGGTCAATCAGATCAAGGAAATCCTCGGCCTCAGCCGGACCTGGAACCTGGCCATGGTTGGTTTGGGCAATATCGGGTCGTCGCTGATTCGCCACGGCAACTTCATCAAGCACGGCTATGTCTTCACTGTCGCGTTCGATGTGGACCCTCAGAAGGTGGGTAAAAAGCTGCCCAACGGCCTGCTGGTCAATCACGTCGAAGACCTGGAAGACCTGGTTCGGGAACGCGATGTGCACATCGGGGTCATCGCGACCCCGGCAAGTTCCGCTCAAAGTGTGGCCAACCAGCTGATTCTGGCCGGGATCAACGGGATCCTCAACTTCGCGCCGGTCCAGATCCAGGTCCCCGACTGCTGTCATGTGGAAAACGTGGATTTCACCATCAAACTCGATTGCATCGCCTACCATTTATCGTCCGGCGACTGAGCCGCTCCTTCCTCCCGCCCCCGGTCCCGGGTTCCATGCCGGGGTCGGTTCCCGCCAGTGAAGAACGAATTCATCGGGTTAATTTCAATACCCGTGAACGAAGAGCAAGAACTCATTGCGAAAACGCAAGGATACGCAAAGGGAGGAGGGATTTCGTAGGTCGGGTTGCGACCAGCGGGAGCTACCCGACGATTCGGCACCGTCTCCAATCCGCGGACCTACACCGGATCGTCAGGGAGTGCCACGCACACCCTGACCTGGCAGCCCTTGAGTTTCATGCTTCCTTGTGACCGCCCCCGGTCCTGGGGGTTAGCGGTGAATGCGCATTCATTCACGGGTATTGAGGTTAATTAGGCTCGATTCTCACGTTGTTTCTTGATACTCGATGAGGATATAATCCTTCTCTTCTTGTGGGCTCTTTCCTGGGATCGCGGGCATCTTGCCCACATTTGGTAATGAAAGATCTCGTGCTAAACCGGTATAAGACACGCCGATTTAGCCCAAGGAACCTGGGTCCGTTTCCGGGCCAGCCACACTCTCTCAACTCAGTGTCAGGGCGTGCGACTGCATGGGAGTGCAGCCTGGTCGGTCAAAGTCGAGAAGAGGTGACTTATTGCCCCGCCATTCTTTCAGGATGACTTCTGATTTGTGTTGGTTTTGCGAACAGCGGGTGTTGGTGGGCAGGTCTTCTGTGTCTCAGTGGAAGTGGTCTTATCAGGTTTGGTGTTGGTAGTGTTCTTCTGAGTCACTACTGTTTTTTCTCGAACGGTCTTGTTCCCGGCTGAGATTTTGGAAGGTTTCACCGAGCCGCTGGCCGTGGCGGTGGCGCTCCCTTTTGCGTTGCCTTGGGCTTTGCCGGAACCGGACGAAACGACTCTGGTAGCGGCTGATCCGCGGCCAGCTTTCGGCTTTTGGCTGTGCTGGGGCGGCGCCGCAACGGCTCCGGGCGACGGAGCTTTTTGGGCGGAAGCCTCCTTGACCGTGGAGTTGGTCTTGCTTGACCGATTTTTCTCGGCCGAAGTCACCTTGATGGTGGACTTGGTACTTGAACGAGCAGGCTGATCGGAAGCGCTGCCGATGGTCTGCTTGTTGGTTTTTGGGGATGCTGTTGCGGTGCTCTTGCGCCGGCTTGTACCTGGAGCAAGAGCCAGGTTCGTGTGCTTCGATTTCCCTCGCGGCCCGGATGAACGGCGGAGCGAACTCGATGAACTGCTCGAACCGAGGCCGGCCAGTTTGGAACCTCTGGGAGCGCAGACCAGGATTGTGTCGGTTTGCAGTGCATTGTAGCCTTCGTTGAGCAGTCTCGCCCCTTCCTTAGCGCGCACTCCGGGTGACGGGCTGCCCAGGACGACGGCGACCAATCGGTGGACTCCGCGGATGGCCGTGGCGGCGAAATTATAGCCTGAAGCACAGACAAAACCGGTTTTCAGCCCATCCACTCCCGGGCAGGTGCCCAGGAGTCGGTTGGCATTCCGGTGGGTGGCGGTTCGGTAAGTATAGGTCTGGATGGAATGAATCTGGAGCGATTCCGGGAAACGCTTGAGGTAGGCTAGTGACAGCTTGGCTATATCGCGTGCTGTTGTCAGTTGGCCGTTGGCGGGTAGGCCGTTGGGGGTTTGGAAGTTGGAGCTGTTCATCCCCAGTTCACGGGCTTTGCGGTTCATCTCGCAGACGAACCCCTCCACACTGCCGCTCATGTGTTCCGCCATCGCCACACAGGCATCGTTTCCGGAGACTACGGCCATTCCCTTGATCAGTTCGCCGACGGGAACGATGTCTCCAGTGCGAAGACCCATTCGAGAGCCTCCTGTCCTCGCCGCTCTCGAACTCACTTTCACATTGTCCCAGAGATGGAGTTTCCCCGACTGGATCGCTTCGAATAACAGATAAAGTGAAAGGACCTTGGTGATGGAAGCGGGGGCAATCGGTGTGTCGACGTCCTGCTCGTACAACACCTGGCCGCTGGTGAGATCGACCAGCATGGCGGAACGTGCGTTGATGTGAATTGCTGTCGCGGAGGCGGGAGCAGCATCCCAGCTCAGCAAAGCGCCGAGCAAAAAAACGATAGCCCCAAAATGGATTTTCTGCATCAGGCAAGCTCTCCTCGATTCCGCTCGCTCGGCTCATGATTGGTGGCGGGCACGGCCGGCGGTCGCCTGTGGTATGGTCCGGCATCAAACGGCGGATGACCGGCTGGGCCTTCGCCGCGAGATTCCCTTCGACCAAGGGTCCTCATCAGCAGCCAGTATTGCTATCCTCATCATTAAATACCTGTTCTCATGGCTATGTCAACCGACGAAACACAGTGCCTCATGCGCCGTGCCGGGAATGGTGAAAAAGCACGGGCGGCGGCCGAACGATCGCCTGCGGGAGCCCCTTCCGGAAGCATGAAGAACCCATTGTATGCACTACACTTGAATATATATTTATTGATAAACTGCTATGGGTGCAGATCTTTTGGGACAAAGGCTAAAAGCGAACCCGGAGGGTTCAAAGCCATTAGCCGGTGGTTGAGTCCGCGACAGCGGGCGATACCACCGGGATACGAACGGGATAACGATATCACCCCGGAGGGGTGCCGGCAATGGGGCTGCGACCCCTCCGGGGTCGGCTCGTTTCCCTCCGCTTTCCGGGGGTGTCGGCCTACGGCCTCACCCCCGGCTAATGGCTGGCATCCCTCCGGGATGATGAAACCGTGCTCTCGATGGGATTCCAGCATCTGCTCCTCGCGTGGAAATCCACGTTGGTCCGCAATTCGCAGCCCATTTGGGGCATTGTTCCAAAAGATCTGCACCCAACTGCTATCATTGAAGTACTCAATCAGTGCCGTCGGCCACGCGGAACTGCCGCCGACAATAAAAACTCCCCAACCATCAGAAGGCTTTACTTACAATCGTTCACTCGCTATTATCGTATTATCCGCATCGGCCTGTAAGGAGCGAGCAAGGCATGGCAGCGCAACCGGCCCAAAATGAACGCATCGACCGACTGGAAGAAGCCCTCATGGAGATGGCTTATCAGTCGCGGAAGACCGAGATGGAGCTGGCCCACCTCAGTCGGGAGATGCTCGAGTTTAAGGGAGAGATGCGCGTCTTTAAGGATGAGATGCGCGAGTTTAAGGACGAAATGCTGGCCTTCAAGGAGGAAATGCTGGCCTTCAAGGAAGAAAGCCAGGCCTCACGCCGGGTTATGGACAGGCAGTGGGGTGAGTTCAAGGACGAAATGCTGGCCTTCAAGGAAGAAAGCCAGGCCTCACGCCGGGTTATGGACAGGCAGTGGGGTAACCTGGCCAATCGCCTGGGGACCCTGGTCGAAGACATCGTCGCTCCGGGGGTGCCGGACGCCATCATGCAGGCCTTTGGTTTCGATGTTACCGAGGTGTCGGTTCGGCGCAGGCGCAAGGTCGATGGCAGGGTCCGCGAGTACGATGTGATTGCGGTGGCTGCCGGGCGCGTCTTCTTGATTGATGTGAAATCCACCTACCGACGCGAGTATTTGGCTGAATTCGACAGCGCGCTGGCCGAATTCCCGCTGTTTTTCCCGGAATATCAACCGGCGGCAGCGGTCGCCGTGGTGGCTTCCCTGAATCTGAGTTCGGAAATCATCGATCTCGCCACCGCCCGGGGTTGGCTCGCGTTGCAACTGAGCGGCGGTTATCTGGAATTCGTCAACTCCGATCAAATCACCCTGTAAACGCCGATGCCGGCGGCTCGACGTTCAGCAGAGACCCGGCGGTTTGATTCGAAGCGGTCGGCTGGTTTCACCAGTGAGGATCAACTCATGCATGGAAACGGCGCGGCGTTCAGGCGGCTGGCTTTCGTGGCCATGGTTTTGGTAATCCTGGCGGCGGCCGCGATCGCCCCGGCCGGCACCCCGCCCGCCAAATGCACCGGCCAGAGCGTTTATGTGCCGGTCTATTCGCACATTTATATCGGCGACAAGGAATACCCGTTTCTGTTGACGGCGACCGTCAGCATTCGTAACACCGACCCGCACCAGTCGATCACCCTGCTCAGGGTTGATTATTATGATTCGGCAGGCCAATTGGTGAAGTCCTACCTGGAGCAACCGCTCAGCCTGGGCACCCTGGCTTCCACGCGCTATGTGGTTCGGGAATTGGACAAGAGCGGCGGTTCCGGAGCCAAATTCCTGGTGCAATGGCAGGCCAAGACGGCGGTCAGCCCGCCGCTCATGGAAGCGGTCATGATCGGCACCCAATCGGCCCAGGGGATCTCCTTCACCTCACGCGGTCAGGTCATCGAAGAACAACCCTGACCCGCCTTGGCACTCGGCTGATCACCCCGCCCACACGGGCCGATCCGGTCCGCAGCCTGGCCTGCTCCCGTTTGCTCTCCCCCCTCCCGTCTACAAATGGACGATTTCCAGCCGCGGCCGGCGCTCAAGCAAATATTCGGCCACCAGCCCGCGGTGGCAGTGCTCCGCGGTGGGTTCGCTGCACAGCAGGCAGCTTTGATCCAAAATTTCCATCGGGAACCGTTGTTCGATTCGGCGCTCCGTCATGAGCCCTAGAAAATCTTCGCGGTAGCGTTCCCAGTCGCCGCCGCCCTTCTTGTAGCGATCGAGGATTTCCTGGGTGGGAGCCAGTTCCGGCCGGTGCAGGTAATCGATTTGGCAGATGGCCTGGAGAAAATACCGGAGATCCTCGCGTTTGGCGAAGCCGGCCAGCTGCGAGGTGTTGTTCAGACGAATATCGATCAGGCGCCGGACCCCAGCGGCCATCAGGGCGTGGAAGAACTGTTCGGCCGATTTCTTGGTAAAGCCGATGGTGTAGAGTTTGACCGGCCGGCTGGTCATGAAGCCTCCTCCTCCGATCCGGACGCCTGCCGCGGGTCGTCCCGGCGATAAGCGATCTTTTCCGCTTGTTGATCATAGCCTCGGAGAATCAGGTCCCGCACACTGTCGAACAAGGTCAACTGGCGCAGTCGGAGCTGCTTCAGCAGGCGCTGTTCCGAAGCGGCCAGGGATTCGAGGCTGCCGTCTTCGAGAATATGCAGGATTTCCATGGGTTCGGAGCGCAGTTCGCGGCAGATGAGGATCATCCGGTGGCAGCCGATCGGGTCTTTTTCCGCGCACATGAGAGCCACTCGATGGCTGTTCATGCCGTTTCGCAACCGTTCGAGACCGCGGCGAAACTTCTCCGTTGCCGCCAGCCGCCGATACTGGACCTTGCCGTTGACATAACAGGCCGGGTCGTCGCTGCGCGGCCCCAGGGCATCACCCAGGTAAACATAGGCGATTGCTCGATCCTTCAGCCTCGGCTGCAACAATTCGCGGTTGAATTGAGGATTGAAGCGGCTGTAAGGGCTCGATCTAACGTCCGCCAGAGCACTGATGGCGTGCCGTTCAAGCAGCTCCAGGAAAATCTCGAGCGGATGATTGGAGTGACCGATGGTGAATAAGGTCGCCACGGACAAGCACCTGTTTGAGTCACGGGCCGGTCAGGATCGCGGCCGCCAGTTTATAGCAAAACCCCTGGAACGGTTCGCTGATGCTCACCGTCACGTAGACTTCGGCCTCGGTCAGCGGGTACTCCCCCGGATCGCGCGCCAGGTATCGGCTTTCGATTTCCGGATCGGTAACGCTCAGCCGATAAGATGTAGCGCAAAACCGGAACCCGGCCCAGACCTTTTTGAGCCCCTTGGATCCGGGGCGGACTTCGATCACCGCCCGTTCAACGGGAACGAAGCAAAGCGATGACCGGATTTCCTTTTCAATCAGGGGCAGCGGAATGCGGTCATTGATCCCGGTAAAACTGTGATGACCGTTGATCCACAGGGTCTCGACGGGATCGCGGAGAGTCGCCACCCGGTCCCGGGGCAGGGTCCCGGTTCGGACCCAGGCGCCCACGCCCAGGACCCGGTTTTCCGATTGGTAGGGCTGCTTCGGCGGGCCCGGCTCGGCCAGCGGAATGGTCACCAGATCGAGCAGCTTCGGCCTGGAACCGTCGGCAAGCGTCAACTCGGCCAGAGTCAGTTCGCCCGTCGGCGCCCGGCTCACCGGCCGCATCCAGCCGCCTACCGCATCGTTCAACCATTCCTTGCCGGCCACGCAGCGGCCCGAATACTTGCGTGAATTGGCGAGGCAGATCAGAGTTCTTGGCAGCGCCGCCGGTGCCCCTCCGGTCCCGATCGGTGCTCGCGCCCGGGATTCGCGCGGCACGCCGTGGATCATGCGCAAAATCTTCAGTTGCTCATAGTCAACGGCACCCTCCAGCGCTTCATGAATGGGGCGCAGCCGTTCGCATCCAAGCTCCCGAAAGGCTTGCAGCGCTCGGTCCCGAAGTGATTGGGGGACTTCCAGCGCCGATTCCAGGCCGTTCAGGCGAAGTGGGGACCCGCCCTGCTGGTAGCGCTCCAGGTGGTCCACAATGGTGTCGGTCCGGACCGCATATTGGCGGGTCAGATCGGCGATGGAACGGCCTTCGTTGAAAGCTTCCCCGACTTCGCGCGAGCGCTTCTTGAGACCTTGCGAGGTGTAGCCCGAAGCGGTGTTGAGGGCCGACGCGGCGGGTTTCGCCTCGGGGTGCTCGATGCAGTATTGGCGGATGATCTCGCTGAACAAACCGCCGTACCTGGTCAATTTGACCGTGCCCACGCCATGGATGCGGAGCAGTTCCTGATCGTCTTGCGGCAAGCGGGCCACCATGTCGGCCAGAGTCCGGTCGGAAAAAATCACGTCGGGAGGCACGTTTTCAGCCTGGGCCAGGGCCATGCGCCGGGTTCTCAGCCGTTCGAACAGGTCCCGCCGGAGGTTTTCGGGTCCCGCTGATGCGTCGGCGCCGCTTTCCAGCTCGCTCTTGGTTTCGGGCAGCGGGTAACCGGAAAAGTTTTCCCGGCCGCGGAGCACTTCCCAGGCGCGAGCGGTGAGGCTCAAACCGCCGAACTGCTGATCCTGCGCGAGCAGGCCCTGATGCAGGAATTGATTGGCCAGGTAACGCCATTGTTCCGAGGAATAGTCGCCGCCGATACCGTAGGTGGACAGCCGGTCGTGACCGTTTTCCAGCACCTTTCGATTGCGCGAGCCGCGCAGCACATCGATGATATGGGCGGAGCCGAACCGTTCCCCGGTGCGCTTGACGCAGGACAAATACTTCTGGGCGGCAACGGTGAGATCGATCTTCGGCCGTTCCCCTGCCGCGCAGTTATCGCACATGCCGCCGCATTGTTCGGCCGCGAAGCTTTCCCCGAAGTAGCCCAGCAACGGCACGCGGCGGCAGCCCTGGGCTTCGGCGAACCGCACCATGGCGTTCAGTTGCAGGCCCGCTGCCCGCCGGTGCTGGGGATCTTCCATCAGGTCGATGAAGTGATCGGCCTTGATCCGGTCGAATGGGGAATACAGCAGCAGGCATTCGGCGCGCAGGCCGTCACGGCCGGCACGCCCGATTTCCTGGTAATAGCTTTCGAGGCTTTTGGGCAGATCGAAATGCAGCACAAACCGCACATTCGATTTGTCGATGCCCATGCCGAAGGCAATGGTCGCCACCACGATCCGGATTTCATCGCGCACGAACCGGCTCTGGGTCCGTTCCCGCTCCTCATCGCTCAACCCGGCATGGTAGGCGGCGGCAGCCAGGCCCTGGGCCTGCAGCGCCGCGCTGAGATGATCCACCTGTTTCCGGGTGAAGCAATAAACGATCCCCGAATCGCCGGGAAAGCGGCGAATGAATTCCAGCGCCTGGTCGAACGCACGGTACTTGGCGAGGACCCGAATGAAGAGGTTTTCGCGGTTGAACCCGGCGACCAGAACGGCACTTTGATCCAGGCCCAGGCAGGCGGCGATATCGGTGCGCACCCGGGGCGTGGCGGTGGCGGTCAGGGCCAGCCAGACAGCCGCGCCGAAAAGCGGCCGGAGTTCGGCCAGGCGGCGGTATTCGGGGCGAAAATCCGGCCCCCATTCGGAAATGCAGTGGGCCTCGTCGATGGCCACGAGACTCACCCGGGCGGCCGTCAGCAGGTCCAGAACAGCGGGCTTCAACAGGGTTTCCGGGGCCAAGTAGACGAGCCGGGCCTGCTTTTGCCGAATCCGTGCCACATTGGCCCGATAGTCCTGATCGCTCAGCGAACTGTTCAAGATCGCCGTGGGGATATCCAGCTGGCGCAGCTGGTCCACCTGGTCCTTCATCAGTGAAATCAGAGGCGACACGACGATGACCGGGCCTTCGAAAAGCAACGCGGGGATCTGGTAGCAGACCGATTTGCCGCCGCCGGTGGGCATCACCGCCAGCGTATCGCGCCGTTGCAGCACCTGTTCAATCACCTGCCGCTGCAGGGAAATGAACCGGTCGTAACCGAACACCGCTTTTAGGATCGCTCGGGCTCGTTCAATCATATCGGGCTGCCGACTTTCTCGGAATGGTCTGGTTCCCACCGCTCCCGCCGGGCACTCGCCGCCATGCCTGATCATTTATCCTCGGGAAAATCGCTCGCGTCAAGTACCCGAAGGGTTGGCGGTCGGGCCGTTCAGGTGATAGGCTATATGCGTTGACGATGAAATCCTTCACTTCGCGTGGCTCTTTTCTGGGAGCGCGGGCAACTTGCCCGCATTTGGTAATGCGGGACGACGGTTCACCCACCCCATCGGGTTGGCGGCGGCACACCATGACCAGACCTTCGCGGATGCGAGAAATGATCCGGCGGCTCGGCCAGACGAGCGCGGCGCCGATCCATCTGCGCAAGCTGCTGCTCAGTCCGGAGCAGGAGTTCTTTGCCTTCGCCGCGCTGCCGGAGCACCAGGGTGTTGCCGCGGAAGTTTACCAGCGTCTGGGCCAGGCCGCGGTGAACATCCGCCTGATCAGTCACTATCAGGCGAAGGACGGCGTTCTCCGGGTACGGCTGAGCGTCGACGGTTGTTCGATGGCGGCCGCGCGGGGGGTGTTCCACGCGGCAACGGTGCGGGAACGCCTGAGCGCCTTTGAACACGTGGAGCAGGCCAGAATTTTGTCCCTCTACCCATTCAACGGCCGCCCGGAAGTGCTGGAACGAGCGTTTTTGGAATTGCGGCGTCGGCGGATTCAGATCCTTGCAACCAGCTCCGCCACCTCGGTGCTTTCCTGTGTGCTGATCGAGGCGCAGGTGGAGGATGCACTCCAGCATCTGCAACAGGTGGTGATCCTGGAATAGCCGTGACCGCCCACATTTTCCACGCCGACCATTTTCTCGGTTGCGGTGGAGAACCCATTGATGGAACGCCCCGAAATTTTTCCGCTGCAAGCGGTTCATCCGATGATCTTGCTGAAGTTCTTGGACCTGCCCGAGGACCCGGGCGTGGCCCAACTGTTGTTCAGCTATTTTCAGGAAAGCGGGATCATTCTGCCGTTTGTTTTGGAAGAACCGGGCCCGGCCGGGCGTAATCTGCTGTTGCTGGTGGATGCCGCCGCGGCCGTGGCGGCGACCGCTGCCGAAGCTCGTTCCCTCTTGCTCGACCTCAGTCAGGCCCGGGACCTGACGGTGGAGGCTCCAGTGGCGATGGTGCGGATCTTCGGCCCGCATTTCGACATCCGTCCGGGCCTGGCCGCAATCCTCTATAACGGCCTGGCCCGGGCCGGGGTTCATGTGCTGGCCGGCTCCACCACCATAACCTCGACCCTGCTGGTGGTCCCGGAGCAGGAATTGGAACGCCTCATACGAGTTCTCAGGACCATTTTTCGCCTGCCGCGGGCCTCCTGATCGCCGGCAAGGCGTTTTCAACCAGCCGGCGTTTTTTCCGGCGGCTGCGGCGGTTGATCGTGCTCCGACCGGCCCGCGGTTTCGAGCAACTCAGCCAGATGTTCCAGCCGCCCCCGCACATCCCGGCAGTGTTCGTGAAGCTGCGCCGAATCGCCCCCAGCTTGACTGTGTTCGAAGTCCCGCGCAGCGGTTTGCAAGTCTGTTACCGCCGCCAGCAGTTCATGGAGCAGGGCGGCCAGCCCTGGTCCCGCCGGAAATCGGTCCGGACTCAACTGGCGCATGATTTCGCTCAGATCCTTGAAGTAGCCGACGGTCGCCACCTCGGCGCCCCTTTCGATGATCAGCGTGGCCGACAGCACGATCGGGGTAAGCTGCTTCGCTTTGGTGAAAGCCAGGGTGGGGTAGTTGATGAGGCGGCCGCGACCACCATATTCCGACCCGTAAATCGCCTTTTTCACACGCCGGGCTTCGCCTTCCGGATAGAGTTGGGTGACGTGAAGCTTGCCCATCGCTTCTTCCGGGGTATAGCCGTAAATCCGCGCGGCCCCATCGTTAAAGATGATGATCCGGCCCTCGGGATCGTTGGCAATGATCCCATCCATGGAAGTCATGATGAGCTTGCGCTCGAATTCGTGGCGCTGGCGAATTTCGGCGACGGCCTGGCGTAGCCTGGTGCGCATGCGGATCTTGTCTTCGGCCCGGGACAGGGCCACCCGCACGGCCGGCGCGGTCACCGGGAGCAGCAGGAAATCCGATGCCCCCATGGCCAGGGCCTGCACCGCGTGCGCCAGGCCGGTCACCTCGACGGCGACGATCACTTGCACGTCCGGGGCCAGGTCCAGGATGTGGCGAACGATCTCCGGACCGTCCAGAGCCGGGAGAGAGATATTCAGCAGGACGATTTCCGGATCGGTCGATTCCATCGCTGCCAGGGCTTCGTAGACGTCGGTGGCCGCTTGCACCTGGTGTGCACCTTCGGCCAGCACCATCGCCACCGGTTGCCAAATCCCTAGGGGACTCTGAACGAGCAAGACCCTCGACATAACTTGCCCTCCTGATGCAGTTGCCATAAGTGTAGCGCTGAAGTCGGCGCAAAGCAAAACGAAAGAAAAACCATAAGGAGCCTGCTCCGGGTCCGGGCAAAGTCGGAAGCCGGGCGAAAAAGCCCCTTGAACCCGGCGCCCAAGGTGATAATCTGACCGACGGCGGTTGCCGTTCAGGGTGGTGAAGCGGCTAATAACGCTGCGTCGTTTCTCAATGGGCGGTTTAGGGGGATTTATACTCGTTGCGGATGAAATGCTTCACTTCTTGTGGGCCCTTTCCCGGGAGCGCGGGCATCTTGCCCGCATTTGGTAATGAAAGATCTCATTCTAAACCGGACTATCATGGTCGGAGCAGCGGATGGGGGCGCCTTGAAGCCCGTGCCGCCGGCCATTGTAACCGAGGGCAAGGGATGCAGCGCGATCTGTTTAAGGCCGCGGTGGCGGCGGGGCTTTGGGTGCTGATCGGGATCACGGCGGGGGCTGCGGCGGCAGCCGATCAGTCGCTCGAATTCAAACGCTATTTCTATAGTGGTGATGGGGTCATTTTACTGGTCAATGCCAAGACCGATGCCGTTTATCATGGCCGCTATCGCAATCGGGACGGCGCCTATGATCCGGCGGCGGTGGCCGCCATTCACCAGGTCTTCGGCGCCCGCTACGGTCAGTCGGACGCGACCATTTCGCTCCGGCTGGTGGAATTTCTCGATCTGCTCGAGGATCGGCTGCGCCCCGGCGCCAAGATCCTGATCGTTTCCGGATTCAGGAGCCCCGAATACAATCAGGGGCTGCGCGATCGCGGCGGCATTGTGGCCAAGGCCAGTCTGCATCAGTACGGGATGGCGGCCGATATCATCCTGGAAGGAGTGCCGGCGCGAACCGTGTGGGATTACGTGAAGGACCTGCACTTCGGCGGCGCCGGCTATTACCACGGCACCACCGTTCACCTGGATGTGGGGCCGGCGCGCTTTTGGGACGAGTCGTCGTCCAAGGTGCGCACCGACATTTCCGACCACAACAAGAGCATCAAACTGATTGCCGATTACGATCGCTATCGGCGCGGCGAACCGATGGATCTGCGCTTCATCCAGATGACCGCCTTCCCCATCGGGGTGGCCTCGAATTGGACGCTGGAAAGGATGGCGGAAAGTGGCGGCTCCCAGCAGCCCATGACGGTGCAGCCGGCCTGGACCGGGTCGGACGCCTCCGACTGCCGAAATTTTTCTTCCATCGAAGCGATGACCGGGATCGGCTGGCGGCTCCCACCCACCCTGCCGGCCGGGCGCTATCGCATCTGCGCATCGTTTTGTCAGCGGCTGTGGGAAGCCATGCCGGCGGAAGCCTGCACCCCCGCATTCGAAGTCGCGGTCGGCGCCGGACCCTGACGGGACGCCCCGCCGGCACCCGGATCTCCGCACTGGAGAGCAGTTTGCCGGGACGGCCGCGGAACCGCTGGTGATCAATAAAATCCCTTGCGACCGATCACCGCGCTCGTTACACTTTGTCCACCATCCACCCGAGGAGGATCGCTTGAGTCCTTTGCCCGTGCGGCGCCGGACGCGCCGGATTCAGGTGGGATCGGTTGCCATCGGCGACGGCGCTCCCATCGTCGTGCAATCCATGACCAACACCGATACCCGCGACTGGCGGGCGACGGTCGCTCAGATTGAGCGGCTCCAGGCGGTCGGCTGTGAACTGGCGCGGGTGGCGGTGCCGGACCAGGAGGCGGTGGATCAACTGGCGCGCATCAAGAGCCATATTCAGATTCCGTTGATCGCCGATATCCACTTCGATCATCGCCTGGCACTCGCTGCCATCCGCGCGGGCGTTGACGGGCTGAGGCTGAATCCGGGCAATATCGGCGGTCGCGAGCAAGTGAAAAAAGTGGCGGCGGCGGCCCGCGAGCACGAACTGCCGATCCGCATCGGGGTCAACAGCGGCAGCGTGGAAAAGGACCTGCTGGCCCTTCACGGCGGCCATCCGACGCCGCGGGCCATGGTGGAAAGCGCGCTCCGGCACGTGCGCCTGCTGGAAGACGAAAACATCGATCGGATCAAGATTTCCCTCAAATCCTCCGACGTATCCAATATGGTAGAAGCTTACCGACTGCTGGCCGACCAGGTGGATTATCCCCTGCACCTGGGCGTGACCGAAGCGGGAACGCTGGTGCAGGCGGCGATCAAATCGGCGCTTGGCATCGGGATCCTGCTCCATCAGGGGATCGGGGACACCCTGAGGGTTTCCATTACCGGCGATCCCACCCAGGAGATCCCGGTCGCTTACGGGATCCTGCGCGCCTTGGGGCTGCGCCGGCGCGGGGTGGAAATCATCAGTTGCCCCACCTGCGGGCGTACCGAAATCGATCTGATCCGGTTGGTCGAACAGGCGGAACAGCGGCTGCGGGTGGTGCAAACGCCGCTGCAAGTGGCGATCATGGGCTGCGTCGTGAACGGCCCCGGAGAAGCCCGGGAAGCCGATGTCGGCATCGCCGGCGGACGCGCCGGCGGGATTTTGTTCCGCAAGGACCGCAAACCGCAAAAGGTTCCGGAACAGCAACTGCTCGCCCGGCTGATCGGTGAGATTGAATCCATCACCGGCGAATCCATCGGTCCGGTGGAGTCAGAACCGTGAGATTTTTCGAGATTGTCGACCAGGTCCTGGAATATCACCCGGAAGCCGACACCACCCTGCTGGAACGGGCCTATGTGTTTTCGGCCAAGGTCCATCGGGGCGCCGCTCGCCTCTCCGGAGAATATTACCTGCACCATCCGCTGGAAGTGGCCGGTATTCTCACCCGACTGCACCTGGACGATCAAAGCATCGTGGCCGGCCTATTGCATGATGTTCTCGAGGAAAAACTGTCCACCAGCGAAGAACTGCAAGGGCTGTTCGGGCCAAGGGTGGTGGCGATCATCGAGGGGGTAACGCGCCTCAGCCGGATCGAATACGAAATCCACGGCGAGCATCAGGCGGAACATCTGCGCAAGATGGTGCTCGCCATGACCAAGGACCTGCGGGTGATTCTGGTACGCCTGGCCGACCGCCTGCATGATCTCCGGGTCTTTCAACTGCATCCGGCGGCGCTGCACGAACCCATGGCCAATGAGGTGTTTGACATCTACGCACCGCTGGCGGGGCGGCTGGGCATCGAATGGATGAAAATGGAACTGGAAGAACTGGCCTTCCAGTGCCACGATCCCGAAGCCTATGCACGGATTTCCCGGGGCCTGGCGAAGACCGAACAGGAACGAAGCACCTACATCGAGGAGGTAAAACAAACCCTCACCGCCAAGCTCACCCAACACGGCCTCAACGGGAGAGTCAGCGGCCGGTCCAAGCACATCTACAGCATCTATCGCAAAATGATGGCCCAGAACCTGGAACTGGACCGGATTTATGACCTGACCGCGTTCCGGATCATTCTGGATTCGGTCGAAGACTGTTACCAAACGCTTGGCATCGTTCATGCCGCCTGGGAACCGGTGCCTGGACGCTACAAGGATTACATCGCCAAGCCCAAACCCAACATGTACCAGTCGCTTCACACCACGGTGATCGGACCGTACGGGGAACGGATGGAAGTACAGATCCGCACCCAAGACATGGATCGAGTCGCCCGCGAAGGCATCGCCGCCCACTGGTTCTACAAGGAAGCCAATCGGCAGAACGGACGCAAGGACAACGCCCTGGAGGGCATCGACGAACAGGAAGCGCGGCGCTTTTCCTGGCTGCGGCAGTTGCTGGAACCGGAAAAGGGCTGGAGTAACCCCAAGGAATTCTTCGAAACCGTCAAGGTCGATCTGTATCCCGACGAGGTGTACGTGTTTTCACCCCAGGGCGAGGTCAAGGTACTGCCCCGTGGGGCCACCCCCATCGATTTCGCCTATCACGTGCACACCATGGTCGGGCACCGCTGCGTGGGGGCGCGGGTGAACGGCAAGATCGTGCCGCTGCGGAGCGAACTCGGTAACGGCGATACGGTGGAAATCCTCACCGCCACCAAGCATCATCCGAGCAAGGACTGGCTCAATTTCGTCAAGACCAACAAGGCCAAGAACCGCATCCGCCATTGGATCAAGACCGAAGAACGGGACAGTTCGATCGGGCTCGGGCGCGACACCTGCGAACGCGAATTCCGCAAGCGCGGCCTCAACTTCAATCACTACCTCAATTCCCAGGAACTCCAGGAAATCGCCAAGAGCTTCTCGCTGCAAAGCGTGGATGATCTGCTGGCTTCGGTGGGCTACAAGAAGATTTCCGCCATGCAGGTGGTGGGGCGGATTCAAGCCGTCCAACCGGCGGAAGAACCGGTCCGGGAAGAACTGCCGGTGGAACGTAAACGCCGGCCCAGCGCCGACGACGGCATTTTGGTGCAGGGCATCGATGATGTTTTGGTGCGCATGGCCAGGTGCTGCAACCCGATTCCCGGGGAAGCCATTGTCGGCTACGTGACCCGCGGCCGCGGGATCACCGTGCATCGCAGGTCTTGTAAGAACATCACCCGGGAAGAACGGGAACGGCAACTCGACGTGCGCTGGGATTCAGGCGAGGAACAGAGCTTCCCGGCGCGGATCCGGGTGGTCTACGACGGGGAGAAGGGCGGTTTCGGAATACTGAGCGCCTTGCTCGGGCAATACGATGTGACCGTGAGCGACGTCACCATGAGCAACATCATGGACGGCCTGGTCGTCTGCCGGATGCGCATCGAGGTTCGTGACACCGAGCATCTGAACCGGGTGCTGACCGCTCTCAAGAGCGAAAAAACCGTTCACGAAGCGCAGCGCGTGAACGATTGAACCCACCAATGAAGCCATAAAAAAGGGGCGGCATCCAAAAGCCGCCCCTCGATCTTCCTCAACAACCCAGCGTCCGCGCCCGGACCGGGCAAAACCACTTACCGCCCCCACCTATACCGGATTAAGGTAAAAAGTTTCGTTTCGCGTGCGCGCTTTCCCGGGAGCGCGGGCATCTTGCCCGCTTTTTGGAATGAAACATCTGATCCTAAACCAGTATAGCATCCGCTTCCGCCTTACGCCTCATATCTTCCTCATGCCGGTTTGATCACCAGGCCGGTTCGGATGCAGCGGGTGCACACCCGAATATGACTCACCAGTCCGTCCGGACCGACGTGTCGGACCCGTTGCAGGTTCGGATAAAAAATCCGCTTGGTCTTGTTATTGGCATGGCTCACGTTGTTGCCCACCTGGGGGGTTTTCCCGCAAAATTCACATCTCCGGCTCATGGCGACTGTCCTTTCGGCTGCTTCTCCCGACCTGCTCGGTCGTTGCTATGTTGACGAACGGGGTCCGTTCTTGGTTGCTTCTGTCAAGTTGTTTCTCCTAGCCGAACTGGATCGGAAGTTCAAGCCTTTTCTGCCGGAGGTGAATCGTCCCGGCGATGATCCTCATTTCGCCCGCGACAATCAACACATGACCGCGGCGATGAACGCAGCCATGATCCTCATGGGTCCGCGCGGAACACCCAGCGACGCGGTTGCTAAATGGGCTCCCCCGTGCTACAAGGCAGTCACGCTTTTGAACGAAAATTTATGTGGTTAGCCAATTTCAGCAAAAGGATCGCCCCGATGGAGTCCCGATACGTCCCCAAGGACATCGAAGAAAAGTGGCAGGGTTACTGGCGGCAGCAGGACCTTTTTCGAGTCACCGAAGATCCGAGCCGGCCGAAGTATTATCTGTTGGAAATGTTTCCTTACCCGTCCGGGCGCATCCACATGGGGCACGTTCGCAACTACACCATCGGCGATGTGGTGGCCAGGTTTCTCCGCATGAACGGCTATCAGGTGCTGCACCCGATGGGTTGGGACGCCTTCGGCATGCCGGCGGAAAATGCCGCCATCAAAGCCAAGACTCACCCGGCCAAATGGACCTACGAAAACATCGATTACATGCGCAACCAGCTTCGTAAGCTCGGCTTTTCCTACGACTGGTCGCGCGAATTCGCCACCTGCGACCCGTCCTACTACCGCTGGGAACAGCTGTTTTTCCTCAAGATGTACGATCGCGGCCTGGCCTACAAACGCAAGTCCTACGTCAACTGGTGCACCACCTGCCAGACCGTGCTCGCCAACGAACAGGTGGAAGGCGGCGCCTGCTGGCGCTGCGACCAGCCGGTGGTGCAAAAGGAAATGGAACAGTGGTTCTTCAAGATCACCGATTACGTGGATGAACTACTGGACTACACCGAGAAGATGCCGGGCTGGCCGGAACGGGTCCTGACCATGCAGCGTAATTGGATCGGGAAAAGCACCGGCAGTCTGCTGCGCTTCCCGCTGAGTTCCGGCGACGGCGAAATCGAGGTCTTCACCACCCGCGCCGATACCCTGTTTGGCGCCACCTTCATGAGCCTCGCCCCGGAACATCCGTTGGTGCCGAAGCTGTGCCAAGGCCGGCCCGAGCAGCAGCGGGTGCTCGAGTTCGTGGACCGGACCAAGCAGACCAAGCGCAGCGATCGCCTGGAAGGACTGCTGGAAAAGGAAGGGGTCGACACCGGAAGCACTTGCATCAATCCCGCCACCGGCCGGGAAATCCCCATCTTCGTCGCCAATTTCGTGCTGATGGAATACGGCACCGGCGCGGTCATGGCGGTGCCGGCCCACGATCAACGGGATTTTGAATTCGCCCGCAAATACGATCTACCGATCCGGGTGGTGATCCAGCCGGAGCAGGGCGGAGCGGTCCCGGCGCCGGAAACCCTCGGCGCCGCCTTTGAAGAGGACGGCGTGCTGGTGGATTCCGGTGAGTTCACCGGGATGCCGTCGGCCGCCGCCCGCGAAGCCGTCACGCGCTGGCTGGAACAGCGTGCCGCCGGTAAACTCACGGTCCAGTACCGGCTGCGCGACTGGGGCATTTCCCGGCAACGCTACTGGGGCGCGCCGATTCCGATCGTCTACTGCGATAGCTGCGGCACCGTGCCGGTCGCGGAAGCCGAGCTCCCGGTGCTGCTCCCGACCGATGTGGCCATGCCGGCAAGCGGGGTGTCGCCGCTGCCCGATTACCAGCCCTTCGTCGCCACCCACTGCCCCCGCTGCGGCGCCGCCGCCCGGCGCGAAACCGACACCATGGACACCTTCGTCGAATCGTCCTGGTACTTCGCCCGCTTCGCCTGCGCCGATCACGATTCGGCCCCGCTCGATCCGCCCCGGGTGGACTACTGGATGCCGGTCGATCAGTACATCGGCGGCATCGAACACGCGGTGCTGCATCTGCTCTATTCGCGCTTCTTCACCAAGGTCCTGCGCGACATGGGCTATCTCAAGGTGGACGAACCGTTCAAGAATCTACTCACCCAGGGCATGGTGATCAAAGACGGTTCCAAGATGAGCAAGTCCAAGGGCAACGTGGTCGATCCGGACGAAATGATCAAGCTCTACGGGGCCGACACGGTGCGCCTGTTCTGCCTGTTCGCGGCACCTCCCGAGCGCGATCTGGACTGGAGCGAACAGGGGGTCGAAGGTTCGGCCCGCTTTCTCAACCGGGTCTGGCGTTTCGTGGCCGACCACCGGAGCCAACTCGCAGCCGTCCGGCCCTATCGCGGCGGCGGGGAGCTCAGCGGGGAGCTACCGGCACTCCACCGCAAGACCCACGAAACCATCAAGAAAGTGACCGAAGACATCCGCGATCGGTTTCATTTCAATACCGCTATCGCCGCCGTGATGGAACTGGTGAATCTGCTCTATCAGGTGAGCGAAACCGGGGCGGGTGCCACCGTTCGGCACTTCTGGCCGGTGGCCAGGGCCGCCGTGGAAGCCGCGGTGCAACTGCTGAATCCGGTGGTGCCCCATTTCACCGAAGAAATCTGGCGGCAGCTGGGGTATTCCTCCAGCCTGGTGGACCAGCCCTGGCCGACCTGGGACGAAAGCGCCCTGGCCCGCGCTGAAATCCTGATCGTGGTACAGGTGAACGGGAAACTCCGCAGCCGCGTTACCGTCGCCGCCGCCGCCGGCCGGGAGGAAGTGGAACAGGCGGCGCTGAGCGACGACAAGATCGCCAAGTTCATCGCCGGCAAAGCCATCCGCAAGGTCGTGGTGGTGCCCGGAAAACTGGTCAACATCGTGCTCTAGGCGCCGATTCGGGCAGGGTGTGAACATTATGCCCGCGTGGAGAGCGGCGGTGAGGTCCTTCTCGTTGCCGGTTGCCGGTGGTGGAAATGAATATTGTATCCTCTTCGAGGATGAAGATCTTCATTCCGGGTGGGCTCTTTCCCGGGAGCGCGGGCATCTTGCCCGCATTTCGTAATGAAAGTTTTCAT
Organism: Syntrophobacteraceae bacterium CG2_30_61_12; assembly: GCA_001873705.1. Classification (GTDB taxonomy): domain Bacteria; phylum Desulfobacterota; class Syntrophobacteria; order Syntrophobacterales; family DSM-9756; genus CG2-30-61-12. The sequence continues at coordinate 21,784 of MNZR01000361.1, forward strand.
CCTAAACGGGTATAATCGCGCCCGTCGGGGCGTTACGGCGCATCCCAAGCCTGGGCGCGAAGGCAGGCAATGAACACCCATCCCGTGGGATAGGCAACTGTGATCAGGTCTCTGCGAACAGCATTCGTGGCCGTTTCGGCGTTGGGTGTTTTGATCCTTGCCGGCTGCGGCTATCAGTTCAGCGGCACCGGTCCGGGGCCGAAACCGGGTCTCGACCGGCTGGCCATCCCCATGTTCGAAAACCTCACCGGTCAGCCCGGGCTGGAATCCTATTTCACCACCGCGCTCCGGCGTGAATTCAACGCCCGCAGCCGCATGAAGGTGGTGCCCAAGAGCGAGGCCCAGATGATCCTGCAAGGGCGGATCACCCGGTTGACCGCGCTCGATGTGGCCCACCGCACGGCGGACGAAACCATTGAATCGCGCCTCACGGTCACCCTCGACGTACGCTGCACCAGCGTCGCGGACGGTTCGATCCTGTGGCAGGACTCGAGCCTGAGCTATTTCCAGGAATACCTTCAAAACGACGCATCCAACACCAGTTCCGAAGACCGTCGCCGGGCCCTGGAATATGTTGCCCGCGAAGTGGCGATGCGGATTCACGACCGGTTCCTGAGCGGGTTCTGAGATGGACTCCGGGCAGTTTCAAAGACATCTGGAACAATCCCAGCCGGCCCCCGTGTATCTGTTCCAAACCGATTCCGCCTTCCTGGTCGATCAATGCTGGCGCAGCCTCTTGGATCGTCTGGTGCCGCCGGCGCATCGGCGCTGGAACGGCGAACGGCTGGCGGCCGGGGACACGGCGGCGGCGGAAGTGCTCACCCGGCTGCGCACCGTGCCCATGCTGGGCGGGCGGCGACTGCTCCTGGTTCAGCACGTGGATCAATGGAAAAAGGCCGACCGCGCCCTGGTCGATGCCTATCTGGCCAAACCGCGGCCGACCGCCACCCTGGCGCTGTCGATTGGAACCAAGGCGAGCTGGAAGAAGCTGTTCACGGCCGTGGAAGCCGTCGGCATTCTGGTGCAATTGCAGACCCCGACCCAGCAGACGGCCCCGCGCTGGGTGCGGGAACGGGCCATGAGCCTGGGCAAACGACTGCCGTTCGCCGCTGCCGCCGCGCTGGTGGAACAGGTGGGCGCCGATCTCCAGATCCTCGAGCAGGAACTGGAGAAGGCCTGCACCTTTGTCGGCGAGCGTCCGGAAATCACGCTGGAAGACGTGTTCCAGATCGTGAGTCGGCAGCGGACCTTCGGGATCTTCGAACTCACCCGCGCCATCGGGTCGAAGCGCCCGGAACTGGCCATCGCCGCCCTCCGTAACCTGTTGCTGATGGGCGAAGCGCCGCTCGCCATGCTCGGATTGCTGGCCCGTCACATCCGCCTGATCTGGCAGATCAAGGAAGCCTGGGAAAGTAAGCAGAACCCGGCCGAAACGGCCAAACGAGTGAAACTTCCGGCCGGGGTCGTGAAGACTTACGCCGATCAGGGCCGCGCCTTCGGCTACTCGGAACTGCGCCAAATCCACCGGGCGCTCGCGGCGGCGGACCTGGATCTCAAGCGCACCGCGCTGGCCCCGGAACGGGTCCTGGAAGCCCTGGTGCTCCAGCTCTGCCGGATCACCGCCGGCTCCAGTCCTGGACCCGCCGCCGGGACCATGCTCGCACCCGGTCCGAGGCACCGCTGATGCGCCGAGAATTGTCAGGGGTCACCGCTGAGCCGGAAGCTCGTGCGTATCTGGCTCGCGAACGGCTCGCCGGCTTGGATGCGATGAGCGAGATAGAGAGGCCATGGGTGGACGAAGCGATCCGCCGCCATGAGGAACTGGATAGTGGCGCGGCTCGGTTTTAGCCTGCGGATGAGGTGCTCGCCCGGGCGCGGGGGCGGCGGATTGCCTCCAGCCTTACTCCCAGCAACCGATGATGGCCATGTTATACCTTTTTAGCTTGAGAAGTTACGTTTTGTTTTCCCGCGGAGGCGCTGAGAGCGCGGAGAAGAGCCCTGAAATCAACCTCCGCGTCTCCGCGCGGAAATGAAACTTTTAAGCCTTCACAAGTATAGAGGCATCGGCTTGCCGATACGATTGAAAGACAAAGGAAGCAAGAAGGTCCATGGTGCGCTCAAATGAAATGGTTGTGGGTCTTCCGG
>MNZR01000325.1:0-5782 GCA_001873705.1 Syntrophobacteraceae bacterium CG2_30_61_12
TTGGGCGTTGGCCTTTTCGACCTCAGCTCCGGGAATTGCTGGAAAACCATTAGTTGCAATTAGGTGAACTCGTATTTCGATCATAACTTCACCTAATTCCTACACCAAAATGATCAAGCATTGAGCAACTTGAATTCCAAAAACATAAAAATGGCCAAAGTCGAGTTCATACCAAGGACTTTCTTAAGATTAACATGGATAGACAGGATGAACAAAATAAGAAAAGAATTTTTTCAATTCAATTCTTACCCTATTTCTTCCATCCCGTTCATCCATGTTAATATTCCTCACATGAGCGCGTCTTTTTTCCGAGCCAGTGTCAGGTGGCCGTTATTCCATCGGTTACCGACGAAGTCCTTGCCGCCCGCAGGATCTGTCCCAGGTTCTCTTCGCACCAGAACCAGGGGTAGTCGGTTTTGGAGCGTTGGGGTTCGGTGCCGCGGTCTTTGTCCTTGAGTTTAAGGGGAACCGTGCGGAAAAGGCCATAAAAGTGCCTTCCGTGCTCAATGAGTGATGACGTTATTATCCAGGTCAACCGGGTCTGTCACTCCTTTCGCAGCGGTCCCACGGACAAGCGAGTTCTCAACCGCCGGTAACCGGACTGGTCACCTCGGCCCAGTGTTCCTGGTGGTCGTCAACCAGCGGGATGGTTTTGTCGGGTTGCTCGATGCCGTCCACGGTGACGGTCATTTCGCCGCTCCCGGCGGGCGTTTGCAGCACGGTGATGTGGGTGACCGTTTCCCGGTGGCGGTAGTGGATCTTGAAGCCTTCCCAATCGGCGGGCAGGCACGGCGTAAGACGGAGTTTGTCGACCTCGAGGCTCAGCCCCAGGAGGGATTCCACCATCAGCCGGTACATCCAGGCGGCCGAACCGGTGTACCAGGTCCAGCCGCCGCGGCCGGTGTGAGGCTGTACCGCATAGACGTCGGCGGCGACGACGTACGGTTCCGCTTTGTAGGTGGCGGTTTGTTCCGGAGATCCGGCATGGTTCACCGGGTTGATCATGGTGAAGAGTTCCCAGGCGCGCCGGTTGTCGCCCAGGCGGGCAAAGGCCATCACCGCCCAGATCGCCGCATGGGTGTACTGGCCGCCGTTTTCTCTGACCCCCGGGACGTAGCCCTTGATGTAGCCGGGATTGAGATCCGACTGATCAAACGGTGGGTCGAGCAGTTGGATCAGCCCATGCTCGCGGCGAACCAGGCGCGCATCGACTGCTTCCATGGCCGTGCGCGAACGCTCGGGATCCCCCGCGCCGGATAGCACCGACCAGCTCTGGGCAATGGAATCGATTTGGCATTCGAGGTTGCTCGCCGATCCAAGCGGCGTGCCGTCGTCGAAATAAGCGCGGCGGTACCACTGGCCGTCCCAGCCATGTTGCTCGAGGTTCCGGCGCAGCCCGGCCGCCTCGCTCTGGCAGCGTTCGATCAGGGCGATGTCCCCCCGTGCGGTTGCCACCTCGGTGAAGCGCATGAGCACTTCATGGAGGAAAAATCCCAACCACACGCTTTCCCCCTGGCCGTGTTCGCCCACCAGGTTCAGGCCGTCGTTCCAGTCGCCGGAGCCGATCAGCGGCAGGCCGTGGGCGCCGAATTTGAGGCCGTTCAAGATGGCTCGGACACAGTGCTGGTAAAGACTCGCCACCTCTTCGGAGCGTCCGGGCAGATCGTAATAAGAGTCTTCATCCGGGTTTACCGGGCGGCCCTGGAGGAAGGGTACCGGCTCATCCAGCACGCCGGTGTCGCCGGTGGTTTGGACATAGCGGCACGTTGCCAGCGGCAGCCAGAGGTAATCGTCGGAGCAATGGGTCCGCACCCCTCGGCCCGTTGGCGGATGCCACCAATGCTGCACATCTCCTTCCACGAATTGACGGGCCGCGCACCGCAGCAGGTGCTCGCGTACCAGATGCGGCCTGGCGTGGACCAGTGCCATCACGTCCTGCAACTGATCGCGAAACCCGAACGCGCCTCCCGACTGGTACGTTGCGCCGCGCGCCCACAGGCGGCACGCCAAAGTTTGGTACAGCAGCCAGCCGTTGGCCAGGAGGTTCAAAGACGGGTCGGGGGTTTCCACATTGACCGCACCGAGGGTGTGCTTCCAGTGCTGCCACACCGCATCAAGGGCGCCGCGCGCGGCGGTTGATCCGCGCAAGCGATGGACCAGGTTTTTGGCATCGTCTCCGTCCTGCCCGACACCGAGCCGGAAGATGATCTCGCGCTCCTCTCCGGCGGCCAGATCGAAATTCACCTGGATCGCGGCGCAAGCGTCGAGTGCCGCGCCTACCCTGCCGGAAAGGCGCGTGCGCGTCATTGCCGCCGGATGTCGCGGCGACCCGTTGCGGCCCAGGAACTCGGTCCGATCGCCGGTTACGGTGCGGGTCGTATCGTCAACGTCGAAAAACGCTACCCGGTCGCGGAATTCCGTGTTGTAAGGGTTGCGCGCAAACAGCGCGCCGCTGTCCGGATCGATTTCGGTGATCACGTGCAGGGTCGATTTCGGCCGCAGGTCGCCCAACACCCATTCCGCATATCCGGTGGCGGAGAGCCGGCGGGATCGGTCCAACTCGTTGCGCACCTTGAGCACCGCGAATTTTACCGGGGCATCCATGGCCACGTAAACCCAGAGTTCAGAGTGGATGCCGCGTTCGGTGTGCTCGAAAACGCTGTAGCCGAAGCCGTGCCGGGTGACGTAAGGCGTGACCCCGCGGCAGGGCAGGGGCGTGGGCGACCAGAAGTGACCGCGCTCTTCATCACGGAGGTAAAAGGCTTCGCCGCTGGAATCACACACGGGATCGTTCCCCCAGGGAGTGAGGCGAAACTCGTGGGCATTCTCGCTCCAGGTGGTGGCCGAACCACTCTCCGAGATGACGGTCCCGAAGTTGGGGTTGGCCAGCACATTCACCCAGGGCGCCGGCGTCACCTGCCCGTGCGCGGTGGTCATGACATACTCGCGCCCGTCCCGGGTGAAGCCGCCCAGTCCGTTGAAGAACGTCAGATCGGGGCGTGGCAGCGGGGTGACCGGCAGCGGTTCGGAGCGATGGGTTCGGGTCGGGATAAGGAGCGGCACGGTCACTTCCACCGGAGTGCGGCCGTTCACCTGGTCCGCCAGCGACCCCCGGCGGTCGGTGATGATGGCCCGAGCCACCGTTTGGATGAGGATCCGATCATCCTCCGCAATTTGGTCCGCTGGTCTTAAGAAAATGCCGCCCGGCCGATCGGTGACGTTGGCTTCGATGCCTGCTGCGATGAGTCCCATGATCTGATCGTGAAGCAGTTGCCGGTAACCGGCGTGATCTTCGTTCCAGATCACCAGGTCCACCGCCAGCCCTTTGAGACGCCAGTAAGCGTGGGCCTGCACCAGTTGGCGCACGAGATCGATATTGGCCGGATCTTCAATTTGGAGCAGCACAATCGGCAGGTCGCCGGAGATGGCGTAGCCCCAGAGACCGGATTGACCCCGGGTGTTCTTCAGGAGCACGCTCGGGTCGGCTCGCAGCGCCGCATTGGCGTAAATTATCGAACCGGCAAGGTGGCCATAGAGTTGCGCATCGGCCTCCGAGGCATTCAACTGGCGCAGCAGCACCTGGCCATGGGTCCAGGCCAGATCGAAGATGCGATCCGCCAGCCGCCGATCCTGGTATTTGCCCACCAGTCTCAAGGCAGCATCACGGGTTTCACCGATGCCGGAGATCATGTTGATGGTGACCGATTGTTCCGGATCGAGCGTTATCCGGGTGCGGATGGCGACCATCGGATCGAGCACGGAGCCCTCGCTGCCCGCCAGCGCCCCGGTGAAAAAACCGGCCACCCCGCTCATCGCCTGAGGATCGGCGGCGGTATTGCCGCGGCCGATGAACTGCATGCGATCGGTCTCATAGGACACTTCCCCGATCTCCGCCCCGTGCACGGCCATGAGATGCAACATCCAGGGCGCCTGCTCGCCCTGGGAGCGGGGCCGGCGAGTGCACAGGATTGCTCGCTGCCGGCGAATGATCTCGGTCTGCACAAACAGATTGCTGAACGCCGGATGCAGCGCGTCCGCGGCGGCAGGCGCCAGAACCACTTCCGCGTAACTGGTCACGTCGATCTTCCGGCGGGTCCGGGCCCGGTTGGTGATGCGGACGCGGCGCAGTTCGACGTCATCCTCGGGCGAAACAGCGATCTCGGTATGGGTGTCGTAGTCATGGTCACGGCGGCGAAACTCGGCGCGCCCTTCCGAGAAGATCGCCTCGCAGTGCTTCGATGGTTTGAGGGTCGGCTGATAGGCGGTTGACCAGAGTTCGCGGCCGGCCACGTCGCGGAGGTAACAGAACGTGCCCCAGGGGTCGCGGGTGCGGTCTTCGCGCCACCGGGTAACGGCGAGGTCCCGCCAGCGGCTGTAACCGCCGCCGGCGTTGGTGATCATTACGTGGTAGCTACCGTTGGAGAGCAACTGCACTTCCGGGTTCGGTGTGGCGGGGCTGCTGAACACGCGAATCGGCGTCTCCACGGCGCTGGAAGCCATGGAGTGCTCGGCGAGTTCACTGGTATGCGCATAGAACGCGGTCGCCTTGGGGATGCGCTCCTGGAGCAACAGCACGGTCGCCTGGAACAAGGGATCCGACTCGAATCTTCGCTGCATCGGGCGGTCCAGGAGCAGATGGGCCAAGGAGAGTAAGCTCATGCCCTGGTGATGGGCCATGAAGGACCGAACCACGGCGCTCGATTGGCCGCGCGGCAGCCGCGACGGAGTGTAGTCGATGGCCTCGAAGAATCCATAGCGGGCTTCAAGGCCTTCGCCGGCGAGTCGCTCGAGGTTCAGACACGCCTCCTCGGGCGCCACCATCAGCGCCAGGGCCGAGGCATAGGGGGCAATCACCAGGTCTTCCGCGAGTCCGCGTTTGAGCCCCAGACCGGGTACGCCGAAGGCGCGGTATTGATAGTTCAGATGCACATCGATGGCATTGTAGCCACATTCCGAAATCCCCCACGGCACCCCGCGCTTTTCTCCATACTCGATCTGTCTGGCCACCGCCGCCTTACAGGTCTGGTCGAGCAGCGTGTGCTGGTAAGTCGGCATCACCAGGAGCGGCATCAGGTATTCGAACATCGAACCGCTCCAGGAAAGCAGGATCGGTTCTCCTCCGGCGCTGGTGATCAGACGTCCCAGGGCGAACCAGCTCTCCTGCGGCAGTTGCCCTTGCGCGATGGCCACGAACGTGGAAAACCTCGCTTCCGAGGCGAGCAGATCGTAGTAGCTGGAGTCCCGCCGGTGTTCACCGACGTTGTAGCCGATAGCCAGCAAATGACGCGTCTGGTCATAGAGAAAGTCATATTCCATGCGGGAGAGGGTGTCGCAGCGCAGCGCAAGCCCGTTGATGACCGCAATCCTGGCTCCGGCCTGCCGACCGGCGGCGGTGATGTGGCGTTGGAGTTCACCCAGCCAGGCGTTTTCCGCCGCCGTGGCGGCCGAGTCGAGCCGCTGTGCGATGGCCGGCAGGAACTTTGCCTCCAGTGCCGCCAGTTCGCTCAGGGTCGGGATGTGGTCGAGTTCGGGAAAATCTCCGAAGCCATTGTCAGAAGACCAGAGTTCGGTCCACGGAGCGAGCAACGTCAGTTCATCGAGGGCGTCTCGACATTGCCCGGCGAAGGCGCGCGACCACCACCTCAAGGGGCTTTCGGGGTCGGTATCGAGAGCTTCCAGGCCGGTGACCACGGCCTCGGCGGACCCTGCCAACCGATCGAGGCAGCGCCGCGCAGTCGTGAGCGTGGCGGGTCGGGAACGGATCGCGGAATCCAGGTCCTGC
>MNZR01000325.1:5793-6370 GCA_001873705.1 Syntrophobacteraceae bacterium CG2_30_61_12
GCCGGTCCGGAGCGTGATGTTCCGCGGCGGGGCTTCCCGAAGGGGTCTGGGTCCAGGCGTCGGCCGCGGCGTCCAGGATAATCCCGAGCGTGTCGCTCAAGCCGTCAAGGAATCGCGTTCCCAGGATCCGGTGATCGGGCAGTGCCAGCAGGCCCGGTCGCAAGGTCAGCAGGTGGCCCGCGAGGTTGCCGCTGTCCACCGATGAGATGTAGCGGGGCGGCAGCGGTTTCAGGGATTGGGTGTCGTACCAGTTGTAGAAGTGCCCTTGATATCGTTCCAGGGTTTCCAGGGTGTGGAGTGTTTTCGCCGTACGATCGACCAGTTGACCGGCCGCGATGTAGCCGAAGTCATACGCCGATAAATTCGCCAAAAGCGCAAGGCCCATGTTGGTGGGCGAGGTGCGATGCGCGACCACGGAAGCGGGATGCTCCTGATAGTTATCAGGCGGCAGCCAATGATCATCCGGGCCTACGAAAGTCTCGAAGAACGCCCAAATTTTCCGGGAAAGCCGGCGCAGAAAGAGGGTCTGGTCCGCGGTCAGCCGTTCTCGGCGGCCGGCGAGCGGCCGGCTGATCCA
>MNZR01000325.1:6382-10512 GCA_001873705.1 Syntrophobacteraceae bacterium CG2_30_61_12
GGGAGGCCAACCACAGGCCCAGGACCGGTCCAGCCACGGCCAGTGCGGCCGGCCTTGCCGCCGCCAGCATAATCGCCACCGCGGCGGCAACGAACGGACCGATCCACATGGTCCGCAGCGAACCGATGAAGTCGGTGCGGCTGTTGCGATCCGAGTCGCCCGATGGGTTCCATTCGAGCAGTCGCTTATGGGTGACCAGCATCCGCCAGATTGTGCGCAGCACCGCATCCAGACTAAAAAAAGCTTCGTATGGCAGGCACACGAGCATGAATGCAGCCTGAACGAAGTGGAGGCCGGCCAAACGCGCCGCGGCCGCGAGGTGCTGCCCCAGAGTCACATCGTCCGGCTTCCGCAGCACGGTCATGGCCGAGGTGATCAAGGACGGAATCAGGATGATGCCGATCACCGCCAGGGTCCAGAACCAGCTCCTGGGTAACACCGTCCAGCCCAACAGCAGCAGCAGGGTCAACGCCGCGGCCGTGAGACTGCGCCGCAGGTTATCGAAGATCTTCCAGCGGGAGAGCAGCGTCAGCGGGTTCTTGCGCGGGCGCGCAGCGGCGCCGGGCTCAGGCCCAGGCCCCGGGATACCAGCCAGCAACCAGCGCGCGATCTGCCAATCGCCGCGAATCCACCGATGCCGCCGACTCACATCCGCGCCGTAGCGAGATGGATATTCCTCGTACAGCTCCACATCGCTCAACAGCCCGGCCCGCGCGTAACACCCTTCCAAAAGATCGTGGCTGAGGATCCGATTTTCGGGGAAACGTCCGCTCAACGCCCGTTCGAAGGCATCGACCTCATAGATGCCCTTGCCGATGAAGGAGCCTTCACCGAACAGGTCCTGGTAAACATCGGAAACGGCGCGCGTATACGGATCGATACCGGGTTCACTGGCGCACATGCGCGCATACCGCGACCGGCTGGTGCCGGGCAGGCTCACCGCCACTCGTGGCTGAAGCACGCCATACCCTTCAACGACGCGCTGCCGGTCTTGGTCGTAACGGGCACGATTGAGCGGGTGCGCCATGGCTCCCACAAACTGCCGGGCCGAATCGCGCGCCAGTTGGGTATCGGTATCGAGGGTGATCACATACTTCACGCTCGTTAACAACGCGGTTTCACCGACCACGAGCGCGAATCGATCGCCTGGAGCGGCGGTTGCCCCGCCGCGCAGAAGCCGGTTCAAATCCGCAAGCTTGCCGCGCTTGCGCTCGTAGCCCATCCAAACCCGCTCGATGGGATTCCATCTCCGCGGGCGATGAAACAGGAAAAAAATATCGCCTTCCGCACCCTGGTATTTTTCGTTCAGCGCTTCGATTCCCTGCCGCGCCTGCCGCAACAGCGGTTGGTCCTCGGGCAGGGTTTCCTCGAGCGCGTCGCGAAAATCGGTGAGCAGACCAAAGTGCAGGTGGTCATCGCGATTGGCCAGGAAGCGGACTTCCAGTGCCTCGATCAGGTCCTTGATGTTGCGAGCGCTGGTGAGCATCGTCGGGACCACCACCAGGGTGCGCAAATCCCGCGGGAGCCCTTTGGAAAAGTCCATGCGCGGCAGCGGGCGAGGCGCCGCCAGCAGCGTCGCCAGCCAGTTTACCAGGGCTACCGCCGGATGACTGGCGCACACGAGCGCGAGGATTCCCACCAGCCCGAGTCCCCAGCCCTGAAAGCCACCGGTATGCGCCTTCGCCGTCAGCCACCCGGCGATGACCGCCGTTATCAGCAGGATGGTGCCGCCATACAGCAGCAAGGGGAAACGGCGGCAGACCCGGCGGAGAGCCTGGCCAGGCGATGAGCGCACCTCCACCATTCGTTCGAGCTGCGCCCGTCCCGCGTCGATCAGGTAGTAGCCGACGTGGGCCCTGCGGTCGTCGCCGCCGTTGCGAACCGCTCCCGCCCGCGCCAGTTGGATTGCCCGGCGTGCCACTTCGCTCTCGGAGTGCGGGCTGCGCTTCGCGGTTTTCTCCACCACATGGCGATAACGATCACGCGTGGCAAAATCCATCTTGCCGTAGACGTCGCTCGGGTCCTCACCCAGAATACGCTCGACAATGCTCATCCTCTCGACGAACTCGCGCCAGTCCATCGCGCCCAGAAAACGGAGACTGCCGATGCTGTTGCTCACCGTGACCTGATCAGCAGCCTGTTGCTGGTTCTCCGAGCGCACCAGTTGTTCAATGGTCAGGCCGAGTTCGGACAGGCGCTGTTCAATCCAGGTGAGCGGCATTGCCAGGGCAGGGCCCTGGCCCTGCAAACGGCGCGCGAGTTCCGCCACGAAAGAACTCACCATCGGGGGGTCGGAGCGGGCCATGTCGGCGATCGCCAGGATCAGGCTTTTGGGGTCCTTGGCCGCGAGCTCCGTCATCTGATCGGCCCACCGGCCGGCCTGATTGCGGTGGATCCATGCGGCCGCGATCCGGGCGGCAACGCGTCGGAGATTTTCGATCAGGGCCAGGCGCAACATGATGGGGATGGCCCACAGCTCGCCCAATTTCAGGGGAGTCACGGTCTGGTAGGCGGTCACGAAACTGGCGAGGGCTTCGGGATCGACCCGGCCATCGCCGTGCGAAATCGTCTCCAGGGCGATGTCATACACCCGTGGAAGCCCGGCCGATGCGCCGTTCGCCAGGCGCGGCAGTTCCAGGCTGTAACCCTTTGGCAAGTGTCGCCTGGCCGTGCGGATCTGTTCTTCGATTACATAGAAGTTATCGAGCAGCCATTCCCCGGCCGGTGTGATCCGCCGTTCCGACGTGACGGTTTCGGTCAGCAGTTGGTGGACCTCAAGCAGGACCGTCTTATTCTCGGCCAGTCGCGCCAGCAGGCGGTCGCGAGGGCGTCCCGGCTTCAACTGGTGCACACCGGCCAGGACCTTACCATGCTGCTCCATCTGATCGGCACTGAACAGCTCCGATCGTAGCGGCAGTTCATCGTTGGCAATCTTCGCTGCCGGCTCGCTGCCGCGGGGGCGTACCCAGCGGTGGAACAAGGTTCGGCGAACCGTTTTGCCGCTCACCTTCATGCTTAATGTCTCCTTGCGCCGAGCCGGTCAGCGGCGACCATCATCCGCCGCCTGACTTCGTGAACGCTCCAGGAATTGAGCATCGTTCTCCCGAGGAGAAACAAAAAAACAACCATCAGTGACCCCATAACCATGATCCGATAGGTCATGATTACCGATGACGGCCGCACCGTGAGCGGCCTGAAAGCGCCGCCATGGAGCGCCGCCTTCGTCCGGTCACGGTGGGAGCCGCTCTCGGCCTTCATCTACCACAACTCACTTTATCGTTTTATGCAAGTCGCGGGGGGAAAAATCGGGGCCGAATGGCCTGATCCAATTGGCGGAATTTGACGCGCACGACCTGAAGCTGCCTTTTCGGCATCCTGGAATTCCCTTCTCAATCATCCGATTAACCGCATATCTCATGGGTTAGAGGATGTCTGTGAGAAAAACTCCGGGAGTACCTTGCGCTTTTCAGGGCGGCGGGTCCCGGGCTCGTCTTGCCGGTCCGGCCTGATCGGCTGACTTCAATTTTATTGCTCCCTTTGATCAGCCACGGCAACTACCTAATATCGATGGATACTCCGGCTGCGTTGACATTCCGCGGCGACTTGGTTAAAGTCTATTGAAAATATAGAAAATCAAAGTCCGTCTCGATTGCCGTGACTGGAGGCCGATGATGAAACTGTCCACCCGGAGCCGATACGGGACCCGGCTGCTGTTGGATATGGCGCGCTCGTACCGGAAGGGTCCGGTGCAACTGAACGCAATCGCCAGGCGGCAGAAGGTATCGGTGAAGTACCTGGAACAGATCCTGATCCCGCTCAAGAAGGCGGGTTACGTGGTCAGCAAGAGGGGCCCGAAGGGCGGGCACATGCTGGCGCGACCGCCGGAGGACATCACCATCGGCGAAATTGTGTCCTTGCTCGAGGGCAGTCCCGAGTTGCTTGAATGCCTGGCGAATCCGGGGATTTGTGACCGCTCCGACGAGTGCCTCACCCGGCCGGTGTGGAAAGAGGCCATGACCGCCATGCAGGAGAAGTTGGATGGGGTGACCCTGGCCGATCTTTTGGCCGGTGAGCGGTCCGAGGGGAAAACCGGCAACGGCGGCCCCGCGGCCCCGCAAACTGACGGGAAA
>MNZR01000256.1:0-1396 GCA_001873705.1 Syntrophobacteraceae bacterium CG2_30_61_12
GCGGGTGGCGGTGCTGGCTTCCGGAGATCCTTTCTTTTTCGGGATCGGTAAAGCCCTGGTCGAGCGCCTGGGTCCCGATGGAATCGTGGCCCTGGCCAACATCACCTCGGTTCAGGCCTTGTTTGCCCGGTTGAAGCGGCCCTGGCAGGAAGTCCGAACCTTCAGCCTGCACGGCCGCGGCGACTCGACGGCCTGGCTCGAACAGGTGGCCGGCGGCGGCGCCGTGGCGCTCTTTACCGACGATCACCACGATCCCGCCTGGATCGCCGCGGAACTGGTGCAGCACGGGTTCGGTTCGCTGCCGCTGGCGATCGGAGAAAATCTCGGGCTGGCCGGTGAAGCGGTGCGGGTGATGGCGGCACGGGAAGCCCGCGGGCGTCGCTTTGCCCCGCTGAATATCGTGGCGGTGCTGGCGGAAATTGGGCCCGCGGCCGCAGCCGCGGAATCGGACCTTGACGCAGCGCCGGTTATGGGGATCGACGAGGCGGCATTCGAGCATCGGCAGGGGCTCATCACCAAGCGGGAAGTCCGCGCCGTCGTCCTGGCCCTGCTCCAACTGAAACCCGGCCAGGTGCTGTGGGACCTGGGGGCGGGGAGCGGCTCGATCGGGATCGAAGCGTGCCGGCTCACGCCCTTGCTCCGGGTGCTGGCGGTGGAAAGGCATCCCCAGCGCTTCCGGGACCTTGAAACCAATATCAAGCGGTTCGGGGCGCGCTCGGTCACCCCGATCGCCGCCGATGCCCTCGAAGCCCTGGCCACCCTGCCGGACCCGGACCGGGTGTTCATCGGCGGCAGCGGCGGCCGGCTCGAACCGCTCCTGGAAGCCGTCCGCCTGCGGTTGCGCCCCGGCGGGCGAGTGGTGCTGACCGCGGTCACCTTCGATACCCTGCACCGAGCGCGGTCCTTCTGGAAGCGCCGCGGCTGGCCGAGCGCGGTGACTCAAATCCAGGTCAGCCGCTCGACCGCGATCGGGGATTCCGAGCGGCTGGAAGCGCTCAATCCGGTGTTCATTGTGGAAGCCTGGCCGGAACCGCGGCCGGTGGGCGCCGATGGCGATAGCGATAGCGATGGCGACAGCGATACCGATACCGATACCGGTGGCGATACCGATGTGAGAGAGGATGAACCAGGCCGGGTCGATTGAGTGGGACGGCACGGAAGCGAGGGCAATGATGGGCTATCCTGTCCAGTTTGTGGGAGCGGGGCCGGGAGATCCGGAGCTGATCACGGTCAAGGGGAAACGCTTGCTGGAACAAGCCGATCGGGTGGTCTATGCCGGATCGCTGGTGCCGGTCGGGCTGCTCGATCACTGCCGACCGGAGGTGGTCGCCATCGACAGCGCGCCGCTCACCCTGGCGGAAACCCATGCCGCTCTGGTGGAAGGCTACCGGCGCGG
>MNZR01000256.1:1405-5845 GCA_001873705.1 Syntrophobacteraceae bacterium CG2_30_61_12
GGTGCGGCTGCACACCGGCGACCCCAGCCTGTACGGGGCGATCCAGGAACAGATGCGGCTGCTGGCCGCCGAAGCGATTCCGTATGAAGTGGTCCCCGGGGTGTCGGCGGCTTTCGCCGCGGCGGCGGCGCTGAAAAATCAACTGACCTTGCCGGAAATATCCCAGACCGTGATCCTGACTCGGATCAGCGGCCGGACCCCGGTGCCGGAACGAGAACGGTTGCAGGATCTGGCCCGGCATCAGGCCACCTTGATCATCTATCTCAGCGTGCAGCATCTCGATCAGGTGGTGGCGGAACTCGCCGCCCATTACCCACCGGAAACCCCGGTGGTGGTGGCCTATCGGGTGAGCTGGCCGGATCAGAAGCTGATTCGCGGCACTCTTGCCACGATCGCCCAGGCGGTTGCCACGCAAGCGGTCACGCGCCAGGCGGTGATTCTGGTGGGGGCGGTCTTTGCCGAAGCCGGTGCGGTGACGCGATCGCTCCTTTATCATGAACAATTCAGCCATGGCTACCGCGATGCCCGGTGATTTAGACAGCACCGCGGTTGCGCTGGTGGCCGTGACCGCCACCGGCGTGCAACTGGCGCTGCGCATCCGCGACCGGCTGCCGGCAGCCGAGGTGTATGTCCCGGTCCGGCATCGGTTCGCTCTCGCTTACGGAGCACACGGTTTCAGCCGCCTGAAGCAGGTGTTTCCGGAACTCTGGGGCCGCTATCGGAAAATCGTTTGTATTATGGCCACCGGCATCGTGGTGCGTTTGTCGGCACCCTTGATCGCCGGCAAGCGCGAGGACCCGGCGGTAGTGGTGGTGGATGAACGGGGTCGGTTCGTGATCAGCCTGTTGTCCGGTCATCTGGGTGGAGCCAACCGATTGGCGCGGCAGGTGGCCGCGGTGGTGGGCGGTGAGGCGGTGATCACCACCGCATCCGATGTCGAGGGCCGCCCGGCGCTCGATCTGATCGCCCGGGATCTGGGTCTGACGCCGGAAAACCCGGCCCTGCTGGCGCGTCTGGAGCGGGCGGTCCTGGAGGATGAGCCAATTCGGGTGGTTGATCCGTACCAACTCCTGCGGCCAGCTCTGAGCGGCCTGGAGCAGGTGCTCTGGCTCGATCCGCCGCCGATGGAATCCGGTCCATGTTGCGAACCCGCTGAGCCAGTTGCGGCCGGGATCTGGGTTTCGGAACGCGCTGCCCCGACGAGCGGCGACTGGCTGCTGCTGCGGCCCGCCAATTTGGTGGTGGGAGTCGGCTGCAACCGTGGCACGGAGGCGGCGGAGATCCTGCAACTGATCATCCAGGTGTTGAACACCCAAGGGTTTTCCCCGCTTTCCATCAGGAACCTTGCCAGCATTGATCTGAAGGCCGATGAATCCGGCCTCCTGGAAGCGGCCGAGAAGCTCCAGGTGCCGATTGAGTTTTTTCCCCGTGAAGCGATCGCCACGGTGGCGGTGCCCAATCCGTCGGCAACCGTGGCCATCCATGCAGGAGTCCCCAGCGTATGCGAAGCGACAGCTCTGGTCAGCGCCCGCGGCCCCAACCTGTTGATCCCCAAGCACAAGTCGCGGAACGCGACGGTCGCGGTGGCCCTGGCCGACTGGACATCGTCAGCCTCGGCCCCGGCTCCCGCGACCATCTGACCCCGCAAGCCTTGAGCGCGCTGCGCGCGGCCGAGGTGGTGGTGGGCTACCAGACCTATCTGGAACTGATTGACGACCTGCTGGTAGGTAAGGAAATTGTTTCCGGTGCCATGAGAAAGGAAGTGGAACGCTGCGGCAAGGCCATCGATCTGGCCCTGGCCGGTCGGCGGGTGGCCCTGGTGTCGAGCGGTGACGCCGGCATCTACGGCATGGCCGGGCTGGTGTTCGATTTGTGCCGGAAGCGCGGTTTGCGGGTGCTGGATGCCGAGGCGGGCGCTCGCGCCGATAGCGATGGCGATACCGATACCGATACCGATACCGATAGGGAGGAGCGCCTGAGGCTGTCCGTCATTCCGGGAGTGGCCGCCTTCAACGCCGCGGCTTCACTCCTGGGAGCGCCGCTGATGCACGATTTCGCGGCGATCAGTCTGAGCGATCATCTGACCCCCTGGGAGCAGATCGAAAAACGCCTGGATGCCGCGGCGGCGGCCGATTTTGTGCTGGCGCTCTACAATCCGCGGAGCAAGGCGCGCCCGGACCTGCTGGGGCGAGCCCTGGATATCGTCCGCCGCCATCGGGCGCCGGCAACACCGGTGGGGATTCTCCACAAAGCCATGCGCGACGGGCAGCGGCGCCTACTGGTCCGGCTCGATCAGGTGCCGCTCGTCGAAGTCGATATGCAATCGGTGCTGCTCATCGGCAACAGCCGAACCTACACCTGGGGCGACTGGATGATCACGCCCCGAGGGTATCTGGATAAATACGAATCATGAATATCGAATATCGAATATCGAAAAAGGAAAAATCGAAAATCGAAAAGGGGAGGGCCACTCCACTTCCGCGGTTCGATATTTGGTTTTCTTTCCTTCCGCGGTTCGATATTCGATGTTCGATATTCGATATTCGCTTTTAATTCACCTTTTCCCATGAGGTAGGTACCTATGTCGGAACGTTGGGCCGGAGTTCTGCTCCATATCACCTCGTTGCCGTCCCGGTTCGGGATCGGTGATCTTGGCCCCGCAGCTTACCGCTTCGCCGAATACCTGGCGGCTGCCGGGCAGCGTTGCTGGCAGGTGCTGCCGCTCAACCCGACCCAGGGTTCCCACGGCCATTCGCCCTACAGCAGCATTTCCGCTTTTGCCGGCAATTCGCTCCTGATCAGCCCGGAACTCCTGGTCGCGGACGGTCTGCTCAGCGCTGACGAAGCGGAGGCCAGGCAGCTTCCGGCCACCGAGCGGATGGACTACGAGGCGGTGGCGGTGGCCAAGGGAGAACTGCTGGAGCGGGCCTTCAGCCGATTTCTGCTCGATGGGGAAACCGAAGCGTATCGAGAATTCTGCCGGGAGCAGGCCCACTGGCTCGAGGACTTCGCTTTGTTCAAGGCGCTGAAAGCGGACTCCCGCCCCGGCACCTGGGCCGATTGGGCTGAGCCCCTGAGGCGCCGGCAACCGGAGGCGCTCGACGCCGAGCGGGAGCGCCTGAACCGGGCCGTGACCAGGGAACGATTCTTCCAGTTTGTCTTTTTCAAGCAGTGGCGGGCGATCAAGGACCATTGCGCGCGGCTGCAACTGCGCATCATGGGCGATATCCCGATTTATGTGGATTTCGACAGTGCCGATGTCTGGAGCGGCCCCCATCGGTTCAAACTGGATGATGACCTGCGTCCGGCTTTCGTGGCCGGGGTGCCGCCCGATTATTTCAGTAAGACCGGGCAGCGCTGGGGCAATCCGGTGTACGACTGGGAGCGGTTGCGCCGGGAGGGTTTCGCCTGGTGGTTGGAACGCTTTGCCCACAATTCGAAACTCTATGACCTGGTGCGGCTGGATCACTTTCGCGGCTTCGTGGCCTACTGGGAATTGCCGGCCGCGGAACCAACCGCGGTCAACGGCTGCTGGGTCGAAGCGCCGGCTGAAGACTTCCTCGGCGCCGTGGCCGCTCGCTTTCCGGAGCTGCCCATCATCGTCGAAGATCTCGGCATCATCACCGACGACGTGCGCCGGGTGATGCAGCGTTTTCACCTGCCGGGCATGAAGGTGCTGCTGTTTGCGTTCGCCGCCGACGACCCGCGGCATCCCTATTTGCCGCACAATTATGAGCGGGATTGCCTGGTCTATACCGGCACCCACGACACCAATACCCTGCGCGGCTGGTTCGAGGAAGAAGCGGGAGAGGCGGAAAAAGAGAGGCTGTTTCGTTACCTCGGGCGAACGCTGGAAGGCCACCAGGTGCCTCGGGAACTCTGCCGCCTGGCCCTGCTTTCGACGGCCGCTCGATGCGTGCTGCCGATGCAGGACCTGCTTGGGCTTCCGGCTTCGGCGCGGATGAATCTACCGGCCACTCGATCCGGCAACTGGACCTGGCGGCTCCCTCCGGACTATCCCGATCTCGCCCCCGCCGCCCAGTTGGTGGAACTCTGCCGCACCTACGGCCGCACCTGAACCTCGGGGATAAAAAAAGCTGCTTATAAAGAATTTGGGGGGCGCATTTCATTAGGCGAGAGTCGCCTCAGTGCCGCGGAATTCCTTCACGTTGCAGGCGTGATTTCGATCCGTTGCAGGTAGCGACTGTGTTTAGGGTCAAGCGAAATCTGGATTCCATGGCTGGTTACTCATCAGCATGGAGTTCAGGATCGTAATTATCTTTCGCATGCATGCCACGACCGCCACCATCTTGACTTTCCCGTTTTTCAGCAAATGCTGATAATAGGTTCTGATAACCGAATTATATCTTATTGCCGCTAAAGTAGGCATGTACAATTGGGTACGAATATGGCGGCGTCCTCCACCCGTCATGCGTTTGC
>MNZR01000113.1:0-1668 GCA_001873705.1 Syntrophobacteraceae bacterium CG2_30_61_12
CTTCCGATCTCGATCTCACCAATTTACCCGGAATCACCCTGGCGGAATTGTTCGGGGTGCGCTCCGGGGAGGTCCACCTCGAGATTTCCGAAGCCACCCTCCGCCGTTACGGGCTCACGCTGGGTCAAGTGGCGGACCAGGTGCGGCGCGGCAGCTTTGATCTACCGGCCGGCACCATCAAAGCGGAAGGCGGAGAAATCCTGGTGCGGACCAAGGGCCGACGCTACCACGCCGAGGATTACCGGGACCTCGCCGTGATCACCCGAACCGATGGCAGTACCGTGACCCTGGGGCAGATCGCCGAGCTTTCCGACGGCTTCGAGGATGTGGACAAACTGGCCCTGTTTCAGGGGCACCCGGCGGCGGTGATCCAGGTGTACCGGGTGGCCGATCAGAATGCGCTCACCGTGGCCGCCACCGTGAAGGAATACATCGAGCGGATTCGCCCCGGGCTGCCGGAAGGCATTCGGATCAGCACCTATCAGGACAATTCCGAAATACTGCGCAGCCGGATTCGACTGCTGCTGAGCAACATGGCCATGGGCCTGGTGCTGGTGAGTCTGATGCTGGGGCTGTTTTTGAGCGTGCGACTGGCGTTTTGGGTGACCATGGGGATCCCGACCGCGTTCCTCACCGGCCTCTGGCTGCTGCCCCGGTTCGATGTGTCGATCAACATGATTTCCCTGTTCGCTTTCATCATGGTGCTGGGGATGGTGGTGGATGACGCCATCGTGATCGGCGAGAGCGTTTTCAAGTATCGGGAACGGGGAGTGGAACGGGAAGCGGCGGCGGTGGACGGCGCCATCGATGTGGGACTACCGGTGATTTTTTCGGTGCTCACCACGGTGGCGGCCTTCGTACCGCTGATGCAGGGCACCGGGATCATCGGCAAGGTGATGCGCACCATTCCGATCGTGGTGATTCTGGTGCTGGTTGGGTCCCTGGTGGAATCGCTGCTGATCCTTCCCGCCCATCTGGCCAGAAGCCGTAACAACGAGCAGGCTGGGCCGCGCAAACCGCGCCGGGTGAGTCTGAGCAATCGGCTGCTCAACCGTTTGATTGCCGGACCTTACCGGCGTTCACTCGAATTTTGCCTGCGCTGGCGCTACGCCACCGCGGCAGCCGGACTGGCGCTGCTGCTGCTGACCCTCGGGCTCTGGTTCGGCGGTCGGATTCAGTTCACCTTCTTTCCCAAGGTGGAAAGCGATGTGCTCATCTGTTCGCTGACCATGCCGGCCGGGACCCCGGTGGAACGGACCCGGGACCTGGTGAGGCGGATCGATCAGGCGGCTCACCGCGCCCTGGCCGAAGCGGACCGGGAGCAACCGGCGGGGACGCCTCCGCTCATGCAATACAGCGTGGCGTTGATCGGGGCTCAGGCGATCACCGGACATGGCGCCGGGAGCGGCGACCAAGACAGTGCCAACCGCGCGCAGTTGCTGATCCAGCTCCTCGGAGGCGAACAGCGCAAGGTCAGCGCCGCGGTTCTGGCCACCCGCTGGCGGGAAGCGGTGGGGGCGGTGGCGGACGCCGAAACGCTGACCTTTCAGAGCGATATCTTCACCGCCGGCAACGCGGTCGAAGTGCACCTTTCGCTCGACGACCAGGCCGAACTGATTCGGGCGGTGGAAGCCTTGAAGGCGGAACTCAACCGCACGCCGGGCGTTC
>MNZR01000113.1:1676-5671 GCA_001873705.1 Syntrophobacteraceae bacterium CG2_30_61_12
GGCGACGGGTTCCTTCCGGGCAAGGACGAATACCGGCTGCGGCTGAAACCGACCGCGCGCAGCCTCGGACTGACCCTGAACGATCTGGCCCTGCAGGTGCGCCATGCGTTCTACGGGGCCGAAGCGCTGCGCCTGCAGCGGGACCGAGACGAAGTGAAAGTGCTGGTGCGCTATCCGGAAGCCGAACGGAAATCGCTCGCCACCATCCGGGATATGCGGATCCGCACGGTGGAGGGTAGCGAGGTCCCGTTCGCTGAAGTGGCCGAGGTCGAGGTGGGCGCCGGCTATGCCGCCATCGATCGAGCGCAGCGGCGGCGGGTGGTGGCGGTCACCGCCGACGTGGATGAAACGGCGGCCAACGCCAACGAAGTGCGCCGGGATCTCACCGAACGCTTCCTGCCCCTGCTCCAGCAGAACCACCCGGGCCTGCGCTTCACCATCGAAGGGGAAGGCAAGGAACAGGCCGAATCCCTGGCCGATGTGGTGCGCGGCTTCGTGCTCGCGCTGTTTGCCATCTACGCGCTGCTGGCGGTGCCGTTCAAGTCCTTCACCCAGCCCCTGATCGTGATGACCGCCATCCCCTTCGGCATCATCGGAGCCGTGTTCGGGCATCTGCTGATGGGAATGAATCTTAGCATCCTCAGCATGTTCGGCATCGTCGGCCTGGCCGGGGTGGTGGTGAACGATTCCCTGGTCCTGGTGGACGCCGCCAACCGCCTGCGTCGATCCGGCAGCACCGTTCGTGACGCCGTGGTTGAGGCCGGAGCGCTGCGGTTTCGGGCGATCATTCTCACTTCCATCACCACCTTCGGCGGGCTCACCCCGATGATCCTGGAAAAAAGCCTGCAAGCCCGGTTTCTGATTCCCATGGCGGTGAGTCTGGGGTTCGGGGTGATGTTCGCCACCGGGATCACCCTGATCCTGATCCCCTGCGGCTACCTCATGCTGGAAGACCTGCACCGGGCCTGGGCCTGGCTGCGCCAGAGCCGGATCTTCCACGGCGCGCTACGCCACCCGTGAAAGTAAATTTGGCGGCGGTTTTCTGTTGCAACCCCGGCGTTCTTGTGCCATGAGGACGGAGCCATTACGGTTCGATTGGGGACCCAGACCCGGCCTTGATCGCCGGATCGCTCGCGACCTCTGCCCGCTGCATTGTCCGCCATTCACGTTTGGAAGCCGCCGATGCCAAGCAGCGAAACCCAGGTGCCTGCCCAGGAGCGGGTGTTTGCCGAACGGGTGACCCGACTATACGCATCCGAATCCACCGCGCTGCTGGCGACGTTCGTCAACGCTTTCATTCTGGTCCTGGTGCTCTGGGGCGAAACCCAGTCCAGCCGGCTGCTGGGCTGGCTGGGCGTCTTGTACCTGGTTTCCGCGCTGCGCTTTGTGCTCTCGCGCCGCTGGTCCAGGGACCTGACCGAGCCGGCGGCCTGTCGCCGGGCCAGGACCTGGTTCGTGAGCGCCGTTCTGGTGTCGGGGCTGGTGTGGGGGGCCGCCGGAGTGCTCCTCTACCCGGCCCAGTCGCTGCCCCATCAGGTGTTCATCGCCTTTGTTCTAGGCGGCATGGTGGCCGGCGCTTCGGTCGCCTATTCATCCTTTCTCGGCGCCTTCCATGCCTTCGCCCTGCCGGCCCTGATCCCGCTATTTACCCGCCTGCTGCTTGCCGGGGACGCCATCCATACGGCGATGGCGGCCATGAGCGCCCTGTTCCTGTTGCTGATCGCGGTCCTGGCGATGAAATTTCGGCAGATGCTGGTGCGTTCGCTGGAACTGCGCTACGAGAACCAGGATCTGATCGAGCACCTGACCCAGGCCCGCGAACAGGCCGATCGCGCCAATGAAGCGCTGCACAAACACCGGGACCAGCTCGAAGCCACGGTGGCCGAACGCACCGCCGATCTTCGCCGCGGCAACGAACAACTGGCGGCCACGGTGGCCAGCCTGGAACAGGCTCAGCAAGCGCTGGCCGAGTCGGAAGAAAAATACCGGCTGCTGGTGGACACCGCCAGTGAAGGGATCTTTATCGCCCAGGACGGGGTGCTCAAATTCGCCAATCCCAGGACCCAGGAAATCTGCGGCTATTCGCGGGAACAACTGGCGTCCATGCCGTTCATCGAATTCGTTCATCCGGACGACCGGGAGCGGGTGGCGGGCTACCACCAGGCCCGCCTGCAAGGACTGCCGGCACCTGAAAATTATACGTTCAAGGGGGTCGGCCGCAATCAGGAACTGGTCTGGATGGAAATCAGCTCGGTCCTCACCAGTTGGGACGGACGCCCGGCCACGCTCAATCTGATCCGCGACATGACCCGCCAGAAAGAGCTGGAAAAACAACTGCTCCGCGCCCAGAGGATGGAAGCCGTGGGCACTCTGGCCGGCGGCATCGCTCACGAATTCAACAACCTGCTGCAATCGGTTCACGGCTATGCGGAACTGCTGCTGCTCGATCTGGAAGCGGACCAGGCGCGTTCGGACAAGCTCCGCCGGATCATGCGCTCGGCTCAGCGCGGCAGCGAACTCACCCAGCAGTTGCTGGATTTCAGCCGCCGCCACGAACCCCAGACCCAGGTGCTGGACCTGAAGGAACTGCTGGAACGGGTCGCGGGCTTGCTCGAACGCACCCTGCCCAAGCAGATCAAGATCCAGTTGGATCTGGCCCCCGAAGCCTTGCATGTCTGCGCGGACCCGCACCAACTGGAACAGGTGCTGATGAACCTGGCGGTGAACGCCCGCGACGCCATGCCCACCGGGGGCCGACTGCGGCTCCATGCCGAGCGCCTGGACCTGGGCGAGGGAGCGGCGGCGGAACTGGCCGACCTGGCTCCAGGCCCCTACGTTTGTCTGGAAGTAACGGACAGCGGGGAAGGCATGGAGGAAGAGGTGCGCGAGCGCATCTTCGAGCCCTTTTTCACCACCCGCGAAGTGGGCCGGGGCAGCGGTCTGGGCCTGGCCATGACCTACGGCATCATGCGCAACCACGGCGGCACCGTGATCTGCGCCAGCACTCCCGATCAGGGCACCAGCTTTCGCCTCTATTTTCCGGCTTTCGAGCAACCGCTGGCGGCGGTATCGGAACAACCCGCGGCGGCAGCGATCGAGCGCGGCAGCGCCACCATCCTGATCGTGGACGACGATGCCTTCATCCGCGATTTGGGCCGGCAACTGTTCACCCACTTCGGCTATCAGGTGCTGAGCGCCGAAGACGGCCACCAGGCCCTGAGACTTTACCAGGAACATCGAAGGGAAATCGATCTAGTGGTGCTCGATCTGATCATGCCCACCATGGACGGGGACGAATGTCTGGAACGGCTGCTGGCCTTGAACCCGGAACTCAAGGTAGTGATCGCCACCGGCTTTTCCCCTGGCGGTTCGGTTCGGGAAGCGCTCAGGCGAGGCGCCCGCGGGATCCTGCATAAGCCGTTTCAAATCGGCGAAGCCCTGCGAGTGGTGCAGCAGGTGCTCGACGGCGCCATCGGCATTAAACCACCGCGGACCAGACCACCCGAAACGGCCGCTTCGGCCCCTGTGGCTTGAACGCCGAAGTCCGGGCGCCGGTGCTTGCCCGGCGACTCGGAACTTGAACTTCCCGGCGCCCCTGTTCCTGTCCCTTAACCGAATCCTGAAGCGCGAGCGGAGACCATGAAAATCTATACCGGCGGAGGAGATCAGGGCACCACCAGTCTGTTCAGCGGCGAACGGGTGGCGAAAAGTGATCCACGGATTGCCGCCTACGGCGCGGTGGACGAATTGAATTCAGTGCTGGGCGCGGTGGCGGCGGCGCTACCGCCGGAAGGATCGGCGCTGCTCGATGAGCTTCAGCGGATTCAGCAAGAGCTGTTTCAGTTGGGGGCCTGGCTCGCGGTCACCCCGGGGTCGACGGCGGCCGGCCACCTGCACCCGTTCACCGAGGAACCGGCGAAGCGCCTGGAAATTGCGATCGATGCGCTGGAATTGGAACTGCCTCCGCTCCGAAGCTTTATTCTCCCCGGCGGGCA
>MNZR01000072.1 GCA_001873705.1 Syntrophobacteraceae bacterium CG2_30_61_12
CCGTAGGGATCCTTGGAACTGAGCCGGCAGGGACCCATGGCACAATGCTTACAACAGGCTGAATCGGCCCCAATCGGGCACGGCTTCATGTCCGCCGCCCGGGTAAAAGCCGTCTCCACCCCATCCGCCGCCGCCTTCCGCAGCATCTGGAGGGTCGCATCACAGGTGGTCATGTCCCGAAAGTTGTATTCCTTCTTCTTTTCGTCCACCATATATCACCTCAAATTGCCCCTTCGTGGGGCTGCTGTCGCGCCTGCTCAAATGAATCCGGTCAACGCACAATGGGACGGTGCTCAGCGAATCAAGCACTCATCATGGTGCCGATGAAACCGCGCACCAGTTTCACCGCCTGGGGATGACGCATCACCAGCACATCGGCCCCAGCCATCAGGTAATCCACGGCGGCTACCGCTTCCATCAGGATGCCGCGGTGTTCCGGGTCACCCAGGGTGGGGGCTTCCTCGGCGCTCAAATTGGCTTCCTTGCACTTCCAGATTTCGTTGGCCATGTTGCTGATCACCGGGCTCTGCAGCTTGTCGTCGCCCTGGGTCATGGAAGCTTGCATCAGCCGTTCCATCACCGAATAGGAGTATTCGAGTCCGTAGCCCAGACCGCCGGTGGTGGGATCGATCACCAGGTTGTTTTCCTTAACCCCCAGGTTGCCCAACAGAATATTCATCTGTTTGGCCAGGTTGACATCGATCGGCGACGATGCGACGACCGTGTGGTTGTAACCCAGGCAGGCGGCGCCGATCTGCTTGTAATCGCCTTCTTCCACCGGGGCGATGGCGAGTTTGCGATCGGCGCATTGCTCGGCCACCAACCGCATCACCGCCGTGTCTTTGTCATGATTGGCCACGCCCCAGACGATCACTGGAACATTCACCGCATCGGCGATCTTTTTCACCATGGCCGCCACCTGTTCGGCCGGGGCGTTGTCCCCGTTGGGGTCGGCGCTCTTGGTCTGGACCACAATCAATTCCGCACCGTACTCCTCCACGCATTTCTTGGCCCACGCCGGCGGGTCGCTCAAAATGCCCTGGAACGGCGCCTTGGCTACGTCCGACCAGTCAGCGCTCGGGTCCTTGTCCCAGACCTCCATGGCAATCCGAGGCGGGTTGGGAAATTCACCCTCGAAGTTCAGAAACGGAAAAGCTGTCCGGCCGCCGATCTTGACCGCCCGATCATCCTTGCCCAGAACCACTTCCTTGATGGCACCCGTGTACTTTTGTTTTATCGGTTGAAAAGCCAAGGTCGATTCCTCCTTTCTCGCTTGTACATTTTTTCATTAGTCGATGGACACCACAAACACTCTGCCTACTCTGTGCACACTAATCGCTTGAAGAGATTTTGGATGTTTCTACCGCTCTTGCCGTCAGCCACAACCCGGCAACCGATGGCGCCGGCCGCAATCGTTCGAGCCGCGGACCGCTACCGCGGGTCAAAGCCAAAAACCTGAACGCCACCGGCGAGGGAACAACGCCGGCCGGCCCAGAAGGTTACTGGTGGGCGCCTGCAGGTCCATAAGGCTCGGGTTGGCGAAGATCGCATTCGCGCGGGACCGAAGGGTTGGAAGTCATGAAGAGGCCGAGTGGGAACGGAACCGGACCACTCACCCGACACCACCGACACCATGTGCCAAATTTCCCATTCATCAGCAGTCACGTTACTTTCTATAGAAACAACATTGAGATGTCAACAGGTTTTGCGCCCGGGTTGTGCAAATCCGGGTCCGTTTCCAGTCTGGTCCCGGGCTCGAAAATCGGTCATGGAAGCGCTCCCGGTCAAATCCCTGAGCGCCAGGATGGGGTCTTGGTCGGGGCGGCGGCAAGCGGTCTCCGGTGCCAGGGAAAAATGACAACTCCGCTGCAACCAGCAGATCGTCAGCGGCGGCCATCGCTGCCGGCCTGCGCGATATTGTGGTTGATTCCTGTGGCGATACCGATACCGAAGGCGATACCGATACCGAAGGCGAAAGCCGCGCAGCAGCAAAGTTTAGCGCCAGGGCCGTGAAGCGTGCTGCTGACTTCGGGAAAAATCTAACATAATCATCTAACTGAAAATGCTGAAGAGGCCGGTCGGTGGCGGTGGAGCGGCGGGCTCAAGATCGTTGCCCGGTCGTCCGGTTCAGCGCAACTTCAGGGTGGCCAGGGCGACCAGCGCCAGCAGTCCGGCAATGATCCAGAGGCGAATGACCACCTTGGTTTCGGCGATACCGTGGTGCTGCAAGTCATGATGCAGCGGCGCCCGGTAGAAAAGCCTTTTACCCAGCCAGCGCACCCCGATTTTATCCTGAATCTGGCTGCTCAAGGCTTCGGCGACAAACAGCCCACCGAGGATCGGGAACAGCATTTCCTGCTTGAGCAGCACCGAAACCACCGCCATGCTGCCGCCGATGGCGAGAGACCCGGTATCGCCCATAAAGATCTGAGCCGGGTAGGCGTTGTACCAGAGGAAGGCCAGACCGGCCCCGAGGAAGGCCGCGCCGAATACGGTCAGTTCCCCGGCTCCCCTCAGGTAAGGATAGAACAGATAAGTCGAATAGATGACGTTGCCCTCCACATAGGCGAAGATGCCAAGCACCCCCATGACGAACAGGGACGGAGTGATCGCCAGGCCGTCGAGGCCGTCGGTGATGTTCACCGCGTTGGAGACGAACAGCACAAAAAAGCAGATGAAAGCAGCGTAAACGAAAGCCGGCGGATCGAGCAGCGGATACTTGTAAAAAGGCACGAAAAATTGGGTCGCCAGTTCGGGCCCGTTGGGCCCGTGGGGGCTCACGCAAACCCAGGCGAACAGCAGGCTGAAAACGGCCTGGACCAGCAGTTTGGTCCGTTCGGAAATACCGCGATCACCGCTTTTCCGTTTGATTTTGGACCAATCGTCCCAAAGCCCCAGGGCGCCGTACCAGAGCATGCCGATCACCGAATACACCAGGTAGGGATTGCGCCAGTTTCCCCAAAGCAGCATCGAACTCAGCACCCCGCCGATGATCAGCACCCCGCCCATGGTCGGGGTGCGGGACTTGACCTGGTGGCTACCCACTCCGGTCTGGCGGAGCTGGTCCAGAAAGCGCATGCGGTGCATGAACAGAATGAAGCGCCGGCTGCACAGGAAAATGAAAATCACCGCGGTCAGCGCGGCCAGGATAGAGCGAAAGGTGAGGTAGTTGACCAGTCGGAAAAACGAAAAAAAGTCGGACAGATCAATCAAATAATTGGCGAGATGGAACAACATGATCGGGTTGCCTCTTATGCTCCGGCGGTCCTGGACACCAGCCGCGGATCAGTCCTGCTTGCGCGCGCCGGCGCAGGCGGCGATCGCTCGATAGGTACGATCGATCAAGAAATCCGGCTGGAAATCGGGGGCGGTCAAAATAAACCGGTCCACTTCCGCCAGCACCTCGGTCGAGGGCACCACCACACACCTCTGAAACAGGCGCATGATTCCGTGGAGAGCGCCGTTGCGAACCTGCCACTGGTGGTGTTCCCTGAGTTCCAGCAAGGCTTCCAGGGTGCGTCCGTCGACCCCGATTTCACCGAGCGCGCGGGCGGCGGCCACCACCACCTCGAAGGAACGGTCCCCCAGGCAGTGCCGCAGCGCCTCATGCCAGACCCGCTTGCCGGCGAGCGTTGGGCCGAAATGGGCCACCGCCCGGCACACCTGGGCCCGCACTTCATAATAGGGATCGGAAATGGCCTTGAGCAAGGCGGCTTCCACCTCGCTGTCCAGCCGGTTGAGGATCCGCAGGGCTTCGACGATGTTGCGGCGAATGAATCCCACCTGCTCGAAATCACCGCCCAGCGCCCGTTTCAGGGCCGCTACCGGGGTGCGGTCGGAGAGCATCTGCAGCAGGGTAGGGGTCTTTTCCCGGTAGTGAGTGAGTCCCACCAGTTTCACTCCGAGATTGCGTACCGACCAGTGGCGGTCGGCCAGGAGCCCCTCGGCGCGATGTCGGTAGTAAGTGAGATCGTCCGGGTCCGGGATCACCGCCCCGGGATCATAAGAGTCAGGGCCGCACCCATAAGCTGTTCGTAAGACCTGTAGCAACCGGTGGTTGTTTAACAGCGGCGGGTATTTGCCGATGCCATTGCGGGCGCCGTCGGCGATGCCGTTGGGGCAGCTCCGGTCGCCATGGAGTTCACTCAGAATGCGCTCATTGGCCCGGCGCCGTAAGAATTCCCGACTCCCGGCGGCCATGGCGGCCAGTTTTTCCGGGTCCCGGAGCAGGCCGAGGATGCGTTCGGCAAGCACCTCGCCGGCCACCTTTTCGATCGTCTCGCCGCCCTCGAACACTGTTTCTTCGAATAGTATTTCCGCCGCTCCCGCCTGCTTCATGGCGCGTGCGTTCATCACCTGATGGTCGCCCGGCAGGTTGCTTTTTGGGATCAACAGGGCCGGCTTGCCCAGCCGCGAAATTTCGTTGAGACTCCCGGCGCCGCTCCGGCACACGATGAGATCGCTGATCGAATAGATGTCGGCGATATTGTGGAAATAGCGCTGGCGGTAATAGAAGCCATCCAGGTGCCGGCGTTGGTCCGACGATAAGTGGCGTTCCAGGCCTGCCTCGGTATCCGCCACGGCGTCGTAGTCAGCGCTTTCGGCCAGGCCGACCCCATGGATAATGAACAGGCGGCCGCGTTCCGTCAGCAGTTCACGAAGCGCCGCGGTCAGGGCCCGATTGATGGTTCTGGCCCCTTGCGAACCACCAAAAACGAACACCACCCGGGCCCCCGCCGGCACCTGGAAATCCAGACCGGCAAGAGCTTCATCGCGGTCTTTGAGGACGATCGAGTGGCGTACCGGATAGCCCACCACCACCCCGTTGTTCGGGAAATAGCCCTGGGTCTGGGGAAAGGTCAAGAGCACCCGATGCACCCAGCGGCCCATGAGCGCGTTCAATTGCCCGGGCACGCTGTTCTGTTCGTGGAGGAACACCCGGGTCGGAGCAATCCCCAACCGCCCGAGGATAACGGTGACCAGCACCGCCGGTGCGCTGACGTAGCCGCCGGTGGCGATCAACCAGCGTGGACCAAAGCGCGCCAGGATGAACAACGCTTGCAGCATCCCCAGGCCCAGGCGCCAGATGAAAACCGCCAACCTGAACGACGGTCGCAGACCTGGGAAGCCGGCCGAGGACACAAACCGGAGGGGATGCCCGGAACGCCCGACGATCACCGATTCGGCCTTGCCGGCGACGCCGATGTAAAGGAACTTGACCTCCGGATGGCACTCCCTGATGCTTTCCGCGATCGCCAGCGCCGGATTGACATGACCACCGGTGCCGCCGCCGGTGAGGACCACCCGCAGTTCCCCGGCGGCCGTGCCGCGCCAGTGCCGTCCGAGCCCGATCATGGCGGCGACCAGGACCGCGCAACCGATGCCGAAAACCCAAACTGATGCCACTGTGATACTCATTCCAGTCAATACCAAATGGTTTTCATCTGAAAATGGGACACTATGTGAATTGTTCCAAATGGTTGTATGAAACCCCAACGAGCAGCGAATTCGTAGGTCGGGTTGCGACCATCGGGAGCTACCCGACGATTCGGCAACGAGCCTAATCCGCGTTCCCTCCAGCGGTTCGTCAGGGAGTGCCACGCACACCCTGACCTACTGGCTATATGAATTGTTCCAAATGGTTGCATGAAACCCCAACGAGCAGCGAATTCGTAGGTCGGGTTGCGACCATCGGGAGCTACCCGACGATTCGGCAACGAGCCTAATCCGCGTTCCCTCCAGCGGTTCGTCAGGGAGTGCCACGCACACCCTGACCTACTGGCTATATGAATTGTTCCAAATGGTTGCATGAAACCCCAACGAGCAGCGAATTCGTAGGTCGGGTTGCGACCA
>MNZR01000270.1 GCA_001873705.1 Syntrophobacteraceae bacterium CG2_30_61_12
CCTCTCCTGTTCAGCCGATGCGCCCGTAGCTCAGCTGGATAGAGTGCCGGACTACGAATCCGTAGGTCGCGCGTTCGAATCGCGCCGGGCGCACCAACAAAAACAAGGGGTTAGGCCAACCGGCCTGACCCCTTCTTTTTGGTGGTGTCAAAATAGTGTCAAAATTTTTCGGGCCCCAACGGCTGGCTGCGGGCACCCCTTGATGAACAGCCGCCAGAATTTATCCGGGTCGCACCAGTTCGGCCTGGTCGGGATGTTGTTTCGGCAGTCGGTCGCTACGGGCGCCGGCGGTGGTTCCGGATGCATCCTTGTCAGGCTGCCCCCGATGGCCATCAGTTCGGATCTGCGCGCTTTCACCATGCTCCCGGAGGTGGAAAATCGGCGGCGTGAAATTAGGGGATTTCAACGAGATGTCGGCTCTTGACAGGTCGGTGCAACCTTCGCTCTCATCTGCAATTGTTTGTTGAGGCACTCCCGCGGCGCCGGCGATCTTTTCTGGTGCGTGGCAGACAGGCAATCGGTGGATTATGGCCAGGTGTCACCGGCCGACATTTCGCCCCAATCATTCTCCGCTGACGATCATCGTTTCGATCACTTTGGCGCACCATGGCTTGCAGCAGATGGGGACGACCGGCCAGTCGCCCCTACAGCCCAGCGCATGAATTAAACCACCCCCTGGCCGAAACGATCGCCGTGACCCATTCTCACAACTGGAAATCGCTGCTCGGCCCTCACCCATGGCGGTAATCGGTGCAGCGATCAAGCCGCCAATGTGCCGCTCAATCCCGATGGTGCTGGCTGTCATTTGTCGGCTCCATGGCATCATCTCCCTGGTGTCGTTTTCGATGGCCGGCAAACGACAAGGAAAACCAGGCCCGGCAGGGATAGCGGAACGATTAACCAAACGAAGAACGTGATAGCCTTACCATACATGGAAAAACTCTTCAAGAATTGTCTTTCCATATATAAAATGGTTTTCTTCGCCAGGGCTCGTGCCCCCAGAAGTCATTTCATCGAGTACGCTTGGGTTGGCGCTCAGTCTTGGGGGTCCGGCTTTTTAGGCGGGGCTTGCTGGTCGATGCGTTTTCTCATCTTGTTCACCAGGGCCAGCACCTGATGGCGCTCTCTTGCGGTCATTACGGCACCCAGGTGGTCGGTGAGTCGGCCGAAGGGGAGACTCGACGGCTTCAGCGCTCTCGACATTGCGTTGGAGGCCGGCTGGGGCGGCGACCCCAACGAACTGGTGAGCAAACTGGTCGAGGCGGGGTTCCTGGATGTCCTGGACGAAGGCATCTACGCGCTTCACGATTGGGAAGAGCATCAGCCTTTCGTGGTGCAATGGAAGACCAGATCCGAACGGGCGAAAAAGGCGATCGAGGCCCGTTGGCGGAAGTGTCCGCGAGCGAAAAGACCCGCCGAACAGCTTGCGGGTACTCCGAACGTGACGGCCGCCGAGCGCTCGGCAAAACGGCCGAAACGGCCAGCCGATGAGATCGGAAACCGGGTGAGCATACCCGGCGAATACGCCGCGAATACACCCAGCCTACCGCAGGAATGCTCGCCCAATACGCCGAGCGAACCACCGCAATACTCGCCGAATACGCCTTCCCTACCGGCTGAACAGCCCCGGAACACGCCCAGCCGGGTCCCCGATCAATCGCCGTCCCCGCCCTGCGTGCCGCACGGCCAGTCTCCGCCCAGGCCCGGTTTACCCGAAGACCACTCCCCGAATCCATCCAGCTTGGCGCCCGACCAGACACCGGCGTGCGACCCCGATACGGCGCGAATACGCGACGCATACGCGGAGAATACGCCCCGAATACGCGACCTATACGGCGAGTATTCCCCGAGTATGGCACCGAAAGGCAAAATCGATGCGGCCCGTATACCGGCCGTATTCTCGGAGGATACGTCGCGTATTCAACCCGTATACGCGGAGGATACCAGGAGTAAAACTCAGGCACCTGAAGGCAAAATCGATACGGCCCGTATACGCGACGTATACGCTGAGAATGCGACTCGTATTCAACCCGTATACGCGGAGAATACCCGGAGTAATACTCCGTACCATTATGAAGAATCAGTATATATACTAAATAGCTTAAGAGAGCATTCCGCACCCGAGGGTGCGGATCTTTCTCTCGAGGTTCCCGGTTCCGCTGAACCGCAACAATCTCCCCTTGAGGTAGCCAGTCCTGCCGAACCGGGACAACCAGGGGCCCCGATGCCCGGGATAGCCGTCTCTCCTAACGATGCCGTCCCTCCTGAAGATGCCACCGTCGCCACCGATCCGCTCCCGCATCCCGGGCTCCCGGAGCCTCCTCGCCCGCACCCGGGCCCAGCCCCGACGCCGAACGAGCTAAGCCCAGACCAAGGCCCGGCCCGGGACGTTTCCCCCGATGCCGGTTCCCGCACCGGCAATCAAGAGTCGGCGGCGATACCGGACCGGCCTCAGGGTCCATCCTATCTTTCCCGACGCAAACGCAGGCTGACCGGTTGGAATCTCCAGAGCTTCTCGGAATTCTGGAAGATGTTCGACTACAAGAAGGGCAAGGCCGAAGCGGCCGACGCCTGGCTCGATATCCCCGATTTCACCCCGGAACTGGCGGCCACCGTGATCGAAGCCGCCGCCAAGGAAGCGCGGGCACGACCGGCGCTGATCGCCCGCGGGGGAACGCCGAAATGGGCGCAGGGTTGGCTCGCCGGGCGCCGCTGGGAAGACTGGGACGGCGCCGAACCGGACCCGACCGGGACCAGCCCCGATCGCGGTACCGCTTGCAGCCGGGAGATGAATCATGACCCGAAGGTTGGTTCCTCCGATCGAGACGAAACCGCCCGCTACCAGCAAGCCATCCGGGAGGCCGTCCGTAAGTTCATGTGAGCGCTGCGGGCGGCCGCTCGCGCTGATGTCCTTCGAGGTTTGCGGTCAGCGCTTCGTGCTCCGGCCCGCCTGCGAATGTCGGCTGTGCGAACAAGTCGAGCGGGAACGGCGGGCGCGGCTGGAACACCTCAGCCGGTCGCTTCGGCGGCAGGGCCTCGAGGACGGGCGCTATGCGGGGATGCGCCTCGATACCTGGCGCGGCCGGGACGCTTGCGCCGAGGCGGCAATGACCCGGCTGCGCGCTTATTTCACCGAGGTCCGCCGAGGCACCCGGAACTGGCTCTATCTTTACGGCGGCTACGGTCTGGGCAAGACCCACCTCGGGGTGGCGGCGCTCAAACACCTGTGCCTCGATCGCCGCTGGGAGTCGCTCTTGCTGCGCTGGTCCCAATACTGCAGCCGGATTCAGCAGAGCTGGCACGACCCCGATGCGGCGAGCGAATCCCAGCTCTGGGGCCGGGCGGCGGAGTCGGATCTGCTGGTTTGCGATGACATCGATAAACGCGGCGCGTCCGAATGGGCGCTCGGGAAACTCTTCGAACTGATCGATCACCGTTATCTGCGCCAACTGCCCACCGTATTGATCGCCAATCGCAGCCTGGAAGCGCTTCCCGCCTTCTGGAACAGAAACGAGCCGATGCGCGACCTGGCCACCGCCATCGTCAGCCGGATCGTCGGCCAACTTGCGGCCGCCATCGAGTTCGCCGGCCCCGACCGGCGCTTCCCACCGCCATGACCCGGGCACATCCAGGCCGCCACGGCCTGTTGTCGGAACAGCATTGGACCAGCAATCGCCTGGCCAAAATCCAACCCAAGGGAGGCAACACCATGGATAAGCTCGACCGCAACCAACGGCAAACCCTTCGCTGCCTGTTCAAATCGAAGACCCGGTTTCTGCCCCCGAACCTGCTGGGAGCGGTGATGACCGCCTTCGATTCGAGCCTCCAGCAGATGGATCGGATCGTTCAACTCGCCCCCGATGAGCGAGTCGTTTCGCGCCAATGCAGCCAGTGCGGCGCGCGAACCATCAGGGGTTGGTACGGGGAAGGCCGCCACGACTGGCTGTGCGCCGAATGCGCCGGCGCTTCCAACCCGCCCCGAAAAGTGCCGCGCGCGCTCGGCCGGGCGCCGGCCACCACCGGGAAAGGGGGCCGCTCATGAACATCCGCGCCTGCGATCCCGATTGCCGCACTCCGGCCTTCGCCGTGTTCGACGGCACCCGGCTGCGGCACTGGCAACTGCTCCAGGCCGGCCGAGCGGGCCATGTGGAACGGGTGTTTCCGGACATCGAAGCGATCATCGGCGCCTGGCGGCCGCGGCTCCTGGTGATCGAAAGCCAGTATCTCCCGAGCGGAGCCGAAGCCGCCCGCCGGTTTCAGGCGGTGTCCCGGCTGGTGGAAGCCCGCGGCATGATCGCGGCGATTTTTGCGGTATCCAACATCGATCACCGACTGGTCGCGCCGTTCGCCTGGCAAAGCTCTCTCGGCGGCGCGGCCCTCGGCCGCGACCAACTCAAACGGCGGTCGATCCTGAAGGCCTCGGAAATCGCCGGCGCCCGCATCGAAGATCACAACGTCGCCGACTCCATCAACATCGGCTACTGGTTCGTCACCGCCCAGCGCTTCGGCCGGAAAGTGAGCGAATGCGTCCGCCGCGCGGACCGCCGGGCGGGGTCGGCGCCATCGGCGGCTGCCGGTCCCGGGGTTGGTCGCTCGACCAAGCTCGTTTCGATGCGCCGCGGGAGGTAGCGATGAAGGAATATTTTCTGATCACCGAAGTGGCGGAAATTTTCGGCGTCAGCGAGTCCACCGTGAAACGCCTGATCCGAGCCCGCGAGCTATGCGCCATCAAGCTTCGCGGCTGCACGCGGGTGCCACGCCGGGACCTCGAAAAACTGCAAAAGAGGGCAAAAAGACGGTCCACACGGGTCCACAAGGGTCAGACCGATTTGCTTCAGCGCTCAACCAACGGGTAAGTCGCGAGTACGGATCGCCGGACGGCGCCCGCCCCAGCGAGGCCGGGGGCCGCCCGTCGCGACCGGGCGCAAGGCATGGCGCGGGGCCGCAAGGAATGCGCGGCGGAAGGCAGTGAGTGGAGCCAGGTTTTAGCGGACGCGAACGCCGCGCCCCGTTCCGGTTCCCGTGCACCAACCACAAGGAGGGATGAGCCCATGGCAACGAGAATCGATGTGGCGCGAGCGGTTGCGGACAAGGAACGGATTTCCATCCAGGATGCCAATTCGATCATCGGCACGATCCTGGAAGTGATCCGAGCCCTGCTGCAAAAGGAAGAGGTGCAACTGGTCGGTCTCGGGCGGTTCCGGCGGGTGACCCGGGCGGCCCGGACCGGGCGCAATCCGAAAACCGGTGAAGCGATCAGCATCCCCGAAAAAATCATGGTGCGCTTCAAGCCGTCCAAGGGCCTGAACCCGAGCGCCGCCGCCCCAAAGGCCGCCGGCGCCAAGCGGCGCGGCCGACCGGCGGCGAAGAAGCGCAAGGTTTCCGGCTAACCCGGCGAGCGGCCACGCGGGACTCGCCCCCCACCCCGGGACCATGAGCCGGGCATGCCCCGGCCCTCTCCGGCAACCGTCCCCGGCGTGGCCGCTCCCCCCCAATGCCAGGCTCACTCCCAACCCCAACGGAGGAATCATCATGGCAGGCAAACGATGCCGCAACATCCATTTCACCGCTCGGCGCCGGCCCCGCAAAGCGACCACGGCGCGGCGCGGGGTTCGGACCCGCGCCCCCGAAACGGCTGCCCCGACCCCTCCGGTCGTCACCTTCACCCGCGACGATCTCGCCGCTAAGCTAATTTCCCTCAACGTGCCGTCGGCAAGGGAAGCGCAAAAAAGCGCCGATAGGGCCCTCACCAACG
>MNZR01000117.1 GCA_001873705.1 Syntrophobacteraceae bacterium CG2_30_61_12
CCCTGACGATCCGGTGTGGGGTCGTGGATTGGGGGCGTTGCCGGAGGGTGATGTCGGGTAGCTCCCGTTGGTCGCAACCCGACCTACGACTATCGGAATCGGAATCGGAATCGCTACCGCTATCGCTATCGGAATCGCTACCGCTACCTCATTCCCGCCTAGAGATTGCCTCAATGGCGGAGGCAACCGTTAGCCCGATTGAAATATGGAATCGAGCTTCCACTGGAATGACGCTGCCGGCTTAAGTCAACAGGATTGCCTGCCCCCCTCCCTTGGCTGTTGCCCTTTCAAGCAGGAAACGCCGGAAGCAGTACCCGTGAATGCCTGTTCAGAACCTTCCGGTTCCGGTGCCACTGGTCTCAACGACCCTGGTTGTCAGACCAATTCATCGCCATGGATCATCACGATTTGGGAGCAGCCGGGGTTGCCGGCGCCGCTGGCGTGGCCGGAGTTGCAGGCGCGGCGGGCGCTTGCGGTTTGGCCGGAGCCGCCGGAGCGGTCGCCGTCGATTGGGCTTTTTCCTGAGGCGCGGTAGCTTTGAAATAACCCTGCTGCCAGGCGAAAAGCAAGGCAGCCGCGATGGCGATCAGCACCAGATAGAGTTTCCATGGCCGGCGCTTGTCCGCGAATGGATCCTGGACCGTGTATCCGGCGCCCTGGGGCAGACGGGCTACCGCGGTGAGCGAGGTGCCGAAGGGGAGGTTGATCCGGGCCCGGGTGTTGATCGCCCAGCCGCAGGCGTCGAGGATCGGGCCCAAATTGCGCTGGCGCAGTTTCAGCCAGGCGATGATCATGGAGGGGCCGGAAATGAGCAGCATGATCCCGGCCAGGGCCAGCGGCACCTGCCACCAGTGAAGCCCCATCAGACCGGTCAGAAACGCGGCCAGGGCCGTTCCGATAGCGCCAATCGCCAGGCCGATGGCGGCAAAGATGCCGGCGAATTTGCCCACATCGAAGGGCAGAGGCGGGGGCGGCGCTGCTGCCGGAGCTGTTGCCGGGGCTGGTGCTGCCGCGGGAGCTGGCGCCGGCGATGCAGTCGCGGCTGCACCCACTCCTGCCGCCGCCTTGGTATCCACCGCCTGGTCCCGCGCGGCCGCCAATTTTTCGATCTGTTCGTTGATCATTCGGGCGATGCGTTTGTAGGGACCCCAAAAAGCCTGGCGAATGCTGATGGGGTGTTCGACGATCTTGGTGATGCTGGCGTCCCAATCACGGCCGCCGCGATCGTAGAAAACGCCGTTGCGGCCCACCCGCAAATTGTCCGCGTCGCCGTCGGTGAAAGCCGTGGCGATGTCCATGGTTTCCTCGCCGCCGCGGCGGCGGCACCGGCAGTAGGCCAGATAGGTGCGGCTCAACGCGGCCAGGGCGCTGTGGCCATCCACCGTGTCCACGCGCACGCAGAGATCGCAGCTGCGACCGTCGAGATACAAGGTTCCGGCCTGAAAAATAGCGCGCCGACCCGGGGTGTAGAAATCGCGAAACGCCACGAAGTTGTTGGCCAGTTGGCAGAGGTCCCGATGGTAGCGAACCAGCCGATCGACGTTGGCGATGGCTTCGGCTTCCGGTTGCAGGGCCTGGTCGCGGGCCAGCAATTCGAACACGACCTGGCGCCCGGGGCCTTGGAGGATTTCGCGTACTCGATCGATCCCGAGCTTTTCCACCGCGGTGTTTGGTTTCGCCGCCAGCCATTGATCGAAGGCGGCGAAGCCGGCGCTGATCGAGTTCCAATCGGTCAGGCTGAGCGAGTCTTTGGTGCCCATCAACGGTGCGATGACCGCGCTGCGCAACCGTTCCACGGCATTGGCCCAGGCCGGGTTGAGACCGGAGGTAAGCGGCAGGGTTCCTTCCGGCTCAATCCGGGCAATGGGCAGCGCGGCGATGGCCTCGGTGTCGAGGGAAAGGTTCCTGGCGGCCAGCGCCTGGTAGTCCGCCGGCGCCGGATTGAGCGGTTCTCCGGCGCCCTTGTCGTAGGCGGCCAGGCGGCAGCGGACGAAATAATCGTCGATCTTACCCTGGACCGCATGAAAAATCGCCGCGGCGCTTTCCGTCTGCTCCCCCAGGGGCAGCACCCGGGCCGCATCGTCCTCGGCCCGACGCCACCAGTCCAGGGTGGCTTCCGCTTCGGCAAAAAAGGCGGTGAGTCCGGCTTCACCAATTCCGAGTTGGCCGCTCCGGTCCGGTTCCGCGCCCATGCAGTCCATGATCTCCTGAATGAGCCGACGGGTGGCTTCGTCATCCGCTGCATTGGGGCAGATGATGCCGTCACCGTTGAACCGGGTGGAAGCGAAGATCCGGGCGGTATCGGCGGTATCGGTGGCGGTGATCACGGCGGCATCGGCTTGACCCAGATTGGTCAGGATCTGGCGGGCGGACCGGACGATCCGTTGGCCTTCTTCGAAGCTGTCATCGATTGCGGCCAGCGCCAGTTGGCCCGCGCCCTTCACCAGATCATCCGGGTCCTTCAGCAGGCTGCCGGCCCACTTGACGGCGGCGATGATTTCCGGGACCCGGATCCGGCCGTCGCCGTCGGTATCGATGAGCTGAAGCGTTTGGCTGTCGAATTCCAGGCCGTGGGTGGGGCAACTGAGGGCGGTCCAAAGTTTCTGATCCAGTTGATCGATGGCTAAAAGATCTGCTCCGGTCTTGATTTGGACCTGATCGAACCCACCCCCCCGAACGAACTGCCAGATGTGGGGCGAGTCGGCCTCGATCTTTCCGACTGAATCCGCTTGCTGCGCCATGATGGTCCCTTTCTCCGCCTTGGGTTGAGGTGAAATGGTATCGCTTATATTACAGAAATCCGTTGTCTGGTGGCAATCGGTATTTGCCTTGATCGGGAGCGGGCCGCCGCTTTCCAATGGCTCCCTGGGCTCCGGCCGAGGGTTCGATTCGACCGGTCGGGAGACACGGTTGTCTTTTCGGGGACGGTGATGCATTCGCGCTGCCACTGATGCCTTGAGCCGGGTGGGTTCGTAGTGCGTCCCGTCAGGGCGTTCAACGCCTACCAGTCTGTCGTGGTCCGAGCTTTCGGATGCGCCGTCAACGCCTGACGGCGCCACTACGAGCCCAAACACCTTGGATTGTACGCTCCGGCCGATGGCTACTTTACCTATGGATAGCCATCTGATAGGATGGCTCAGGTGGTGGATGGGTTCCCTCTTCCGGCGCGAAAATTGCTTAACTGCTGAACGCTGCAACCATAACCGGCCGACCCGAAAGCTGCGGCGTCCGGGTTCCTGGCGGCAGCTGCCGGTCGTACCGCGCGGATCCGATGGGCACGTTTCTTGTGCTGTAGCCGGAACTCGGCCGGGTAATCCCGAAGTGTCAATGGTGAAAGGAAGGTGAGCGTGGTTTCCCGCTGGATCAAGATGGTCCTGGCCCTGGCTGTCGCCGCTCTGCTCCTGGGCGGCGTGGCCTTCTACCGCGACCAGGAAGAACTGATGCAGCGCCGGGTGGCGGAAGATCTCACCGCCATCGCCCGGCTCAAGGTGAACCAGATCGCGGCCTGGCGCAAGGATCAACTGGACGATGCCGTGGCCATCCGCGCCCTGCTCCTGCATAACCACGGTGCGGCCGCTCTCTGGGCCGATCCGGCCGCGCAACCCGACCATAAACTCCGCACACTCCTGCTGAGTTTGGCGCTGCAGCACGATTTTTCCAATATCCTCCTGGTGGATCCCGACGGGCGCCCGCGCTTCAGTCTCACCGGGTACCGGGACAGTCATCTACTCGATCCGGCGGTGCTTGAGCAGACGGCCCGGACCTGCACGCCCTTTTTTCTGGATCTGCATGTGTGTGCGGAAAATCCCCTGCCGCACATCTCGGTCATCGCCCCAATTTGTGCCGAGGACGATCCAAACCCACAATTGCTCGGCACCGTCATCTTGATGACCGATGCCTGGCAGTTCCTCTATCCCCTGATTCAGGACTGGCCCACTCCGAGTGCCACCGCGGAAACGCTCCTGGTGCGCCGGGACGGGGACGAGGTCCTGTTCTTGAACGATCTGCGCCACCAACCGGGAGCGGCGCTCAACCTGCGGCTGCCCATCACCCGAACCGACGTGCCGGCGGTGATGGCGGTTTTGGGACGGGTGGGTTTTGTCCGCGGTCGCGATTACCGGGGTGTTGAGGTGGCCGTGGTGATCCTGCCGGTGCCGGATTCCCCCTGGTTCATGATTGCGAAGATCGATGAGCGTGAAGCCTTCGCCGAATGGCGCTTCCGATCCGCGTTGCTGGCCGCTTTGATCGTGGGGCTGAGCGGTCTCATCGGGGTGTTCGGACTGGTCCTGCGGCAGCATGAAAAAAAGAACCAGTATCGCGCTCTCTTTCAGGCTGAAGCCGCGCTGCGGGGGCTGGCGGAGCGTCAGGCCATCACCCTGAAGGCGATCGGGGACGCGGTCATCGCCACCGATGCTCGCGGCCGGGTGGAATTGATGAATCCGGTGGCCGAGGCGCTCACCGGTTGGAGCGAAACCGAAGCCCTGGGTCGGCCGCTGGCCGAGGTGTTTCGGGTGGTCAATGAAGACACCCTGGAATCGGTGGAAGACCCGGTCGCGAGAGTGCTCCGCGATGGGGTGGTGGTGGGGCTCGCCAACCATAGCCTGCTCATCGCCCGGGACGGCGGCCGCCGGCCGATCGCCGATTCGGGCGCTCCGATCCGTGATGAGCGGGGGGAAATCATCGGGGTGGTGCTGGTTTTTCGCGACCAGAGCAGCGAACGTCTGGCCGAGCAATTGATCAGGACCCGGCTCGGGCTCATCGATTACGCCGCCGGCCATTCGGCCGATCAAGTGATGCAGCGGGCACTGGATGAAATCGGCGCGATTGTGGAAAGTCCCATCGGGTTTTTCCATTTCGTCGAGGCCGACGGGAAAACCCTTTCCTTGCAGCAGTGGTCGACTCGAACGCGACAAGAATTCTGCCGCGCCGAAGCCAGGGAACGGCACTATCCAATCGATCAGGCAGGGGTCTGGGCCGACTGCGTGCGCGAGCGCCGGCCCGTGGTGCATAACGATTACGCATCGCTCCCGAACAAAAAGGGAATGCCCGAGGGCCATGCTCGCCTGGTTCGCGAACTGGTGGTGCCGGTGATGCGCCAGGGCCAGGTGTTGGCGGTCCTGGGGGTCGGCAACAAACCGGTTGATTACACCGAAAAGGATGTGGAAACGGTGAATTTCCTGGCCGACGTGACCTGGGAAATCGGCAATCGCCGGCGCGCCCAGGAAGCCCGTCGGGATTCGGAAAAGCGCTACCGGCGGCTGTTCGAGGCGGCCGGGGACGGCATTGTGATGGTCGATGCCGTTGCCGGGCAGGTGCTCGAAGTCAATCCGGCCCTCCTGGAACTGCTCGGTTGCGATCGTGAGGCCCTGGTGGGCCGGGCCTTGTGGGACATCGCTTCCCTCAAGAGCATCGCCGCTTCGGCGGATGCCTTCAGCGCTCTCATGGAGCAGCGGGTGATCCATCGCCATCAGCTCACCCTGGCTACCGCCGCCGGCGCCGCGATCGAGGTGGAGCTGGTGGGCACCATTTATCCGGTGGACCACCACCGGGTG
>MNZR01000122.1:0-19577 GCA_001873705.1 Syntrophobacteraceae bacterium CG2_30_61_12
GTCAATTTTCGGCACCATTTTGGCGTTTGCCGAGGCAGCCCCCAAAACCATCAGCACGGCCGCCGCCAGAGCCAGAAAACGTCCTTTGCCCAAAATCATCCTCATGTCCTCCTCCTTCGTTTTGGTTACACCGCCCCAACTCAAACTGCCCGGCTAAAACCACCGTATCCGGCAATCACCACACCACGCCTCTTGCTGCTCAGCCCTATTTCGTAGTGATGCAAACCGCCGTGCCGGAACGCAACATCCACCTGCCCTGACCAACCGAAATCTTGCCCTGTTACGTGGGCATCCGCCTTGACTTTCCGGCCCCGGATGCGATGCAAATCCCCATCACGATTGACTGACCTAAAATCACTTAGCCCATAAGCTATGGGAGTATGGCAAGACTGTCAATACTGAATAGCGACTACCCGGTAGATTTTTCATGGTTTCATTCGCCGCCGGCCCTCACCGGTTTGGGTTCAACCCCCGGCAAAAGCGGCGAATATCCTCATCGACCGCGAGACTCAAGACCCGATCGTGGTCCTTGATCAAGATCCGTTTGTTGCAAAGATCATCTAAAAATTCCATCAGTTGCGTTGCGCTCACCGGGCAGAAGCGAGCCTGCAACTCACTTATTTTCTTCGGCTCACGGCATTCGAGATAGATCGCTCGAGACCTTCCGGCCAACCGAAACGCCTGCTGCTGATCGGCAGCCGACGTGCGTCGGTGCACGACCAGGAAGTCGCCGCCGTCACTGTAACCCAGTACGGGCTTCAGCGGATGGGTCCGGGTAACGGCCAGGTAGTCCGCTCGCCACTGCTCCAGACGCCGCTTCACCGGCTGCCACAGGCGCCGCTGCCGGCCCTGGTCGCCCCGGTAATCCTTGACCATAAGCGTCAGTTGATCAGCCACTGCCGCCGGGAACAGCGAGCGGTACCAGCGGTGGTTGCGGACCGCGCGCAATCCGAACCGGTTCGGGTCGGCGTGAATCGGGCTGCCCTCGCCCAACCAGAAACGCACCGGCCGCAGGGGTCGGTAAATGGAAACGTAGTCGAGCACGCGCAGGGTTTCGGCCACATCCTGTTCATCGCTGCCGGGAAATCCCAGGAGCAGATTGGACTGATTCTCAATCCCGAACTGCTCGCACCATTTCATCGCCGCAATGTTATCGATCGCCCGCGTGCCCTTGCCCATCCGGTTGAGCAATCGGGAACCGAGCGCTTCGATGCCCACCTGCACCTGTTCGACCCCGGCCCGGCGCATGCCGCGCATTTGGCCCTCGCTCACCGGCACGCGCAATTCAGCGAAGAGATGCAGGGTGCGCCCGATTTTTTCGATTTCCGCGAACAGCCGGTCACCGTTTCCGGGCGGCAGGGTATTGTCCACCAGCGCGACCTTCGGGCTGCGATGGCGCCGGCTCAGTTCGGCGATTTCGCCCGCCAGCCGCTCCGGTTCCTTGGCCCGGTAGCCGTTCCATTGCAGGTTGAGATTGCAGAATCGGCAGGCCCGTTGGCGCCCATTGCCGGCGGTTCGATGCCACCAGCAGCCGCGACTCCCTTCCACCAGCAGTTGAACGATGCCGTGGGCCAGCGGCGGGCACGCCTTGAGGTCGTTGAAAAAATCCTGGTAATCGGGAATCGGCAGGGAATCCAGTCGGTCCAGTTGCTGGCGGCCACCGCCTGCTACCGTTCCGGCGGGGGTCCGATAAAATAACCCGGGAATCGGCGTCTCGGTCACCGGTCTTGAGTCCAGGAGGCGGTCGATCAGCGCGGCCAGGGGCTGTTCCCCTTCCCCATTGACCACAAAATCGACCTGCGGAAAGGCACTCAGCAGCGATTGGCCCATCGCCTCGCACACCATGCTCCCCCCAAACACCACCGGCACCCGCGGATTGCGCCGCTTCAACTCGGCAGCCAAATAAAGGGAAGCGGTCAATTGGGCGAAACACACCGTAAAGCCCACCAGGGCACTGCCCGCAAGTGAATCCAGCAATGGATCGAGGCGGCGCCGGTCGGTCAGCGCCTGCTCGACCCGTGCAAACGGGAAAACCGGTGGCGAACGCCAGTGCCGGTTCACCAACTTAGCCGCGGCGGCGCGCCGGTCCGGAAACAGCAACGGCGCATACAGGGCCTCCCCGATCCAGCTTTTTGCAGCGATCGATTGGTACAGGGAAAACCCGAGATCGGCGGCCAGATTGAGATAAGGGTGATGGGCACGGACCTGAACCGTGCCCGGGGCATGGTGTTGCAAATACGCTTTGAGAGCGGCCAGCTGAATTGACGGTCGATCGGCCAAGGCCCAGGGCATGGCCACCAACGATACCGTCGGCGCCATCAAAACAGCCTTTTCACCCAGACCAGACTCAACTGCAAGCTGAAATCATACTTGCAGAACCGCTCGATCCCGTTGGGATCCAGATTCTGCTTCAGATCGAGCAAACGGTCAAAATTCTTTTCCACCACCACATTGCAAAAATCGATCGGTACGGAACGGATGAAATCCAGTTCCTCTTCACTCCACAGTTCGTCGGCGATATCGCTCACCCCGTTTTCCAGACTGTCGTTGCCGCACACCTTGTAGCAGGCACCGCATTCACAGCGGTGGATGGCGTCGAAATCGACCGGCACCCGATGCGCCTTGTCGCAAAACGGGCAGATGATGATATGGTGCCGCAAAGGCTTCACGGGTTTGAACGTATCCATTGCTGGAGTTGCTCCAATGGCGCGCGGACGAATCGCCGCTACTAATCGATGATCATGTCCGCTTCGTTGCCGCATATCGTACATTTCTTGGTTTCTTTCTGTTTCTTGGTGATGACACCGGGTTTTTCTTCCACATCGATCCAGGTGCAGGTCACGACCATGTCCGCTTCGTTCCCACAGTTTTCGCAGTGACACACCTGCTTGGTTTTGGTCATGGATCTTCTCCTTTCCGATAGCGCCACTGGTTCGCAGGGATCATTTTACTCTTTAAGCATACGCAAGGCCATTATAAGGCGTTTTGAAGTGAAAGCAATCGGGAACTGCCGCCGGGAAAGTGCCGTCCCACCCCGGCGGCCATCGCAACCGATCGGATGCAGCTGCCGCCGAGGCCGAACTGGATCCGCCGTGGCCACCAATTCAGCGCCCACGGCCGCAGCCGGTGCCGGGCCCGGAACCCCCAACCGCGGTGATTGCCCTCGGCTCGCCCGGGGTGACACCGACAGCGCGGCGGAGCCCTGAAATCAACTGATGAACCCGAGAAAACGCTGCTTCGCCAACTTCTTCACCAGCAACTCCCCCGCTGTGTCTCCTTGCCGCCAGCTGATTCGGACCTTGGCCCCGAGCGGCGCATCCGAGTAGGCCGCGAGCACCAGCGCGGTCAGGCGAAGCCCTTTGGCAGCGGCGGAAAAACCCAGCAGCACCGCGCTCGGGGATCGCACTTCGGGGGCCTGAAGGAACGTATCCTGAA
This sequence comes from Syntrophobacteraceae bacterium CG2_30_61_12, assembly GCA_001873705.1. GTDB lineage: Bacteria > Desulfobacterota > Syntrophobacteria > Syntrophobacterales > DSM-9756 > CG2-30-61-12. Next base: position 3,436 of record MNZR01000122.1, read on the forward strand.
CCCGTACCAGGCGTTCCAGCGCCTGGTTTTCCCGCTGATTGCGGCCGATCAGGGCGAGTCCATCAGGCCCGGTGCGGAAAACCCGGCCCCACTTCAGGAACTCCACATCCGCCGGCCCGGCTTCCGGGCAGAGCGCCAGCAGCGTCCGCAGACGCGCGGCGAAACCGGCGATGGTCAGCAGGCAGCCGCCGCCGGGCTGCGGGTAGTCGAGAATCCCGAATTCCACGGCCAGCTCCATCTGACGTTTGCGGCCGCGACCATGGAGGTCCAGCAGCAAGCTTCGGTCCACCAGCCCTTCCCGCTCGATCCAGGTGGGCGCCAGGTGCCTGGCCGATAAGGGCCGCAGGATCCGATCGGGATAGCCGGAAAGGTTTTCGACGCTGCGCATCGAATCCCGGCGCTGGCTCATGGGGCGCTGGCCCAGGACCTCACCGGTGAATAGAAAATCGGCCCCGAACCGCTCCATCATCCGGCCGGCAACGTTCAGCATCAGGGCATGGCAATCGATGCACGGGTTCATCTGGCTGCCGTAACCGTAGCGGGGCTGCTTCACCATCGCCAGGTGGATGGCACCGATATCGATCGCTTCCACCTCAATCCCGGCGCTGCGGCCGGCCGCCAGACCGGCCTCGGGCCCGAAGAACGGGGTCACAAAGGTCACCCCGGTGAGCTTCAAATCCTGCCGCTGCAACACTTTTACCGCCAGGATACTGTCGAGTCCCCCGGACAACAGCCCGATTCCCCACGTTTTTGCCTGCCCCATGCCGTCCTCACTGGCCGTTTTGGTATGATCCATGCGACGATGAATTGCACTTTGATGCTTAAGCTTTTCTTGACAGGATTAACAGGATTAACAGGATTGATGGGTATCCGGATCGTCGTGTCGATCCCGTGGAAGCAAGGGGCGGCGATCACCGCTCGTCATGGGCCTGGGACTGCGACTCGGCGGCGGCCAGCAGTTGCTCGGGCAGGGATCGCGAACGCCAGGACCGATCGATTGCCACCAGAGTCGCCTGGCCCCGGGCCAGACAGGCTTCACCCTGCTCGGGGTAAAAATGAAACGCAAAGGTCAGGGATTTTTCCCCAACCCTCGCAATCGACACCCGCAGCCGAAGGATCGCGCCGTAGCGCACCGGTTTGAGGAAATCACAGGCGGCGCCGACGATCGGCAGGCCATAGCCTTGGTCCTCGTTGCGAAACATGGTTTCAGGGCGCAAGCCATGGTGGCGCAGGAATTCTTCAATCCCATGATGACAATAGCGGAAATAAGAAGCAAAATACACCACACCATACGGATCGGTATCGCCAAACCGAACCGGCACCCGGATCTCGAGAGATTTGCCGCTCGGTTCATCGGTGAGATGCTGCATAATTTCCCTCCACACGGGGCAGCCCGGTCGGAACTTGCCGGATGCGTCCCGACCTTGCCCCAATAGATCATTCGAAGCGCCGACGGTGGCCGAAGAGAGTTGTTCCTTTATTCGATAGCGCTTGCACCTGAGCATAACACGAATTTCTCAGCACACATACACAGCCCGGATTAAACCGTCAACCTCGGGGGTGAACGGGTGGCCATGGATCGGGATCGGCCCGTTTCGGATCATGAAGGCCCGGTGCTCGAAGCCCTCATCAGGAACCCGGCGCCGGCTTTATTGGAGCGGGCCTTGCTGGTCCTCGCGGGGCTGGCAAGCGAGCAGGAGATCCAATCCTATCAGCACAAAATCGATCGGGTTCATCGGTATTTCCTGGATAAGTGCAAGAGGCATCAGCCGGTTGCGGCCGGCCGTATCCCCCTCTACCGACACCACTCCATCGCCTTGTGTCTGTTTGAATGTCTCTGGAACAGCAAACCGCGGCGGTTCGGCGACCGCTATCAACTGACCGAAGTGATCGATGCCCAACTCGATCCGGAGTTGTGCCGTCCGGTCGGCAATTGCATCGGGTTGACCGCCCTTTACTCGGTGCTCGGCCTGCGTATCGGCCTGGATCTTTCGGTGCTGGCGGCTTCCTCTCATGTGCTCAACCGGCTGCGGATTGGAGACCGGATCATCGATCTCGAACACACCGACCCGGACGGCTTCGACTGCCGGGTTGGCGCGGAATTCGTCGAGTTTCCGGTCAGCCTGCTCAGCGCCCATGTGCTCAACAGCCGGGGCCTGAGCAGGGAAAAAGAGGGCCGTTTCGCCGCTGCCGGAGCTGACTTTTGCAAAGCCATCCTGATCCACCCGGCATACGCCAATGCCTTCAACAATCGTGGCAACGCGCGGGGGCGGGAAGGCGACTTGGCGGGTGCCATAGCCGATTACACCGAGGCGATTCGACTCGACTCCAGCTTTTGCGAAGCCTACTGCAATCGCGGCATGGCCCGACTGAGAAGTGGGAGGTTCCGGGAGGCGCAAGCGGATTTTAACGCGGCCCTGGCGATCAATCCGGACTACGGCGACGCGCGGGTGGTCCTGGAATATTATGGGGAGGGAGTGCTCACATGAGCGAAGTGCGGTGCCATCATCTAGACCGTCCTGCGGCAAGAAGAGCCGCGCGGGGGGCGCGGCGGTCCCAGGTGGGGCGGGTCCCTTGACCAGCGTCCGGGGGGAGTCCAGTTTTCCCATGTGGATTTAGCTACTAAGATCGTTAGATTGGGACGGTGCTCGGGCTTGCCGCGGCGATCCCGGGCGCCGGCCCGGTATACTCCAGATGAAAATCATCGCCAGGCCGCTTTTCCCTTGACATGGTTGCCCGGTCGAGTATGTTGGTAGCAACCAGAGACGGTAACGCTAAAGTGCCAATTTGGAAAATTCTCTTCTTCTTCGAGCGGCATCTCCTCTTTATTTCTACTGCTCCCCGCTGCCAGGCGCTCACCAACCCTCGTAGCTCGGCGATCCTCAACTATCCTTTCTAAGTGTGGTCTTGTTAGAGGTCACATCGGTTTCAGAAGCGTATCGGTCAGTTGACGTACGACCTTTGGCACAAGCAGGTCGTGGCCGGCAAGAACCGCGGCGCGACCCGGATCTTGAGCGGAAAGGAGGTGATCAAGGCCTGCGGGAGAATGGTCCTTGCCGTTCCTCTAACACTTGCGAACAACACTGGGTGAGATCATTGGTGGGTTTCTAAGGATGTGTGGAGGTAAGATATGCCAGAGAAAAAAGAAATTGTTATCAACAGCAGGGCCGACACGATTGGTCTGATGGACATGGACGTCAGACCGTATCCGGTTACACCGCCGCCTACCTACGAGGAGGTGAAGCCGGTGTACGAGCGCAGGAAGGCCCTGGAGTTCTGCGATTGGGCCGAGAAGAACCTGAGGTTCAACTATCGCTATCAAAAGGATGAGTCACTGGCCGGTCTCCGGGTGCTGGACATCGGCTTGTGGCGCCTGGGCCACAAGTTCTGCGCCTCTCTTTATGGGGAAGCCGGAGCCGAGGTGGTGACAGTCGAACCGCCGGCCGGCGACCCGCTGCGCAAAGTGACCCCGTTCGGCCGCGAGGAATACCTGCTGCAGAACCAGGAAAGCGGGGAAAAGTGCGGGATCGAATTCGTCTTGGAGACGGTGAACACGCATTGTGTCACCCTCGACGTGGAAACCGCGGACGGCCAGGAAGTTTTCAAGAAGATGGCTTCCAACGTGGACGTTCTGATCGACGGCATGCCGCCCGGGTTCATGGATGGCCTCGGGATCGGTTATCGCCAGCTCAAGCAGGCCAATCCCAAGATGGTTTACGTATGGATCGGCATGCTCGGCCAATGGGGCCCCTGGAAGGACAAACAGTCTAAATTCGGTCAGTGGATGCTGGAACCTTTTGCCAGTTGTGCCAACTCCTGGGTTCACAACACCGGTCTCGCCCAAGACCTGCTGCCCCGCGGCCGCGGCGGCGATCCCACCCGCTCGGGCGTGTGGCTGGCCGATTATGTGGCCGGGGCCCAGTCATTCATCAACTCTCTTGCCGCCCTCTATTGGCGCGATGAACTCGGCGGCACCGGCCAGATGATTGAGGTCACCGGGGCCGAAGCGCTGATGGATATCCTCGACTTCGACATCACCTGGTACGGTTTCAATGCCAGCATCAAGGCCCGCTCCGGCGGCTGGGACCCGAACCTCAACCAGTACGCCTGGAACCCGTGCAAAGACGGCTACATGATGATCGGCGGTCAGACCGATAAGCTCTGGTACAATATCGGTTTCTGTCTGGAACGTGAATTTACCCAGTTCGGCCGGCTGATCCACGAAGACCCGTTCCTGAAAGAGATGGGCGCTAGAAACGCCCTCCACGCCCTGATCAAGACTTACACCCTGACCACCCGCTGGCTGCGCGACGTTAACCGGGTCGAAGCGGAAACCAAACTCCTCCAGTATCAATTGGCGGCCGGCCCGGTCCTGTTCATCGACGAAGTGGCGGAATTCCCCCATTTCAAATACCGCCCCTGGGTCTATGTCCATGAAACCGATTACGGTCCTCTGCTGATTCCTTCGAGCCCGGCGTCGTATCAGGTCCGCGCGCCGTTCCGGTGCAAATGGATGGGTCGAGACATCGGCTACGACAACTATGAGATTTACATGAAATGGACCGGTATGACTCAGACCGAGGTCAGTGCTTTCAAGCAGAAGGGGGTGATGTAATGGCAAAAGACCCAAGAGTAACTCGGATTGAAGAATTGCCAGGCCCCAAGAGCAAAGGCGAAATGGAAGAGTTCAAAATGCCCTACGAGGAGTACTGCAAGAAGCTCTTCGATGTCGGCAACGAACACACCAAACCGACGGCGCTCAAGGGGATCAAGTGGTTGAGCTGCACCATGTATATCTTCACCCCGCATGCAGTGGCCAACCTGGCGGAATTAGGCGCCGAGGTGATCAAGATCGAGATGCCGCGCATGGGCGATGCCATGCGCCACACCTCCCCGTTCAACGAATGCTATCTCTATCCGCTGCATGACACCCGGCCCATGACCGGTACCGGGCTGGGCTTCACCAACGCCAACGTCAATAAATACTTCATCACCATGGACTACCATGTTCCGGAAATGGTGGACGTATTTTACGGGTTGGTGAAAAAGTACGACGGCCTGACCGAACTCTATCGGCCGGGAACGTTCGACAAATGGAAAATGAGCTATCGCTACCTGAGTGAAATCAATCCTCGCTTCATCTATGTCTGGGGCGGCGGCTTCGGCTATGGCCCGAAGATTTTCGGCGGCTCCTACGACATCCTCGGCCAGGCCCACGCGGGGCTCGCCTCGATCACCGGGATGCACGAATTCATGGGCGGCCACTGCACCAAGCAGACCAACTGGGTCATCGACTGGCAGTCCGGCAACCTGATCACCGCGTCCGTCATGGCCGCCATCCATCACCGGCGGAAAACCGGCCTCGGCACCATGATCGAATTCTCCCAGGTGCAGGTGCCGACCCGGATGTCCGGCTACAGCTTCCCGCTCTACGGCAAATTCGGCGTCGTGCGGCAGCGCTGGGGCAACTGGGACACCCAACTGGCGGCCCACGGCATCATCCTGTGCGGCAAATCCGATTTCCCGGATGCCGAAAACCCGCAGGACAAGTTCTGCGCCCGTTATGCCATGGTGAGTGCGTTCCAGGATGCGGACTTCAAGGAACTGTGCGCCATCACCGGAATGAAAACCCTGTACGAGAAGTACAAAGCTCACAACCAACGGGCCGAAGGCGAAGCCCAGGTGGAGATCTACGGCGCCCTGGAAAAATGGGCCGCCGACAAGAGTCGTTCCGAGGTCTGCAAGATCTTGAACGATGCCGGACTGCTGGCCGAACCGGTGCGCAACGACCGGGAAGCTTACGAAAGCCCGCACTACCGGGAACGGGGCACGATCCGCTGGCTGGACGACCCGTTGTTCGGCGATATGGTGCTCCATGCCGGCTACAGCAGCGGCCTCTTGGAAAAAACCCCGCGCCGGATCAACTGGCATTGGCGCCCGGTAGGGGCGGACAACAAAAAGGTTTACCGCGATATGCTCGGCGTCCCGCTCACCAAGATCAAAGAGTGGTACGACAAGGCCTACATCTAAGGGAGGTGGCCCAGTGTGTGACATCATTTGGTGCAAGAAGGAAAAAAACGGCAAACCGTGTGACACCATCAATTACCTCGACCCTTACTTCTTCTGGAATTGGGAAGGCACCATCAGTTGTGCCGAGTGCGGCACGGTGTATTTCATCCACATGATTCAGGGATTCATGTACATCGGTCCCGAGGAGAGGCCCGGCGAAAAGGCGGACATCATGCCGCTTTACGCCGACAAACCCTACGAGGGCTACGCAAATTATCAGCCCGGCGTGGAAGGCCGCACCCGGCCTTACCAGTGCAAACCGCGCAAGGAGTTGCTGGGCGTGGCCGATATGGTCAAATTCAGCATCCGCGGTCGCCCGGTGCGCGGTTGGCGGCCGCAGCCCCCGTCCGCGGGCCTGGCCGGCAGCTTCGGATTCCATTGGGACATCCAAAAGCTGGCCCCGGAGGTTTGGGAACAGTATCAGCAGAAGCTTGCCAAGGGCGAAGTGAAGGATTGGTAATTGCAGAAAGGAGCGTTGCATGGCCCAGTTAACGCCAGAAGAATTCCTCGATACCGTATTGATCCCGGAAAAACAGAGTGAGCACATCTGTTGGAGGTGCACCGGCTTGAAGCCGGTCCTCAAGGGTTCAAAATTCCCGCCGGCGGACATCATCGGCTGGTGCAAGAAGATCCACTGGCCCCACTATTGGTGCATAGCGGACTTCAACGTGGTCACCAAGTGCTATGCCTTCGAGGATAGAAAGAAGAAGAAATAGCATGGAAGCAAACGTCGTTCAGGAACTCGACGTCCTCAAGGGGATGCTGAACAACTGGAAGCGCGGTTTCATCGGCTGGGCCTCCGCGGACGGGGACAATGAATACGTGCTGCTGGAATTCACCGAAGACATCCAACAGCACCTCTATCCTTATGTCACCCGCTTGCGCCAGACCAAACACCTCAGCGATCCCGAGGCCAGAGAGTTCATGGATTATTGCTTCAATCAGGTTGAGGATCTTCGGGACCAGTTGAGCCGAACGGAGATCGGCGAGAATCAAAAGGAGGCTTGATATGCCTGAAAAGTGTCGAGTGGTGGTCTGCGGCTTTGACCCCATGCTTGTAAAGGGTTATGTCGCTGCCAACGCGAGGGCCTGTTGGTGGCACATATCCGACGTTTTGTACGAGAAATTCAACATGAAGCCGGGGATGAAGGTGTCGGGTGAATTGATCCGCATTTATTCCGGCAAGGACGGCAAGGAATGCGCGGCCCCGAGGGAAGCGTTCGAATGGGAGACCTCAAAGGAAACCGGCCTGGTGGTCCTGTTCCCTTCGGAAGCCATCAAGAAGTATAAGTTAACCGAGTTTCACTTTGTGGAATTGCGGATCGACAAGATCGACGGCAAGGACGTCTACCCCGGCGAGACCGTGGTCAGCAAAAAATGGTGGCCGGACGACCGGATGAAGATGGCTTTCACCCTGGATTACCAGGCCTGATCGACATCCAAGCAATCGTTACCGGGCACCCCCTTGCTCCAGTTATGGGAGGGGGTGCCGTCCCCCATCCCCCTTTCCGCCATATCGGAAAAGGGGGATTCTTATGACTGCGCACGGATATCCGAATAACCTTGAAATTTGCGCCACTCCGTATTAGTCATGATGGTGATTCTCGATCACCCCCCGGCAACCGCCGAATGAGGCGGCATCAACCTCCACAACCCGCAGCGAGGGCTTAGCATGAGCGGAACAGATCAACAGGATCAGGAACTGCAACCTAGACCCCAGCCATTGGTTGAGGACCCCGAACTGCCCGAGGACGAACCGAACCACCCGGGGTGGCTGTCCATTGCCGATATCATGAAGATTTCGGACCCGGTGTTCGCCAACAGCAAGTTCCTGATCGGCTATCACCATTCGAGCAATGTCTATGCGCTCGCCGGCAATTCCCTGACCATCGTCGACCCCGGCAACGACTACACCGTTTTCACCGAACTGCAGGCACTCGGCTACGATGTTCGCGATATCAAGAAGATCGTGCTGACCCATGGCCACCGCGACCATTGCATGGGGGTGTTTGAATTTCTCCGTTACCCTCCCGTTTGGGAAGCCAAGAGCGTTGAAATCCTGATCCACGAAGCGGGCCCGCAAGAGTTTCAGAAGATGCTGCGCGAAAACGGGTTCACCGCAACCCGGTTGAAAGGCGGGGAAACCATTGATCTGAGCGGTTTTGCCTGGGAAGTGATGCACACCCCCGGCCACACCATGGACGGGATCTGCCTGTATCATCCGGAAACCAAAACACTCATTTCCGGAGACACGGTACTGCCCGATACCGTCGCCGACGTGGACCCCGCGGGGGGCGGCGATTTGAGCCATTATCTTCACGCCATCAAGGGATTGCTGCGGCACGAAATCGACCATATCCTGCCCGGGCACGGGGTACCGATCGCGGATAACGGCCACAACTCAATAGAACTGACCTACGAAGCCTTGATGATGAAGATCATCGGGGTGACCCCCGACTCGCAAACCACCTGGATGGAAGGGGCCGCCCTGCTGGCCGAAAAGGGACTGCTGGACGAAGTGGTGTATTGCTGCGACCGGGAACTGGCTCTGCGCCCGGGCAAACCATCGGCGATGCGGCTCAAGGCGTTTGCCCTCAATGACATGGGCCGCTGCGAAGAGGCCATCACCATTCTCGACCGGATCCTGGCCGAGGAGGGCGCCAGCGCCCAGATCCTGACCGCCAAAGGCCACGCCTTGCTGGGCTTGCAGCAGTACGGCAACAGTTTACCCTACTTTGACCAGGCCCTGGAAATCGATCCCGAGCTTCCGGAAGCTCAGGTTTTTAAAGGCATGGCCCTCACCTTCCTGGGCCGCCACGAGGAAGCGCTGCGGATCGAGGCCTTCAAGCGCGAATTCGCCGCCCGCTTTCAGCAGGAAGTGGATAAACGCAAACAGGAGCAGGCGGCGGCAACGGGGTCCACCGCCGGCCCCGGTCCGGCCCAGGCCTAGGAACCGGCGCCACAATGCTGGTTGTCATGGTTGACGCAGCGCAGCGAAAAAGGAGGGTGCAAGGTGACCGATCCGGCGATCGTTTTGTTTGAAGCGGCCAAGGCTTTGATCGATTATATCGATAAGGAATATGTTTTCGACAAGTCGGCGGACATGGGTTGCGGCGGTTTCGATACCTACCAGTCGGATGCTTTCCACGACCTGATTGTGGCGACCCAAAATGCCGTCGCCCAATTCGAAGCCACCCGGCAGGATGCGCAGTAGCCCTCGATTCCACGGGGGCGCGGGCAACGGCTTACCGCCGGCGGCGGCTGGCGGCACCCGGGTGCAAGGCATACCGGTTAGGATTGAAAAGTTTCATTTCGTGTGCGCTTTCGCCCGGGAGCGCGGGCATCTTGCCCGCTTTTTGGAATGATACATCTTCTCCTGATCCCGGATAGAACGAGGCCGGCAGCCGCGCGTCGGCGTGCGCGTCGAGGGGGATTCATGGCCCTGGAGCAAATCAGCTACGACGAGTACCTGAAAACCCTGGATAAGATCGAACAGCGCTACCGTTCCGACGAAGAAGGTTTTCCCGAAGGCGCCCGGGAAAAAGGGCTGGCGATCTGCCGGAAGTTCCGCCGCGAAGTCGTCGATTTGGGTCCCGAGAATTGCGACTATTGCCTGGACACCATCTACGGGCTGCCCATGCACAAGCCCAAGCCAGGCGACCAGGGGCAGACGCCCGAGCAAGGTTCGGAACCAAGCCTGAGCGCCGTGCCGATCGATCGAGAGGGGACGAGCATGGGTTCCGATCGAACCGCGACAGCCGGAAGTGCAGATCCAAAGGAGCAGCAGGTCATCTGCGCTCACTGCGGCAAGCGCATCGCCCGCGACCAGGCCATCCGCTATGAGCACCATTTGCTCTATGGCGAACATTACCATTGCCGGGAGTGCGATCCGGGCGGGGTCTGGGACTGCATGAGCCACGACTTCGATACCGACCTGCACTGATCCCGACCGATGGTCGATGAAGTTTGAAATCTCCCTTCCTCTGTCTCACGCAAAAGCGCCAACACGCCAAGAAGCAGTGACCAGCCAAATCGCCGGTGACACATCGGCCACGTTGCCCCACTACTCTCCCGAAATCCGCGATCTGATGGAGAACGGGTTTAAGACTCAGATTCCGGGAGCTTGTGCTGGGCGCTCGCCAGGCCCCAAAGATTTCCTATTCAAGCTAGAAGGTGCTCGTCTGCTTCATCCCGCGGACCCTGAACAGCTCAGCCAACTCCATGAAAAAACAACGGATTCCAGCTTTCTCCGCAATGATGAACACGACGTTTGAACCATTTTCAGATTATTTCTAGAAAGGGATTTCCTCGTCCGGGCCGTTCGGCGGTCCGGGCAGGGGTTCCGGTGCCGGAGCGGCGGCCGGAGCGGGCGCCCGCCCCTGCGGCCGGTTGCCGAAACCGCCGGCGTAACCGCCTTGAGCCGTTTGGGCTTCGCTCGACTGGTCGCCGCGACTGCCCAGCAGCACAATGTCCCGAGCCACTATCTCGGTGCTGTAGCGCTTGGTTCCGGTGTTGTCTTCCCATTGCCGGGTCCGCAGTTTCCCTTCCACGTACACCTGGCTGCCCTTGGCCAGGTAATTGGCACAGACCTCGGCGGTCTTCTGAAACGCCACGATGCGGTGCCATTCCGGGCGCGTTTCCCAATTGCCGTCCGCCCCTTTCACCGGCTCATTGGTGGCCAGCGAAAAATTGGCGATCGGGCTGCCGTCTTGAGAGTAGCGAACCTCCGGGTCCCTGCCCAGGCGGCCGAGCAAGATCACTTTATTCACACTTCGAGCCATGGCTTTCCCCCACCTTTCTTGGTGAACGATGAAAAATTCCCGGCCGAAGCCGGTCCCGTTACCCCAAATCTCGCGGGCCGTGACGATCTCTCCGGCACGACCGGATCCCCAGGCATGCGAGCATGTTTTTGATTATGGTTTAGCACAGGCGCACCCTCGGCAACAACCGCTATTCGCTCTGGATATTCGCCATAAGACCGGATGGCCCTTATCATCGTTTCGGCCAAGTTGAATAAGGATTAACCACGGAGTTCACGGAGAACACCGAGAAAACCTTTTCTTTTCGAAGCCTTCTCCGTGACCTCCGTGCTCTCCGTGGTGAATCATTCCCATAAAGTGGCCGAAGCGATGATCCTCGCCGGCGTGATAGGTCAGGTTGCGACCGACGGGAGCGACCTGACGATCCGCGCCGTGGTCTCTGCACACAAGTCAGGGAGTGCCGCGGGCACCCTGACCCTGTGATGTTCCATCGGGTGACCATTGGGTTGGCTGCCGCGATCCCGTGCGGCGCCCACATGACGAATTCGCGATATCGAATATCCAGATTCGCTATTGCTCCGCACCACCCTTGCATCGGATCCGCGCACCGCGACCGGTGAGCCCTTCGCCGAATAAGGATCATTTCCGGGTTGCCGTTGGAAGCACGCGGAAAACATGATCCCAAGGTCGCCGCGGATGTCTTCTTGCGTCCCGCCCGAATCGTGCTCGGCATGCACCCGGCTTGAGCTTTGAGTGCGAACATGGTAAGCAGAAGGCGTTCATTGCCCCTTTGTCCAATGTTCCGTAATTGCCTAACCGTATAGGGGTCTTGTCTCCGGTGCCCACCAACAGTCAAGCATGGGGAGATCATGATGCGTAAAATGTCGATTCAACTCAAGGAAGGATGTAATACCAACAAACTGCAAAAGGAACTGGCGGAATTCGGGCGGTTGGAAAAGGACCCTGAACATCCAGGAAAACTCACTCTGGTTTTTCACAACCAGTCGGAAAGCGGGATCAGGATGGCCTGCTATCGACTGTCGGAAGAGTTCATTCAATATTTCGAAGATTTCGACATGAAGCAATCCTGACCGTCGCTCACACGTCAATTTGGTGCCGCTTCATCCCGGAGTGGCAAAGGCCGACCGGGCACTCTCGGGGGAGAGTCGCGATGTGCGCGCCTCCCCACCGTTCTCTATCAATGCGAGAGCCATCCGCCCATCGCTCGTCTACTGCCCGAAGGCGAGGGTTGTCAAGGATCGCCTTCCCGACGGTGGCGCCGCACCTTTATGACCGCGGCCAATCACAGCGCCACCGGATACCGGCCGTGATCATCCCTTGCCATGGATCCGTGAGGGAAAGACCCTTCCCCCATGGACATCCCCTGGGGCGCTTGCTCAATACCATGGTGCATTGCCTGGCGCCTTTCCCCGGCGGCGACCCAAACTGGTTTTGCGGCCTCTGCTCGGCTTGACAAAGGAGCAGCGGGTCACTATGTTGCTTTAGCACTCAAGCCAACGGAGTGCTAACCCTGGGAGGAGAGCCCTGGTGAACGAGTTGAATGAGCGCGATCAGAAAGTTCTGGATGCGGTCATATCCGGCTATCTGAAGAGTGGCGATCCGGTTGGTTCGAGGACGGTGTCCAAGAACTACGGCGGCAAGGTGAGTTCCGCCACGATCCGCAATGTGATGGCGGACTTGGAGGAAATGGGCTTGCTCCAGCAACCGCACACCTCGGCCGGCCGCATTCCGACCGATCGCGGACTGAGGCTCTACCTGGATTCCATCATTCAGCTCGAACAGCTGGATCAAAAGCAACGGCAATTAATCCGCGGGGCCTATGAGCAAACCAGCGGGGCCATCGAAGATCTGTTGCGCAGGACCTCAAAGGTCCTGTCCGTGTTTTGCCGGCAGGCGGGAGTGGTGCTGTGGCCCAAGTTCGAAGCGACCGTGTTCAAGCACATCGAATTCATTCGTCTGACGCCCAGACAGATCATGGTCATTCTCATATCGAAATCCGGACTGGTGGAGCATTCCGTGATCGATTGGGGCGAGGTGATCAGTCAGGAGACCTTGGACAAGTACAGTGACCAGGTCAATGAACTGCTGAAGGATTTGCCTCTGGGAGAGGTCAAGGCGCGGATCCTGAAGCAAATGAAAGACGCCAAGGCCACCTTCGATCAACTCTTTACCAAGACCCTCAATATTGCGCAGCAGGCCTTGCAGACAACGCTCGACAATAGCAATATCTATATAGAAGGGCAGACCAACTTACTCAACAGTCCCGAATTTTCGGACGTGGGTCGAATGCGCAAGCTGCTGCAAGCGTTTGAGGATAAATCGCGGCTGATCCGTTTGCTCGATACGGCACTCAATCCCGGCGGCAGGGTCCAGATCATTTTGGGGTCCGAGAGCGAGGTGCGGGAGTTGGAAGAGGTGAGCCTGATTTCATCCACCTATTCCCGGGGCGAAACAGCGCTCGGGGTGTTGGGCGTGATCGGCCCGCTGCGGATGGATTACTCCAGGATCATTCCGATCGTGGATTTCACTGCCCGCTCGCTGAGCAACCTGCTGGCGGAGGAACGCAACTGAATGGTTCCAAACAGGATCTTTGCGACGGCTTGGGCGTTGCCGACCTGAAGCCGCCAACGGTGAGCATAAAGACCGGATAGCCAGGAGGGGCAACCATGATCGGTGGTGCGTGTTGGGATTTAGGGAGGTGATCGGCGCATGACAACAATTAAGGTTACGACTTCCAACGAGCAGCAAGGTGACGAACATCACGATGAAGCGCTGGAACAAGAGTCAGGACCGGAGCAAGGTTCGGTCTTCGACCCGGAAACGGCAACGCTGGAGCAGTGGCGGGCCGAATGTGATCGTAAGGATGAAGAACTGAGTGAGCTTCAAGACAAGCTGCTGAGGTTCGCCGCGGAAATGGAAAACACCCGTAAACGCCTCGAGCGCGAGCGCCGCGAAGGCGTTTCTTATGCCAATGAGAGCCTGATCCGGGCGGTCCTGCCGGTACTCGACAACCTGCAACGGGCACTGCTTCACGGTACCGACGAGGTGGACGTCAAGGCGCTGGTGGAGGGTGTTCAAATGACCGCCAAAAGTTTTTCCGAGGTGCTCGAAAAATTCGGCTGCAAGCCATTTGCATCGTTGGGGCAACCGTTTGATCCCAATTTTCACGAGGCGATGCTGCATCAGGAATCCGACCAGCAACCGGACAACACCGTGTTGCAGGAGTTTCAACAAGGATATCTGCTGCACGACCGATTGTTGCGTCCGGCCATGGTGATTGTGGCCAAGGCGGCGTCACGACCGGAACCCGCACCGGCGCGGCAGGACAATATGGACCTGTAAATCTTTCGAGACCGGGGCGATTGATCCTGAATATTTCGCCATCGGGTTCGCTTTAGAGTTGCAATTGGATTGTTACGATTTATGTTCTAGTCAAAATGAATTCTAAGGAGGACTTTAAATGAGCAAGGTTATCGGCATTGATTTGGGGACAACCAATTCCGTGGTTGCCATTATGGAAGGCAAGGAACCGAAGGTCATGGCCAATGCGGAAGGCACCCGGACGACGCCGTCCATGGTGGCCATCACCGAAAGCGGTGAGCGACTGGTGGGTCAGGTGGCCAAGCGCCAGGCGATCACCAACCCCGAAAACACCGTGTCCGCGGTGAAGCGGTTGATCGGCCGCAAATACCAAGCACCTGAAGTGCAGCGGGACTTGACCGTGCTGCCTTACAAGATCACCAAGTTTTCCAACGGCGACGCGCACATCGAGTTGCGCGGCCGGGACTATAGCCCAACCGAAATCTCTTCCTACGTGCTCGGCAAGATGAAGCAGACCGCCGAAGACTACCTGGGTGAAAAAGTCACCGACGCGGTCATCACCGTGCCCGCCTACTTCAATGACAGTCAGCGCCAGGCCACCAAGGACGCGGGCAAGATTGCCGGCCTGAACGTGCTCAGGATCATTAACGAACCGACCGCGGCCTCGCTCGCCTATGGCCTGGACAAAAAGAAGGACGAAAAGATCGCGGTCTTCGACCTGGGCGGCGGCACCTACGACATTTCGGTCCTCGAAATCGGGGATGGCGTGTTCGAGGTGAAGTCGGCCAACGGCGATACCCATCTGGGTGGTGAAGACTTCGACCAGCGGGTCATTGACTGGCTGGCCGGCGAATTCAAGAAGGACCAGGGGATCGACCTGCGCCACGACAAGATGGCCCTGCAGAGGCTGAAGGAAGCGGCGGAAAAGGCCAAGATGGAATTGTCCACCACCATGGAGACGGATATCAACCTGCCGTTCATCACCGCCGACGCCAGCGGCCCCAAGCATATGAACATCAAGCTGCAGCGTTCCAAGCTCGAGGCGCTGGTGGAAGATCTCATCGATCGGCTCGTGCTGCCCATGGAAAAGGCCTTGAAAGATGCCGGTTTGAGCAGGCAGGAGATCGATGAAGTGATCCTGGTCGGCGGTATGACCCGGATGCCGAGAGTGCAGGACAAGGTCAAGGAATTCTTCGGCAAGGAACCGCACCGCGGGGTCAATCCGGATGAAGTGGTGGCAATAGGCGCCGCGATCCAGGCCGGGGTCCTGACCGGTGATGTGAAAGACGTGCTGCTTTTGGATGTCACCCCGCTTTCGCTCGGGATCGAAACGCTGGGTGGAGTCATGACCAAGCTGATCGAGCGCAACACCACCATTCCCACCCGCAAGAGCCAGATCTTTTCCACCGCCAGCGACAATCAGCCGGCGGTCTCCATCCACGTGCTCCAGGGCGAACGGGAAATGGCGGCCAACAACAAGACCCTGGGCCGCTTCGAACTGGTCGGAATCCCGTCGGCGCCCCGTGGTATCCCGCAAATCGAAGTCACCTTCGATATCGATGCCAACGGGATCGTCCATGTGAGTGCCAAGGACCTGGCGACCCAAAAGGAACAATCCATTCAGATCACGGCTTCCAGCGGTTTGAGCGAGGCGGAAATCAACCAACTGGTCAAGGAAGCCGAGGTCCACGCCGATGAAGACAAGAAGAAGCGGGAATTGATCGAAGCGCGCAATCAGGCGGACGGACTCATTTACTCGACCGAGAAAACGGTCAAGGAGATGGGTGAACAACTGGATGCGGAAACCCGCCGGAAGATCGAGGAAAAGATCGAAGCGCTGAAAAAAGCCATGGAAGGCGAGAACACAACAGATATTCAGAGTGAGATGGAACAGTTGACCCAGGTTTCCCACAAGCTGGCCGAGGAAATGTACAAGAAGGCCGCGGAGAAGCAGGCCGCCGCCGGTGCGGC
>MNZR01000122.1:19600-23491 GCA_001873705.1 Syntrophobacteraceae bacterium CG2_30_61_12
GCGGCGCCGGCCAGGCCAAGGGCCAGGGCGACGACGATGTGGTGGATGCCGACTTCGAAGAAGTGAAAGACAAGTAGGCCAACCTCCGCTCTGAGCGGCATCCGGCTGGTGGACCGTGACTGCCGCTCACGCCGGTCAGAACGGATCGCCGATATTTACACCGAAAGGTGCGCAGCATGCGCCCTTTCGGTGTTTTATTGCCGGATCCGGCGGCGCGACGGCAAGTTATCCACTCAGTCGCGACCGCAATGGTGTATAATGTTTATCGCACCGCGGCGAACTTGCCGCCCGCGGGCCAAGCGTGATCACCATAAACCGCGTGTTCCCCGGATCAGGATATGCCCTTTGGAACCGCCGCTCGCCAACCAGTCACTCATCGAGACCTCCATGATCGCCAAACTCTTGCTTCGATTGCTGGGAACCGGTCTGCTGCTGGTGCTGACCGCCTGTGCATCTTCCCTCTACCGCCAGCCGGTACAGGTGCCTCCGGAAGTTTTCAACAGCGCACCCCCGACCGAAGCCCAGGCGTTATGGGCGCAGGCGGAGAAAACCGCCGCCGCCGGCGATCTGATGCAGGCCATCGGGATCTGGGAAAAAATCGCCAATTCCTATCCCAACAACGCCATCGCCCCCAAGTCCTTGTCCCGGATCGGTCGGCTCTACTTAAGTAAGGACCGGCCGGACACGGCCCTCAGGTATTTCAACGCCATCATCGACCAGTTTCCGCAATGGCAGGGCACCGCCTTCGCTCAGGTTGATCGGGTCGAAGCCCTGTGGGGTTCCGGCAGCAAGAGAAACGCCTTGAATGAAGCGGGTAAGCTCTGGGAAAGCCCGTTTCCCGATCCGGAATTCCGTGTTCGCCTGAGCGCTTTTCTGGCTCGATCCACGGCCGCCGAAGGCGAACTGCCGAATGCTCTCAATTGGCTCGATACCGGCTTTGCCAAAGCTCAAACCGAGGATCAGAAGAGCCTCCTCAATCGGTCCGCGCTGACCATCCTTGCGGCCATGAATGAGGCCACCGCTCGCAAGCTGGCTGCTACCGCCATCGCCCCGAGCGTCCGTCCCTACCTGGACTATCGCCTGGCCCAGATCCAACTGGAACAGGGCCATCAGGATGCCGCTCGGGACCAGTTTCTCAAGGTGCTCGCCTCCTACCCAGACCATCCGATCACGGCATCCATTCGCGATCTGCTCAATCAGGGTCGGGTCACCACCCAGCTAAAATCCAATTCGGACCGGATTGGCTGCATTCTGCCGCTCACCGGATCTTATGCCGAATTCGGTCGCCAGGTGCTGCGGGGCCTGGCGTTGGCGGTGGAGAATTGGAACACAGCGAATCCCTCCAGCCCGGTAACCCTGATCGTGAAGGATTCCCGGGCGCAACCGGACCAGGCCGCGGCCGCTTTTCGATCCCTGGCCGCCGATCACGGAGTGCTGGCCATCGTCGGACCGCTCAGCGCCAAATGCACCAATGCCGTGACCGCCGATACCAGCAAGTACGGAGTCCCGATGCTGAGCTTCACCCAGCAGGAAGCCGTGGAAGCCCGATCGCCTTTTGTTTTTCATCTGCTGATCGACAACCGGGAGATGGTGGATCGCCTGCTGCGCTACTGTCGTGAGCAACTGGGTGCCACCCGCTTTGCCGTGCTCCATCCCAATGACCGCTACGGCAATCGGCTGGCGAAAGTTTTCAGCAGCGCCGCGACGGCCGGAAACGTCAATCTGGTAGCCAACGTCGCCTACCAGCCGGGGACCACCGACTTCAAGCAGGCCATCGGGGACCTGCTCAAGCAGGCCAGTGATAACCCTTACAGCCGTGACAACAAGAGCGCCGTGGAAGTGCTGTTCATCCCGGATCAGCCGCAGACCGTGGCATTGATCGCCCCGCAACTGCCCTACTACAACATCATCAGCCCCACCTTGCTGGGCACCAACCTCTGGGATGATCCCTCGCTATTGACCAGCGGCGGGGTCTATCTGGAAAATGCCGTGTTCGCCACCGCCCTACCGTTGACCGACAGCACCCAAGGCATCGCCCGTTTTCGTGAGCAGTTCCGCGATGCCTACGGGGCTGCGCCGCACTACCTGGAAGCTCAGGCCTACGACGCCCTCACCCTCCTGCTCACCGCCCGAGACCGCGGCGGCAATGACCGGGCGACTTTGCAGAACAATCTGCTGCACCTATCCGGTTCCGGCAACCTCACCGGGGTGACCGCGTTCCGCCCCGACGGCACCGTGCAGCGCGACTACCTGATTTACAAGATCCAGAATGGCGTCCCCGTTCAGGTCAGCCCTTAGGCGCCGAGCCGAGGCCGCACCCGAATGGTTCAGGATCCGGAGGACCCTTTCAGGCCGAGGCCAGGCGTTTGGTCCGCACCCTGTAAGGGGTAACGGTTGTGGTGCCGGCCGGCCGGCTCGATCCACCCCGGGGCGGCCGGCAACAATGACTGATCGAGTATTGATCGTTGGCAATGGAGGTGAGGCATGGGTCACATCGATTGGCAGGAAACGGCGGAATTATTCTACAACAGCCTGAGGCTCAAAACCTTGCCCCTGGCTGTTCAGTTTTCCATCGAACCGGAACGATTTCCCGCCAAAACCAGGCGGCCGTCGGTGGATTTGGGCAAGCGGGTAACCATTTGCCAGGCGGTCACCATGGCCCGAGTGTACGGCTGGACGGTGGGACTGACCGCGGCCGACCTCATCTGCGTTCCGGCCATGATCGCCTTCGGCTTCAGCGGCGTGCCGCAGCCCCCGCAAACCCTGGCCCGGCTGTTCCGCGACGTCAGCTTTTCCCGGGATCAAGCGAGCGCCGATCAGGAAGTCCAAAACATCAGCTTTCTCGCCAACGGCGAGGCCCGGAGCGTGCTTCTGGCACCGCTCGTCAAGGCCCTGTTCGAACCCCAGACGGTGGTGATCCACGGCAACCCGGCCCAGATCATGCGGCTGATTCAGGCCTGGACCTATGTGCATGGGGATAAGCTTGCCTCCCAATTCGGCGGTAAGGTCGAATGCACCGAATACCTGATCGCCCCTTACCAGAAAAAACTGCCTCGGATCGTGATTCCAGGCATGGGCGACCGGATCTTTTCCATGACCCAGGATGACGAACTGGTTTTTGCCATCGGCGCGGAACAGATGCCGGCCCTGGTCGAGGGCCTGAAGATGGCCGGGAAGAAAATCGGCGCGCGCTATCCGGTGACCTTCTATCAAAATTTCCAGCCGGAATTCCCGCCCGCTTATGGCGATCTGGCGAAACAGATGGGCATTCGCTTCGATGACTGATCGTGAGCATGCGGGGGACGCATCGATTTCGCCTGCCGATAACGAATTTGGGGGGCAGATTTCATTAGGTGAGAGTTGCATCAGTGCCGCGGAATTCCTTCACGCCGCGGGTGTGATTTCGATTCGTTCCAGGTAGGTCGGGGGGTGCGGAGCACTCCCTGACAATCCGCCGTGGGATCGTGGATTGGAAACGTTGCCGAGCCGTCGGGTAGCTCCCGCTGATCGGAACCCGACCTACCAGCTTGGATATGCGTACGGGGTCAGCCTGGACGCATCGCCGGCTGCGTTGGTTTATACTTGCGAAGGCTTAAAAGTTTCATTTCCACGCGGAGACGGGGAGGTTGATTTGATGGCTCTTCTCCGCGCTCTCAGCGCCTCCGCGGGAACACAAAACGTAACTTCTCAAGCTAAAAAGGTATAGATTACCCGCCGCGTTAGCGGCTTAGTCCAACCCATTGATTTGCTTGGTGCGCCTGGCAAGATTCGAACGCGCGGCGATGATCATCGCATCGGCCACTTTTTGGGAATGATTCACCACGGAGAGCACGGAGGTCACGGAGAAGGCTTCGGAAAGAAATGGTATTCTCAGCGTTCTCTGTGAACTCC
>MNZR01000205.1 GCA_001873705.1 Syntrophobacteraceae bacterium CG2_30_61_12
CGACCGCTTCATGATCACTCACCACCGCCCATGCACTGGACAGGGAATCCAGCATCCATCGCCTATCCCTGGACCAGTGCCATGGCGGGATTGAACTCGGAGACAAGGGGACTAGAATTGTGGACGAATAAACAATGTGCCCCCCTTGCTTACTATTCTCTCATCCAAAACGGGTAAGATTGCCATCATTGCCGAGCCCGGTGCGTGCCACTGTGACCAACCCAAGATTTGTTTAACGTGCTGTCCCATATATTGATAAGACAGTTCACCACGCAGGTGCAGCTCGGCATAGAGCGCATAGAGCTGATCGAGCTTTATGCGCTTGGTGTTCCCTGATTCGTATTGAATCAAGTATGTTCTGTCCGCCTGATCAGCCGAAACAAGCAAGTGAGTTTTCCTGTCAGTCAATGAATTGATTTCGCAGCCAATAAGCTCATTGAGTTTGTCCCAAATCTCTTGTTCAGTATATCTTGGAGTAGTCATCTTGAATTCTCCATCCTTCTTAGATGTGAGTTGAAACGAAAATGATCCAGGTGAGGCCAATTGTACGACAGCTAGGTACATAAGCCCCAAAAACCTATCCGCTGTTCCCACCATCCATTCCGGACCAAGGCGGCCGTCTTCGTCCGGAATATGCAAATGTCCGGCCTCACCTGGTCACCGTGCTTACCGATCGCCTGAATTGCTTGCCCAACCTGACCAAATGGTCCAGCCAAGGCACGGAAATCGCATGATTACCGATTCACATGCGTGCATCGACGTGATCACCAAAAACGGCTACTAGTCCACCTGAGCAGCATCAGGTTTCGGTCAAGATGCTGATTGGTCGGCGGTTTGATGCCAAAACCCGGTGCGGAACGGTGAGAAAGGACTGAACTGAATGATACCAAGGAACATAACCCGGGAACACCTGCTCAGAGCGATAGGCGACATTGATTGCGACGGAATACCCATTAACCGCCAGTCCACCAAATACAGCTTGCATCATCAGGGTAAAGCATATCCACCCAAATATTTGCTATCTGTTGCGAATTTATATGCAAACGGTGAGCGCCTACGGCCGGGATATTTCAGCGGGGGACAGGAGAGCAACGATTTTCTCAAGGCACGTGGATTTCAGATAACACCGGTTATTTCTTCCGCACCGCTTAGGACAATCAACCCCGGATCGCGAAGACACCCTGTTCGATGTCCTCGCTGCAAACTGATTATCAAAGAGATGTTCCGGAAAATATTCGGCGAAATTCGGGAAGAGTACAAAACGGGATTGCCGGCCCAGATCACGGATTACGCAACATCCAAAGCCTATCAGCAGTTAGGAAAAATCTATTCGGAATTGCAGCGACTAAGAGGCTATCATCAACTTGTTGGAGCCAAGGAATTGTCGCCGTGTGACATCTATATCCCGGCCATCAATACCGTGGTTGAGTTGGACGAATCACAACATTTTTCCCTGGCACGCAAGCAGTCACTGTTGTGCTATCCCGCACAGCTTCGGGTTGGCTTTGATAAGAACAAGTGGATTGATCTTTGCGATCGCATCCATTCAAAAGACAATAATCCTCCACACCGGGACGAACAAAGGGCATGGTACGACACCCTCCGCGATTTTCTGCCCAATTTGTCAGGCCTTAACCCAACCATTCGCATCTTCATGGCAGACTTTCCATGGTGTTCTCTTGATCCGAACAAGTCCGAAAACGTTGAACAATTTCAAAGGAGGATCGAAATGCGGCGTATCGTATCCAATAGGTCCGGTTCTCAAGTCTCTTCCGAGCTGAAAATAGCGACGGTAACCATCGCATCGAAGGGTCGCTTCGATAACGACACCAGAATGTTGATGTTGCAACGAGTACTCGATCGATTCGGCGAAGCTGCCGATCTTTTCCTGACGCCTGCAGGATTTTTCTCGACGGAAGGGGCTGCCTCCATGCAGATCGAGGCTTTTGCTGACCGTATCTCCGCGCTTTTGGGTGAACGGCAACATCCAGTTACCGTTTGTTTTGGAATTGACGGTAGGAATATGAGAGATCAACTTGCAGGTGCGGTCAATGCCCGGGGAGTGGTTGCGATTGGTAGAAAATTCTTCCCCGCACCCGCTGAGGAACAGGACGGAAGGGTTGAATGCGCATCGGATCACCTACAGGGGGAACTAGGTTACCCAAGGATCTTCAATGTATCGGGTCATCGCCTTTATCTGGCCGTGTGCTATGACAGTTTTGGAATACGTAAACGTAACTTGAATAACCCTAAGGTGAATTTGATTTTGAACCCGGCACATGCCTTTCATCCGAGAGGAGAAAGCGGGTCAGGAGATGTCTATTTCGCCAAATACGGGTTCGCCGGTTCCTCGCGACAATGGCAATGCCCAACCATGGGAACTGCCGTCTTCATGGACAGAAAAATACCACCCAACTGGCCCTGTGCTGTTTTATGGAATCAAAGTGACAAGGGTGTCCAAGGCTGGTCCTATACTGATAACCAGCTTGGGCCTGAAATGACAATGGAATTGGCGTGTGAAGACGAAAAGGCATTGGTTCGTGTGTACAAATTCTAGTCACGGTGGATGAAGAAAAGAAAAATTCGTAACCGCTCAGGAGTAGCCGGCAATTACCTGCGATCACCGCAATGGGCTCGCCATGTCGGCCGCCAGCGTCGTCCCGTGACCCCGCAGAGGGCAAAGTGTAATGGTGGCTTATGGCCGGCTTCTGAGTGATCGCGAGATGCAGCCGCACAACGTGACCCAACTGTTCCGTGCCAATCACTGGGATCACGCCCTCACCGACGATTACGCCGCCGACATGGAAACCAGATTCCGGCGCCTGCTCCCGGACCAGGCCGGGAACTGCTGATCGCCACATGGCGCGGGAGCACGTATCCCGCCGCGCCCGGCGCTTTTTCCCATTTTATCGATCCACGGCCCAGCGGTTCGCGCCACGATCCTGTACCGGGCCGATCGAGTCCGTTGCTTTGCAGTGGTTTGCGCGGGTTCGCCCCCGAGGACCAGCCACCTCCGGGGCGAACCCCCGCCGGCTGTTTTGCCGATCCATGCCGAAAAGAAGCCTCCCGGCTCTTGTTGGATCGGCCCACCGCACCGGGCGGATGCTCAGGACCAGGTCATCCAACTGTCCAGGCTCCCTACCGCAATGGGGGGCAGTCACTCGGCGCCAGGCGCTGGCTGCCCGGTTCCCCCTTCGGCCCGAACCAGTAGCAATGCCGGAACGCTTTCCGCTTGTGACCTCTCGTGGCGGCGCGAACGCCGTTCCGATCCCTTCAATCGGACCATTGGCAGCGCTTAGCGATTAGGTCTTATACATCCTTTCGCAAACCAGCAGGTTCCGGTTCCGGAACTGTTTCCCGGGTTGCTCACTTCCGCACAAACCGTCTTCATCATTTCGAACCGCTCTGTTGCCGCATTATGCAGATCCCGAACCCCGCATGAAAAGTGCCCTGCGGAAACGCTTCCGTAACCCCTTCTTTCCTGGTGTCAGGCAGCATCGATACGGCTCGCCCGGATTTTTTAATAAAAGGCTGTAAGAGGCAATATTTTCCTTGACAGGTGACTCATCAGTCCATAAAGTGCGGTCCATTCGGGCTCGACTATCCCAGCACCCGTTGCCCCCGCACCAGCCGCACCCGCGTACCCCACGTTGTCCCCCGATGATCCCCTGACACGCCCCCGCTGGCCCGCAACAGCGCGCTCGGTTTTGGATGAAGGCGCTTGAACCCTTCGGAGCACCAGCTCGATTCGTTCCGCCCCCGCGGGGCGGCACTTCCGGCGCATCGGTCGATGAAACCCGTCACCGCGCCCCGAGTTGGGCGAAGCCTGCCCGGTCTTCCCCAAAACTAACTGATGCGTCCATGCCTGTTGCGGCCCCAGCCCAAGTCACTCCCTTACGGCCGATTTCGGGGGTCGCGATCGCGCGCTATGGATTCGGTTTCCGGCTGCGGCCGCGACGACCAATCGGGAGTGGGTAAAATCTTCGAGACCATGAATCCCGCCAGGTTACATGACCAATTATTGTGTCGCGGAGTATCGTTTTGATAGGCGACGATAACCCATGAGCTGCACACATCTCCAGGAAGAATTGGGAACGCCTTTGACCTCGCGAGCGCTGGCCCGGATCCTCGGTATTGACGCAAGGACTGTACGCAAGTACGCTGATGCTCTTGGCGGCGTAGAGGTTGCACCAGGATGCCTACGGTTCTTTGAAAATCGAATACGGAGGATCATCGATGCCGACGGAAACGATGCGACGTGGCGTCCTTCGGTGGCGTGGAGTAGTGAAGAGGGACGGCCAGATTGTGGCCACGAAGTGGTTCGGAAAGGGAGAAAAGGAACGACGGAAGGCCATAATTTGGGAAGAGGAAGAAAAAAAGAGACTCGAGAAGGAAGCAAAGGAGCACGCACGGCACCAGCAGCAAGCATCCCCGATCCGCACGGGCTTGCCGCAGTCCTTGGACTGGGGGAATAGGTACCTCAGCGATGTTCAGAGGCGATGTGCCGACAAGACTTACGGAGAGAAGAAGGCCGCGATCAGGCGGTTTCTATTGTTCACCAGAGGCGGAGCGCTCGCCGAATTCCCTCCGGCGATCGCCCTGCAATATCTCCAGGAACAATTCGACAACCGCTCCGGGCACGCGGCCAACAAAGACCGGAAAAACCTCATGACAGCCTGGGAGTGGGGCAGAAAATATGTCGATGAATTTCCCAACCTGGCCAATCCTTTTGCCGCGGTGGGAAGATTTCCCGAAGACCCCCATCCCCGATATGTTCCTTCGGAAACAGACTTTTGGAAAGTGTATCAGGAAACGACCGAACAGGATAAGGTCATGCTCTCCTGTTTCCTGTATTTGGCGGCTCGGCGCGGGGAACTTTTCCGGCTGACCTGGACCGATGTGGACTTCCGGAACGGCCTGGTTCGGTTGACCACCAGAAAGACCCGGGATGGATCCATGCGTGCGGACTGGATCCCGATGGTTGATGAATTGAAATCCGTTTTGCGCCAGTGGTGGACCGACCGGCCTTATCCCGATTCGGAATATGTTTTTACGATGCTCGGAAACACCTTCCCGGGCCACCAGCCGGGAGGTCCTTTCAAGCACCGCCAACATGTCATGAAAAAGCTTTGCGAGAAGGCCGGGGTCAAGAAGTTCGGCTTCCACGCAATCCGGCACCTAACGGCCGTTATCCTGTACAAGGAGGGAAAGCCCGTAAGCATGATTCAAAAGATCTTGCGGCACCAACATCCGATGACGACGGAACGGTACCTCGCAAGTCTCGGTTTTGAAGTCGAAGAAATGAAGAAGGCTTTGCAGATCCTGAGTAATCGCGAACCGCAAAAAGGGAAGGTGATCCCTTTTGCACAAAAAGGGAAAACCTCCCAAGCGAGCACTTAGGAGGTTCCCGGTATATCCGCCCGGTATATCCACCGGGCATTGCTCTGGTCGCACAACCTGCAACCCATCGGAATCGTTTGGCGTCCCCAACCGGATTTGAACCGGTGTTGCCGGCGTGAAAGGCCGGTGTCCTGGACCTGGCTAGACGATAGGGACATCGCGTTGGTCCCTTTACCAGGGGCCGTTGGCGCTGTCAAGCGGTTTGTTGCTGGTGGGCCGTGCGCGATTCGAACGCGCGGCTCTCTGCTTAAAAGGCAGATACTCTACCGGCT
>MNZR01000206.1 GCA_001873705.1 Syntrophobacteraceae bacterium CG2_30_61_12
AATCGGGCCGGAGGTAAGAACCCGATGAAAATTTACGGCTCCTCTACCCAGGTGGTCCTCGGCGCGGCGCCGATCAATAGACCAGGCTGGACTTGGCGCTGATGATTTCCTGAACCAGATTGCCGGCGGCAGTGACCGCGGCGCCCTCGATCAGGTCCGCTTCGGT
The DNA here is from genome assembly GCA_001873705.1 of Syntrophobacteraceae bacterium CG2_30_61_12. Classification (GTDB taxonomy): domain Bacteria; phylum Desulfobacterota; class Syntrophobacteria; order Syntrophobacterales; family DSM-9756; genus CG2-30-61-12. The sequence continues at coordinate 167 of MNZR01000206.1, forward strand.
GATCCGGCGCTCCTTGATGCAGGGACCGCAGACCAGAATGCGGCCGCCTTCGGCGAGGAAGGTATCGAGCAGCTTTTTCAGCGGCGGCAGGGCCGCGGCCTGGACCTTTTCCGCGTAGCCTTTGCTCGCCAGATGGACTCCGTTGGACTGCAAGACGATCAGTGCTTCCACTTCCATCACTTGGGACGCGGTGGCGAGCACAAACGGCAGGGTCGCCCGTTCCGGGTCTTCGCCCGCGTGGGTCACGAAGATCACGATCTTTTCCTGATCCGCCATGATTTCTCCTTCAGATTGGTTGACGTGACAGCCGATGGATCCCGGCGCGCCGGGCCCCTTGATCCCACCGCCGCGGGCTGCTTTGAGATTGATTTTTCCGCGTTAGGCCGCGCGGGCGAGAAAGGTCGACAGGTCTTCCACTTGGGCCCCGGATTTTCGCAGATTGCCCATGCAGATGGGGCACATGGCGACAATCGGGGCACCGGTGGCCTGGAGTTCTTCGACCCGCCGTTGCATGATTTCGCGCGACTGTTTGGGCGAAATGGATTCCGCCGGACCGCCGCAGCAACTGGTGAACGGGCCGCTGTTTCGAACCGGCACGCAATGATAGCCCAGGCCGGTCAGGAGCCGGTTGGGGACCTCGGAGAGTTCCAGATAGCGTCCGTAAAAGCACGGATCGTGGACCACGACCGGGCCCGTGGTGTCCGACCGATCGCCGCCGGCGGGCGGGAACTGGGCCAGTTCGAAGTAGGTTTTCACTTCCAACCGGGTGCCCAGGTATTTATGGTACAGGACCTTGAGCGCGTAGGTGGTGTGCGGGTCCACCGTGATCAGACGGCGCACCCCGGCCTGCTGCAGACGGTCGGCGACAAAGCGGGCATGTTCCAGAAAGCCGTCCAGGTCGCCCAGGTCATAGAGCAGAATGCCGCTGTAGAAATCGAGTTCAGGCCGGTAGCCGAAGCGGATGCCGGAGCTTTGCAAGATCCGCACAATGTTCTTGAGCGTCCCGGCGGCCCGGGTTTTTTCCTTGCCGTCGGCCATCAGATAAAGCCCCAGGCCGGCCAGGTAGTTCGGCATCCAGCGCGCATAGCCGATGTAGGGCGCCCACTTGGAATCTTCAAAGCGCTCCAGCATGCTGGTGGTCTGCTCGATATAGGGTGCCGCCTGGTACATGAGCCCGGTGTAGAGGAGGGTGTCCGCCCGGGCCGGCAATTCCAGACCTTTCCACCAGCGGTTCATGAGCCGCTTGGGAACGCCGAACGGGTTGCGGGTCCGGCGCACGTTGGCGGCCAGCAGATCGATGATGTCTTTGGGGCTATACATGGTCCGCCCTCCTCCATTCGGCAACCACCAGTCGGCGCAGGCCCAGAATGAGTTCTCCGGGGTCGGCCTGACGGGGGCAGGTTAGGGTGCAGAGTCCGCAATGCAGGCAGTGCCAGAGATCGTTGGCCTGTTCCAGGATGCGCTCGCGGGCGCCGAGCTGGGCGTAGCGGATCATCCTGCGCGGGAAATGTTCATAAATAAGGGGGCAGATGGCCGCGCAGGTCCCGCAATTGAAGCAGTCCATGGTGGTGTCCACCCCGTAGTGTTCCAGTTCTTCGACGAACTGTGTTGATATCGTTGCCATGGGCGTCCTCCTAGGCGGTGGCGGGCGCGGGTTCGGCCAGCCGGTAGCGGAAATAGGCGCCGGCTTTGTCGGCTTCCAGAACCTGCCCGTACTTCTTCAAAGCTGCCACGTACCAGAGCACCTGGTCGGGTTCCAGGCCGACGGCCTGAGCGATTTCCGGCACCGTGCCGGGACCCTGTTGCAGTTGTTCGGTGATCTTGCGGATAACCTGCCGCTGCTCCTTGGCCGCCGCCGTGGCCGCCCGCACTTGTGGCTGCCGCGCGGTGCGGAGAGCGTTCATCACTTCCTTCGGGGTTTTTTGCTTGCGTTCCTCGGTGCTCACTGTGGTTCCTCGCTCTGGGTAGGGATCAAGCCGCCTGTTGATCGGCGACGATGGCATCGACCATGGCTTCGAACTGATCGAGCGTCCAGCCGTTCACCTGGATCGCTCCTTCCGGGCAGACCGCAACGCAGGCGCCGCAGCCGAGGCAGAGCGCCGGGTTGACCTGGGCGCGGCGGCCGGCTTCACCGGCGCGCTCACAGCTCACCAGCTCAAGCGCGCCGTCGTTCAGGCAGGCTTCAAGGCAGAGGCCGGTGCCGCGGCACCGGTTCGGGTCCACCTGGGCCACAAACGGGTCCAGTTCAACCAACCCGCGGCCGAGGATCGCCGCCGCCTTAACCGCCGCGCTGGCCGCCGCCGAACAGGCTTCGCCCACATCCATCGGACTTTGGCAGGTCCCGGCCAGGAGCAGGCCGGCCTTGGCCAGTTCCACCGGCCTCAGCTTGGGGTGAACTTCCTGAAGAAAACGGTCTTCGCCGATCGGGAGCTTCATCATCTCGATCAATTCCGGGATCGGTCCGGGTTCCATACCGACTCCCAGCACCACCAGGTCCACCGGGGCTTGCACCTCCTCGCCGAACGTGAGGGTGTCCTTAACCCGCACCTGAAGCGGAGATTCGCTGCCGGGGGGCGCGGTTTCCACCACCGGGGCATCTTCGGCTTCAAAGCGCAGGAACAGCACCCGGTTGCGACCCGCCTGGGTATAGAGTTCTTCCTGACCGCGGCCGTAGGTGCGGATATCGCGGTAGCAATCGATCACGTGCACCGCCGGGAACCGCTGCCGGATTTCATTGGCGGCGTGGAGCAGCGCGGTGCAGCAGGTGCGCGAGCAATATTGATTGAGGGTGCCGTCCGGGCGTTCTTCGTGGATGCCGGGAATCTGGCGGCTGCCGACGCAGTGGATCAGGGCGATCCGGCGGACGGCGCGGCCGTTCACGGTGAGCACGGGTTCCGGAGGCGGTTGCTGCTGCTGCTCGGCCAGGATCCGAATGAGTTCCGGTAGCGTCACCACCTGTTCCCATTCGCCGTAGCCGTATTCACCCCGCTTCGGCGTGTACGGGCGAAAGCCGGTGGCGAGGATCACCACCCCGGTCTTGATCCGTCGGGTTTCGGATTCCTCGGGCAGGGGAGCCGGCAAGATGCCGTGGCCGGGAACAAAGGTCCCCGGAGCGCCGGCACCGACCGCCGCGGTCGGGAGCTGTTCCGGTAGATCGGAAGCGGCCGGCGGGCGCCGGGTTACGGTCAGGGTGAACTGACCCACGTAGCCTTCCAAGGCGGTCACCTCGGCGCTGGTGATGATGCTCACCAGGGGATTGGACAGCGCCGCCGCCGCCAATTCCGCCACCACTTCCCGGGCCGCTTCGCCGGTGGGCGCCAGGTGGTCCCACTGGGCCGTGTGGCCACCCAGGAACGGCGACTTTTCCACCAGGGTCACGGCGATCCCGCGCCCGGCCAGTTCCGCCGCCGCCTTGAGCCCGGCCACCCCGCCGCCGATAATGACGGCGTGAGGCTCAGCCGGCACCCGGATCGGTTCCAGCGGTTGCAGACGAGCGGCCTTGGCCGCCGCCGCCGCCACCAGGCGGGTGGCCTTGGCGGTGGCCGCGGCGCCATGATGGACCCAGCTCACCTGTTCGCGGATGTTGGCGTGTTCGTAGATGTAAGGGTTGGCGCCGGCCCGGATCAGAGCGTTACGGAAAGTGGTTTCATGCAGGCTGGGGGCGCAGGACGCCACCACCACCCGATCCACCTTGCCGCTCTTCACGTCTTCCATGATCAGTTCCTGGCCCGGATCGGAACACATGAACATGTTGTGACGGGTGATCTCGACCCCCGGGGTTTGGGCCAGGTCTGAACAGACCTTTTCCACGTCCACGTGGTCGGATATGTTGCCGCCGCAATGGCAGATGTAAACCCCCACCCGCGGCGCGGCGCCCGGTTGGGATCGATCTTGTTCCCGCTGGTTCTTGTCGCTCATCGGATCTGCTCCCCGTGTCCGAATGGTCACGCCGCCGCCTGCCGGCGCGGTTGCTTCCGGGCCAGATAGACGGCCGCTTCCATGGCTGCGGCCCCGGCTTCGGCGATGGTGTCCACAATGTCCTTGGGGCCGGCGGCGGCGCCCGCGACGAAGACCCCCTCATGATCGGTCAGGGTCGCCGCGGTCTTGGGTCGAACGGTCTTAATGAAGCCGTCGGATGCCCGGCTCACTCCGCAGACCGGCTCCGGGTTCCAGCCCGGGGTGAGCCCCAGCGACAGGACCACCAGATCATGGCTGGCGCTCACGGAACCGCCCTCGGCTTCCTGGGCTTCGTAACGGACCGCAACCGCCCCATCGGGTCCCGCGCCGAGGGTGGCCACCTTGCCTTTGATGAACTGAATGCCCATCGCCCTGGAGTTTTGATAAAACTGCTCGTAGCCTTTGCCGAAGGCCCGGATATCCATGTAATAGACGGTGATGTCGGCCAGCGGCAGGGCCCCGGAAAGCAGCATGGCCTGCTTGATGGCATACATGCAGCAGACCCGCGAACAATAGGCCTGGCCCATGCTCTGGTCGCGTGAGCCGGCGCACTGAATGTAGGCGATCGAACCCGGTTCCATCCCGTCGCTCGGCCGCAACACCCGGTTGTACGGGCCGTGCGGCGCCAGCAGCCGTTCCATCTGCAGTGCCGTGATCACGTTGGGGATGCGGCCGTTGCCGTATTGCTGCTTGTCGGCGAGCGGCATCACTTCAAAGCCGGTGGTGAGAATCACCGCCCGGGCGTTGAGCACCAGGGCCTGCGGCTGCTGTTGATAAGCGATCGCACCGGTTGGACAGACTTTTTCGCACTGGCCGCAGAGCATGCAGTGCTCCGAGTCCAGCAGGGCGATCTGAGGAATAGCATTGGAAAAAGGAATGTAGATCGCTTTGCGGGCGGAGAAACCGCCCTGCTCCATATCGGGAACCAGCACCGGGCAATGGTATTCACATTGGCGGCAGCCGATGCACCGGTTCTGGTCGACGAAACGAGCTTTCAGCGTAAGGTCGGCGCGAAAGCCGTCGGCCTCGGCCGCGGCGCCGATTGCTCGCCCCTCGGCGTAGGTGTAAAGGGTGATGTTAGGATGGTGAGCCGCCGCCGCCATCTTCGGCGTGGTGATGCAGCTGGCGCAATCCAGGGTCGGGAACACCTTGGACAGGCGGATCATCTTGCCGCCGATGGAAGCATCGCGCTCGACGATGGCTACCCGGTAGTCCTGATCCGCCAGGTCCAGAGCCGCCTGCAAGCCGGCGATCCCGCCCCCCACCACCAGAGCGTCATAGTCCAGGGTTTGATTCGTTGCCATAACCTTTCCTCCCGGCTGCACCGGGGACCCGCCCGGCCGGCCCTGGTTGGCTGAGTGCGGTCGGGCGAGTCCCGCC
>MNZR01000040.1 GCA_001873705.1 Syntrophobacteraceae bacterium CG2_30_61_12
GCCGCATATTCGGCGAGCACCGCCGCCGCCACGGCGGACCAGCGGTAATCAGCAACGGCGGCGCGCAGTTCGGCCGGCGGCGACGGCGCAAAGCCGTTGCTCATGATCCGCATACCCCGGGCTAGGGCTTCCGGCGACGCGTTATCCACCACCAGCCCATGGTGGGTGCCGCGCAGCAGTTCTTCCATCACCCCGACCGGGGTGGCCAGCACCGGACGGCCACAGGCGAGCGCCTCGAGGGCCACCAGCCCGAAGCTTTCGTAGCGCGACGGGACCACCAGGAAATCCGCCGCGGCGTAATAAGCGGGCAGCCGCCGCTGATCGATTCGACCGGCAAACAGGACCCGATCGCCAAGCCCCAGTTCCCGGGCCTCCCGTTTAACGGCTTGAGCTTCCGGAGCGTCGGCGCCGTCGCCTCCCACCACCAGCAGCCGTAAGCGCCGGTCGCGGTCGAACCGGGCCAACGCCAGCAACAGCAGATCCAACCCCTTGGCCGCTTCGAACCGGCCGACGTAGAGCAGCAGCGGGGCCTCCGGATCCAGCCCCAATTGCCGCCGGGCGACCCCCTTCGGGAGCGGACGGAACAGGTCGAGATCGACCCCGCAGGGAACCACCCCGATCCGCTCCGGCATCGCTCCATAATAGCGGATCAGGTTGTGTTTTTCGCGGTCGGTCGGGGCCAGAATGCGATCGACGCTCCGGGCCAGGTCTCGTTCCGCGGCAATCCTCAGGTCCGGTTCCGGTGGCCGGGCGCCGCTACGATTCTTCATCTCCCCCAGGCTGTGGTACATGAGCAGGTGCGGGCGCCGCCAGAGCTGCCGCAAACGGCTGCCCAACCGGCCCGAAATCCAGTAATGGCTGTGGATCAGATCGTAGTCCAGGACCTCGGCGGAACGAAACCGCTCGATCCCACCGAGGAATTCGTCCAGGTGCGGATAAAGCGAGGATTTGCCGGCATCCCCGCTGACCGAAGCCGCGAGATGGATCAGCCGCACGTTGGAGGCAAATGGTTCGATCGCAGCCTGAGATGGCTCCTGCCGCCGGGTGAAGATATCGATCCGGTGACCGCGGCGGCCGAGTTCGCGGGCCAGCTCCCGAATATAGACGCTCATCCCGCCGGTCTCACGGGTCCCCACCGGGCCCAGCGGACTGGAGTGGACGCTGAGCATGGCGATGCGCAAAGGATTTCCGGTCAAGTTGGCGGCCCCTGCATGGCGAAATACATCGATCACTCCCGTTTCGGATTCAGCGATGACCGGCCGACACCAACGCTCGGTTCGGTTCGGCGCGATTCCGCTCAGATGGCAGAAAATAAGGTGAACGGCAACAATTATTCCTCACCATTTCGGCGTCTGGCAACGGTTGGTTGATCCGGAGTCTTCAGGAGATCGTCGGGTAGCTCCCGCTGGTCGCAACCCGACCTACTCGATGTGGCACGGTCTCCACTCGTTGCGGCACGGTGTCCCGACCGTGCCGCCAGGTGATCTTGAGCGCTTTGCCCCCGGGTTATTTCATGTGCGTCCTGAACATCCAGGGAAGACGCTCGGAAGTTGCGACAAGGTGTATTCTCGCCAGGCGGCGGCAACCCTGGATCAGGATTCCAGGCGCCAGCGCACCCCGCTTGTCGTATCTTCCACCTGAATCCGTACCCGGCGGAGCAAATCACGGATTGCATCAGCCGCCGCCCATTGCCCATCGGAACGCCAGTTTTCGCGCAGGCTCAGCAGACCTTCCACCAGCGGCGCCAGGCCATCCACCGCGTTGCCTGCCCCGGCGGCCCGGTCGGTGCCCAGCCGCACCAGCAGTTCCCGCAACGTGTCCCGGGCCTGCACCACGGCGTCCGGACTTTCCAGGTCCCCCTGGGCCCGCCAGATCAGCCGGTCCAGTTCCAGCAGGGCGTTGGTGGCGATCCTGAAATCCCCACCGGCCAGGCCGCGCTCGAAATCCGTTTGCAGGGCATGGATTCGGCCCCAGAAGGAATCCGCTCCCGACGATGCTGCCGACGGTCCGGTCACCGGTGGCTCGGACCGGAACGGTTCGGGCGGTGAACCCTGCCGACCGGGTGAGGACGCATCGGCAGAATCCCGGGTTTCGCCACGCAGCACCCCGAGAGCAACAGTTTCGCCGGCGGCGAACCGCCGATCGGTGCCGCCGGTACGCAGGGTCACCGAACCCAGACCCCGCACCCCAACGGTTTCGGCGGCGAAATCCAGAATGCAGGCGGTGTGTTCATCGATCCCCAAGATCGGCAGCGGTTCCGGGAGCAGCGCTTGCAGTTTCCCGAATCGGGATTCCCCCATGAAGCAGCAGCGGGTGTCGTGGCTGCCGCCTTCGGCGTTGTTCCAGTGCGGCACCACCACCAGATCGAGGCCGAAACGGCCGAGCAAATCGAGGCCCTCGACCCAATGCAGCGGCTCCCCGACCTTGTAGATTTCATAGACCGGCAGGGTAAACCGACCCACGGTCAGAGCGGCGGCGCTGGCCGCCGTCAGGCAGGCGCCGGCGGCCACGCGGCGGACCAGGATTTCAGGAATCGGCGAGGATCGCCACTGGTTCAGGGCATAGGTGGGGCTCCCCGGACCCATCAGGATATAATCGGCTTGCCGCAGCGTGCGAAAGGCCTGCTCGGCGGCGAGTCCGGAGATTTCTTCTCGATTCTTGAAGGACGCGATGCTGAGAGGGTGCTCGATATGGCGCTGGAAATACGCCGCCGCCTTGCGTGAAATCTCGTCCACGTTCAGCTGAAATCCGGCCGGGGTATCGATGAACGCCGCCCGCCGCGGCTCCGGCAGGGAACGCAGCAGGTCCTTGTGAACCTCGACCATGGTGGCGCCCAGTTCCCCCGAGCCCATCAAGACTATCTTCCCGCCACCTGGCCGCATGCAAGACCTTTCGCTTCGGACTCGGCCCCACCGGCTCGAACCGGACGACCATAAGATTCAGCGATTCTCGAAAATACTCCATTCCTGTCAGCCAATGCGGAGCCATATAGGCGCGGGCATTGGGGGAGACCACGGGGGAGGATTCAACTGCGCTCCTACCCCATTTCAGCCGGCAAATCCGACTTCAATATAAGGTCTGGCGTTAGCTAGGCAAGCTCCTTCCCGATGCAAACGAATCGGCTGGAGCACTCAAGACCCCCGCGCCCGGCTCCGCTTCATCGCCTTGCTCCGTGCCGCCGGGTTCACGATTTCCCTCGCGGAAACCCAGGACGCCGTGACTGCCCTGGAACTGGTCGGCTTTTGCGATATACTCGGCGCGGTAACAACCTGAGCTTCTTGACAGGATCAACACGATCAACGCAATACCCATTCATCCTGTCCATCCTGTTAATCCTGTCGAGAAAAGCTCGCCTTCAAAAGCGTGGTTTATGTCCGCGTAAAGTATGGAACCAGGTTGCAGACGGCTCTCGGCGCCGCTCTGGCCAAGTCGGCTCGAGACCAGGCGGCTTTTGACCGGATCGTTTCCGCCTTTTTCGCCCTCGACGGCCCCCTCAGCCCCTTTCGGATCCGAATCCGGAGCGGCCTTCCCGAAGGCTTAGCGGAGGTCTCTCGGGGCTTGCTCACGGGCGTTGCGGGGGAACTGGCTCTACGCATCCAAAACGCAACGGAGCGGCTCGAACTCGCCGGGCTCACCGCACCGACCCAACGCGGGGCCGTGATCCGCCAGGCCCACGAAAACCTCGGCTGGGATCGGATCGCGCAAGCTGTTGTGGCGCTCCGGGCGGAAGCCTGGAACAGCGCAGCCGCACCCACCTCTCGACCGTCATCGCCCTGATCGGGGCCAGGATCAGGATCAGCGCGCCGATCTTCCAGTCACGGACCGTTCATGGTAACCTGAAGCTTCAGGAGGAACGTGCACATGGCCTATTCCGAAGCAGATGATATCGCGGCCCACAAGGCCGACCTGACCACCATGGATTGGCGCATGGACCAGGCCAAGGCCGACCTGAACTGGTCTGAATCCCTGATTCTCGATGTCGGTGGAGCCGGTGGACTTCACGCAGCCTTGCTGGCGCCCCGATGCCGGCGGATTTACTTTACCGACCTGACCGATTGCAACCTGCGCTACAAGGGCGAATTTATCCGATTGCTGGCGGAAAAATGCGAACGCAACGGGCTCTGCTTGCCGATGGCCAGGCTGGAATTTCATGCCGGCAACGCCTTGGAATTGATCTACCGCGACGGCCTCTTCGATTTCGTTTGTTCGTTCAACGCCTTTGAACACATCTCCGAGCCGCCCCGAGCTTTGGCGGAAATGGCGCGAGTGACCCGACCCGGCGGCTGGATCTATCTCACCTTCGATCCCATCTGGACGGCGGATTCCGGCTCGCATTTTGCTCATTTCCATGAGCGGGAACCCTGGGCACACCTGGTGGACGATCCCGAACGGTTCGAACAGCGCATCAGGGATGCGGGCGCCACCGACCAGGATATTCACGAAGCGCGGGTTGGCATGAACCGGGTTCGGCTCGCGGCCCATGAACAACTGCTCAAGGTGGAAACCTTGGATCTTGGCCTGCAATTGCGGCATTACCAAACCTGGAGCGGCTATCAGTTCACGGATGCCGAAGCCCACCCCAATCACGCCGCGGCCATGCAAAAAGGATACTCTAGCGCGGAATTGAGCACCCGGGGCATAGCCGCCGTGTTTCAGAAGCGATTCGGCGCCGGCATCAGCTCAGACGCATGACCGACGTGATCAAGAAGAACAGGCCAATGAGCGTTCCGTTATTGAGAATCAATTATTGCGTTTCCATAACGCATTAGCCAACTGGTTTGTCCTCGATGGTTCCCGCTCACAACATCGCTTTTCGCCCTACCAAATCGTTGCTTTCATGCTTCGATATGATAGGGTTTGGCACAACGATCGAGCCTTGGCGGCTTCCTATCCAAACCAACCACGAAACAGGAGAGACCCATGTCTTACGAAACGCTTATGGTGGAAATCGGCGACGATCTGGTGGCGGTGATCACCCTCAACCGGCCCAGCCAACTCAACACCTTCACCACGCCGCTGGCCGCCGAACTGGATCAGGCGATGAAGGCCCTCGATGGCAATCGCGGCGTTCGGGTGATTCTGATCAAGGGTGCCGGCAAACATTTCTGCGCCGGGATCGATGTCAACGAACTGACCGGTAAAACCGCGCTCGAACTGCGCGACTGGATCGAGCGCATGGAGACACCACTGGTCACCATCAGCCGGATGAACAAGCCGGTGATCGCTCAGGTCCATGGGGTCGCCGCCGCCAACGGGGCCGGTCTGGTGGCGGCCTGCGATCTGGCCATCGCCGCCGATAACGCGCGGATCGGGTTGACCGCCATCAATGTGGGGCTCAATTGCGTGGGGCCGGTCATTCCGGTGTCGAAATCGGTGGGCCGTAAGGTCGCGCTGGAAATGCTCCTTTATGGTGACCTGATGGAAGCGCAGGAAGCCC
>MNZR01000175.1:0-1181 GCA_001873705.1 Syntrophobacteraceae bacterium CG2_30_61_12
GATCAGGCTGCCGTAGTCCATCGCTTCATAGGGTATCAGCGCCTGGCTCTGGGGAGCCTGCACCGCTTTGTCGGATTTACAGGTGACCGCCAAACCCAAGATCGACAAGAAAACCAGTACCAGATAGATTTTCCTTTTCACCGCAGTCCTCCTTTGGTTGTGGTCGGGCGGCCGGCCTTCATCCCGATGGGCTTAATACCAGACCCTTGAATGACCGCTATGCGTTCAGTGCTCCCTCGGCAAACTCATCCCGGCTGCGCCTGGGCGCGCATCCACTCGATCGTGCGTTGCAGGCCCTGTTCGAGGCTCACCATCGGCCGCCAACCGGTGGCGCCGACAAAGCCGCTGATATCGGCTTGACTGTGGCGCACATCGCCGGCGCGTTCCGGGTAAAAGCTGATGGATTTAGGCTGACCTGTCAAGCATTGAATGACCCGGGCCAGATCGAGAACGGTGAGGCGAGCGCCGCTGCCGATATTGTAGATCCCAGCCGCCGGCGCTGCTCGCGACCCGTTCAGACCGGCCGCCGCGAGATAGGCTTCGACCACATCGGCAACGTAAATGAAATCCCGGGTCTGCAGGCCGTCGCCGAAAACGGTCAAGGCATCACCCGCGGTTGCCATCCGGATAAATCGAGAAATCACCCCGCTATAGGGGCTTGAAGGGTCCTGCCGGGGGCCAAAGATGTTGAAACATCTCAACGCCACTCCGCGTGGTTTCAGCCGGGCCCCGGCCACCGCCCGCGACGCCGCAAATTTGCTTTCACCATAGGGACTCAACCGCTCGGTCCGCTCCGTTGCATAGGATTCCACCAGCGGCATGCGCTCTACCGCACCGTATTCAGCGGCGGAACCGGCGAACACGAAAGTGTCCAGCCCCAGGCGGCGGGATTCTTCCAGCAGCGAAGCCGTGGCAGCCTGGTTCACGGCGTGGCACTCTTCCGGATGGTCCAGGGAATAGGGGACGCTGACGATGGCCGCAAGATGAAACACGGTTGCAAGCCGCGGATGCTGCTGCTGAATCCGAGTGAGCAGGCCGGGCTCGGTGACCGATTGCCGCCGCAAGCTGAACCTCGGATGAGGATTCAGCGTGGCCAGGTTGTCGGGCTTTCCGGAAAAAAAATTATCCACCCCAATGACGGTGCAGCCGAGTTCGAGCAGACGATCCGCCAGATGGCTGCC
>MNZR01000175.1:1230-5436 GCA_001873705.1 Syntrophobacteraceae bacterium CG2_30_61_12
TTTGTTTGCATCTCCAATGGCCTCCGCCGGAGCGGCAACAGGGGGCAGTGTCCATCCGCCCTGGGTTTGACCCGCGAGCGGCAAGCGGGGGGGCATCACCAGGGCCGGCCGCTATACCGGTCAAGGGTAAAAAGTTTCGTTACGTGTGCGCTCTTTCCCGGGAGCGCGGGCATCTTGCCCGCTTTTGGTAACGAAACAGCTGATCCTAAACCAGTATATCATCGAGGAACGGTCGGGAAATCGGGCCGAGGCGGCCGTCAACGGGTCCTCGGCGCCCGGCCGCCGGTTCCGCGGACCGGCCATGATCATCGCTTCGGCCAGTGCGCAAAGCTCTCACCACGGAGGCACGAGAACACCGAGAAAAACCCGTTATTCCAAAGCCATTCAATTCCTTCGCGCGGTTCGCGTCCTTCGTGGAAGGAGAGAGCCTTTGAAATGGCCCTAATGATGCTCAAGCCCCGCGGACCTGTTTGGCTTGTTCAATAGTGGTTTCCACCAGCCGGCGGATCTCGTCCAGGCGTGCCGCGGTTTCCGCTTCGTAGCGCAGGACCAGGACCGGCTGAGTATTGGAAGCCCGCACCAGACCCCAGCCGTCCGCAAACACAATGCGAGCGCCGTCCACGTCGATCACCTGGAGATGCTGATCGAGAAAAGCCTGTCTGGCCTGGTCCACGACCTGGAATTTGATCTCTTCCGGGCATTCCACCCGAATTTCCGGAGTGGTGAAGGTGTGGGGCACGCCGGTCAGCAACTGGTCCATGGTTTTCCCGGTGGCGGCAAGGATTTCCAGCAGCCGGCAGGAAGCGTAAATGCCGTCGTCGAAACCGAAATAGCGGTCCTTGAAAAACATGTGTCCGCTCATTTCTCCCGCCAGGACCGCGTCCACTTCCTTCATCTTGGCTTTGATCAAGGAATGGCCGGTTCGCCACATGATCGCCCGGCCGCCGCGTTTTTCGATGTCGTCGTAGAGGGTTTTCGAGCACTTGACCTCGGACACGAAGGTGCTGCCGGGGCGCCGCCCGAGGATTTCCCGGGCAAAGATGAGCATCAGCTTGTCGCCGTAGATGACCTTGCCGGTATGATCCACCACTCCCAGGCGATCGCAATCGCCGTCGTAAGCCACCCCCAGGTCCAGTTGCCGGTCGCGAACCAGATCGATCAGGTCGCCGAGGTTGGCGAGCACCGTCGGGTCCGCTTGATGGTTCGGGAAAGTCCCGTCCATTTCACAATACAGAGGGTGCACTTCCACCCCCAGCCGTTCGAGGATCGGCACCGCCACTGGTCCTCCCACCGAATTGCCGGCGTCCACCGCGACTCGAAGCGGTCTCGAAATGGACACGTTGCTCAGTACAAAATCCTGATAGGGAGTCGCGATATCGCAGAGTTCCAGCCGGCCAGCACCAGATGCAAACTCGCCGGCCTCCAGCAGGCGCCGCAGTTTCTGAATCTCCTCGCCGGAAATGGTGTCGTGGCCGTTGCAGATCTTGAATCCATTGTATTGGGGCGGATTGTGGCTGGCCGTGATCATGACGCCGCCGTCCAAATCCAGATGGCGGAGGGCGAAATAAAGGTGCGGAGTCGGGCACACGCCGATATCGGTGACGTTCAGGCCGGTGGCCAGAAGTCCGCTCAGCAGCAAATCCCGATAGCGATCCGAACTCAGCCGGCAATCCCGGCCGACCGCCACCCGCCGTTTGCCCTGGCGCCGCATGGTGGTGCCGAATGCTCGACCCAGCAGGCGCACATCGTCGTCCTGGATTTCCTGATCCACCAGCCCCCGGATGTCATATTCACGAAACGATCGCGGATCCACAACCATTACCCTCCGCTCAGGTTGATCGGCAATACCCACCGGCCATCATCATCACGCTGTCCGGCGCTCCCTCCACATACCGGCGCCAGGTGCGATTTCCGGGTGCCTGGGCAGCGGCACCGGTAAACGACGTTCCGGCGGAAAAAAACAGCGGACCGGTAAACCCTTTGTCCGCATCTTCGGCATCCAGCCAACCAGAGCTGGAACTCACCGGATACTCGACATAAGACATGACCAATCACGGTGCGGGAACCCAGTCACACCGGCGGTGTGATAGATCAGGTTGCGACCAACGGGAGCACCCTGACGATCTTGCCCCCCGTGGCCTCTCCACAAAAGCCCCCGTGGCCTCTCTACACCGTAGGTCAGGTTGCGACCAACGGGAGCACCCTGACGATCTTGCCCCCGTGGCCTCTCCACAAAAGTCAGGGAACGCTGCGCGCACCCTGACCTACACTTGTGATGCCACATTTGTGATGCTCCATACGGCGGCCATTGGGTGTTGCGGAGATCCCGCGCGACGCCCGGATGACGAAGTTGCCGGGTCGAATATTCGGGGAATCACCAGCGCTTGAATCAGAGCCATGTTTTGCCGGCGGCAGCCAGGTATCAGTGATGGCTGTTGTTGTTTTTCTTCAGCCTGATTACCGTCGTTATCACTGCCAGCAGCAGACCCAGTCCGATCACGGAGAGCGCGCCGTAAAGAGCCGCGAAAAACACGGTGTGGCTCGGGTCATACCATGGGATATCCCACGGCAACATACTGGAGAGACTACGCTTCAAAGACATGCACAAGAACTGGGCCCAGCCTAACATCTCCTACCTCCTCCGAACATTTGGCCGATCGCGGATGCCACGACGATTTGGCGAAATGTTTAGCAAAGAGCGGTCGGTGGGTCAATGGCAAAAAGCCCTTCACGTGCCCTGTCAACTCGGCAGCTCCGCGCGGTTCCACACATTGCGAGGTAACAACCTGAGCTTATTGACAGAGTCAACACGATGGACCGGATACTCATTCATCCTGTCAATCCTGTCAATCCTGTCAAGAAGAAGCCCCCCACAAGAGCGCCATTCACGGCCGCGTAAAGCATAACTCATCCGATTCTTGACGGCTCCGGGTCGAAAGTGACTGGTTGGCGGAGCAAGGAAACGGGTGCCGATTCACAACGGAACAAGGAATTGAGTCATTGGGAGGCGGCAGCCCGGAGCAGAGAGCGGATGGCCGATTCCCGCGTTTCGATGTCTTGGCAGAGACGAAACTGGACCAGCGCCCGCTGCAAATTGTGGCCGTGGTGCTCGACCTTAAAGTAGATGTCTCCGGCGAGATGATCGGTGACAAACCTGAGACCCAATTCGAACGCGATCAGGCGGATGGCGTCATAGAGGTAGTCACGGTCGGTCTCGGTAAGGAAATGCCGCGCTTCGCTCAGGTAGCCCTGGAGCAGCGCTCGCGCAAGATCCAAATCGAAGCACACCGCCTGCCAGTGCGCGGGGCTTTCTCCCAAGGGATTGCACGCGGACCGCAGACAGTCGCCGAGGTCGTAGTGAATCAGGCCCGGCTGAACGGTGTCCAGATCCACCATGCCGATGGCGCGGCCGGTGGCGCGATCGATCATCACGTTGTCCACCTTGGGGTCTCCGTGGATCGGACGAACCGCCAACAGGCCACGGGCTTTGGCGTCTTCCAGCACGGCCGCGGCCTCACGGTGGCGCTCGATAAAATCCAGGCACCAGCGCAATTCCGCCGAACCCGGCGAGGTCCGGCCGGCGGTGACGGCATCGAATCGAGCGAGATAGCCGGGAGTGACATGAAAGCCCGGCAGGGTTTCGGTGAGCCGGCTCGGGTCGAGATCGCTCATGAGCCGGTGCAGGCGGCCCAGCGCGTAACCGACTTCCCGGGCCTGGCCGGGGCCTTGAATGGTCTTGCAGGATTCGGCCCCGTCGATGAAGCTCAATGCCCGCCAAAAAGAGCGGTCGGGGGCCCACCAGTGGTCGAGGCCGAGGCGAGTCGAGAGCACCTGGGGCAGCACCCAGGGGCGACCGCCGGCTTCGAGATCCTGGTGCAGACGGCCGCGAACATGCCCGGTCAGGGTCACGATGTTGGCCATGACCCGCTCGGGCAGCGGAAACACCTGGCGATTCAGACGCTGCAGGATGAACCGCCGTTCGACCCGGCCCGCCGTGGTCACCAGGTAGGTGTCGTTGATGTTGCCGGCTCCAAACGACCGCACTGTCAGGATCGTTTCGCCGGGCTCGGTGAATGGTTCGGCTGCGCTGAGGGCCTGGTTCAAAGAGTCGATTCCCTCCGGATGAGGGGCGGTTATCCCAACCCCTGCACCGCTCATTTCGCTTCGGTGCTTCGCTTCGGTGCTGCCGGTTTCCGCGCTTCGCCG
>MNZR01000175.1:5463-5673 GCA_001873705.1 Syntrophobacteraceae bacterium CG2_30_61_12
GGTCACCAGGTAGGTGTCGTTGATGTTGCCGGCTCCAAACGACCGCACTGTCAGGATCGTTTCGCCGGGCTCGGTGAATGGTTCGGCTGCGCTGAGGGCCTGGTTCAAAGAGTCGATTCCCTCCGGATGAGGGGCGGTTATCCCAACCCCTGCACCGCTCTTTTCGCTTCGGTGCTTCGCTTCGGTGCTGCCGGTTTCCGCGCTTCGCCG
>MNZR01000060.1 GCA_001873705.1 Syntrophobacteraceae bacterium CG2_30_61_12
TGGTAATGGGTGTGCATCTTTTGGAACAATCACTTTGAGTGGAGAGGCCAAGGAGGTCAAGCCAAGATCGTCAGGTAGCTCCCGTTGGTCGCAACCTGACCTACGGTGCGGAGACGCTGTGCCACTGCCGCGTAACTGGTCTGGTTTGGGTGTGGACCTTTTAGAACACGCTCGGAGAGAAGGCGCGGACTATTGTGCCGCGCTGGTTTTTGTTTCCTGTTTGAATCGTTGTTCCAAAAGATCTGCACCCATTTGCGAATTGAGACCTATTTCCGGCAGATCGAAAAGATTATTGACGCATGTCCTGTTCTCCAACTTTTAAATGTTACGTATGAGAAACGCGGCACGCACGAAGGGTTTATTCGCGGGGAACTCTGTTTCGTGGATGGTTCCACTTTGTATGTGCGCGAGTTTGTTGACGTTGAAGTGATCGCTGACCGGGTCATGTATGCCTACCAATTCATTGATTCCTTACAAAAACTGGTATTTCGGTATGATAACACCGGCCATCATCGGAAGTTAGCCCTCTCAACTTATCCCAACCACAAACATGATGGCGGTGAAGACAGGGTCATCCCATCGGCGGCCCCGGATTTGGTAGCTGTTCTTCAAGAAATAGAATCGCTGGTGGAATTGCCCTGACAGGATCTCTTTGCCTTCTTGGACCCACCCTTACCCCCAGGCACGCCCGCTGTGACGTCAATCGCTCACACGGTTTTCTTGCCCAGCTCTACTACCTGGACATGGGAAATGGAGACGCACGGATCAGTGTCCCGCCGTGTAGGCATAATACAGGGGCAAGAAAACCAATCTCTGTTCGGGGAGTTCGGCGTAGGGAGCACATGAGAAGACATAACCCCGAGAGCAGTTTGGGTGGCTTTGCAGCAGCAGGTGGAGGCTTCTCAATCGCCCCGCGGCGCCGCTCTTGACTTCAACGGGATGAATTCGGCCCGCAACGCTTATGAGGAAGTCCACCTCGGCGGTGCTGCTCTTTGCCTCGCGAGCCCAGTAGTAGAGTTCGTCCTGTCCCGCGGCCACCAGCTCCTGACCGACGAACTGCTCGGCCATGGCTCCCTGATGGATGGCCAGAAGATCGGTTCGCGCATATTCCACGTCGACCGGCATCCCCGATAGATGCCGCATCAAGCCGATATCCACCATAAGAGCCTTGAACTTCCGCTCTGAAGCCGAAGCCCCGAGCGGAAGCTCGGGAGGAGACGACGCGCTTACTTTTCGCATCACCCGAGCCAGGCAGAGAAGATCGAAGGCCTTTTTGATTGTTGGATTGGTGCAGCCTTCCGCCATGTGGGCATATTTCACCTGCCTTCCAACGCTCCCGGCAATGCCGGCAAAAACGGCATTGAGACAGCGCTTGTCGGCATGGGGAGCGTACTTTGAAAAATCCTGGCGAAAAGCGTTGACCAGTTCCGCCTGGACTTCGAAAGCATCTCTCATCCTTGCGGACCTGGAATAAACCAGGACGCATTCCGGCATTCCTCCGATGAACATATACCGGCGAAGCGCCTCCAGCAGCATGCCATGGGCGCTCTCGGGGAGTTTCGAGGGAGGCGCAAGGATGGTCTCCGCCGCAACGTCATTTCCCGTGGCCATCAAAAATTCGGGAAAGGACATGGGGACCATGTTGAGGAACTGGATCCGCCCCACTGGAAACGATACATCACGCATGGCGAATTCCAGCAGGGACCCGGCGGCGATGACATGAAGTTCGGGACACTCTTCGTAGAAATATCGCAGGGCCATGAGGGAGCGCGGGCAGCTCTGGACTTCGTCAAGAAACAGGAGGTCTTTTCCGGGGACAATCCGCGCATTGATGAGGATTTCGAGCTCCGACAGGATCCTTTTCGCCGACAGGTTGCCATCGAACACCCGATGCCAGTCCGGATGTTGCTCCAGATCGATCACATGCGGGGAACCCTCGAAATGGCTCCTGCCGAAGTCCAGCACCGACCAGGTTTTGCCCACCTGCCGGGCGCCGCGAATGATGAGCGGCTTGCGCCGCTCGCTGTTCTTCCAGGCCAGAAGCTTTTCCGCGATGAACCGTTTCACGATGAGCCCCCATTCGGAAATTGGGATATTTTTAAAATACAAGGCAATTGTAGAACATAAGATTAAAGTTTTCAAGGTTGCGTTTCCGATGGCCTTCGGAAACCACTTCTTTTCGGAGCCTTCTCCGTGACCTCCGCGCTCTCCGTGGCGAAGCCTTCCCATAAAGTGGCCGAAGCGATGATCGTGGCCGGATTCGACCATGTTGTGGGCACCGGCTCGGTTTACTTCCAATGCGCCCGGCCATGGGGGCAAGAATGGCATGGTGACGGCGCTGGGCGTTCGCGGTCTTGGGTAAACCCCTTTAGGAATGGTCAATAATTCATGAAACAACTGATTCAATCCTACCGGACCGGGGAACTCGGGGTGTTCGAGGTCCCGGCCCCGGGGTGCCCGAAGCGCGGGGCACTGATCGAGACCAGCGCGTCCCTGGTGTCCGCCGGGACCGAAAAGATGCTGCTCGAACTGGCCCGCAAATCGCTCATCGGCAAGGCCCGCGCCAGACCGGACCTGGTCCGGCAGGTATTCGATAAAATGCGGCGCGAGGGGGTGCGAAACACCCTGGAGAAGGTTTTCACCAAGCTCGATACCCCCATTCCCCTGGGCTACAGTTGCGCCGGCCGCGTGCTCGAGGTGGGTGAGGAAGTCGCGGGCCTGGCCGTGGGCGACCGGGTCGCCTGCGGCGGCGCCGGCTACGCCAACCACGGCGAAATCAACGCGGTGCCTCGGAACCTGTTGGTCAAGATCCCGGATGCGGTGGAGGATATCGAGGCGGCGTTCGTCACGGTCGGGGCCATCGCCTTGCAGGGCGTGCGCCAAGCCGGCCCGCGCCTGGGCGAGGTGGTCGCGGTGATCGGTCTCGGCCTGATCGGGCAACTCACCGCCCAGCTCCTCAAGGCCAACGGCTGCCGGGTGGTGGGTTCCGACCCGGACCCGGACAAGCGCCGCCAGGCGGACCAGTCGGGCATCGACCGGGTGTGTGCGCCGGAGCAACTGATCGAGGCGGCGGCGGAGCTTTCCCGGGGCCACGGGGTGGATGCCACCATCGTTTGCGCCTCGACCGCGAGCCGGCAGCCGGTTATCGATGCGGGATCCATCACCCGCGCCAAAGGCCGGGTGGTGGTGGTCGGCGTGGTGGGGCTCGAGGTGCCCCGGGACCTCTATTACCGGAAGGAACTCGATCTCCGCCTGTCCATGTCCTACGGACCCGGGCGCTACGATCCGCAATACGAGGAACAGGGCCTCGACTACCCCTATCCGCACGTGCGCTGGACCGAACAGCGCAACTTCGAGGCGTTTCTCGGGCTGGTCGCGGACCGCAAGGTGAACCCGCGGGCCCTGGTGACTCACCGGTTCGACTTCGCGGAGGCGCTCTCGGCCTACGCCCTGCTCGAGGGCAAAAGTGAGCAACCCTATCTCGGTATTGTGCTCATTTACGGCGCGGGTGCGAACGGCGAAGCGAAGCGCCGGCGAAGCCTGGAACTGCGGCTGATCGGGGCGGCGTCCGATGCGGTCCGGATCGGGTGCATCGGCGCCGGCAATTTCGCCAGGGCCATGCTGCTGCCGAAACTCAGCCGAATGGCCGAGGTGGAACTGCGCACCCTGGTGACCGCCACCGGGATCAGCGCCCGCGCGGCCGGCGCCAAATTCGGATTTGCGCGGATCGCCACCGACGCCGAGGAGGTGTTCGGGGACGAAACCATCAATACCGTGTTGATCGCCACCCGGCACAACTCGCACGGCCCCCTGGTGGCCCGGGCCCTGGCAGCCGGAAAACACGTGTTCGTGGAAAAACCCCTGTGCCTCACGCGCGCCGAACTGGAAGGCATTCGGGCGGCCGCCGGCGGCAACGGCCGCTCGGGGTGCCCGCAAGACGGATCGGGCCCGGCGCCCCGGCAACCAGCCGGGCCGGCCGATAGCGCCGGTCCGAAAGCATCCGATCGGGCTCCGGGGGCCCCCGGCATCCTCATGGTGGGATTCAATCGGCGGTTTTCCCCGTTCGTTCGGAGGATCAAGCAGGAACTCGGCGAGCGCCCGGCGGCCCTGGTCTATCGCGTGAACGCCGGGGTGATTCCCGGGGACGTCTGGATTCAGGACCGGGCCATCGGCGGCGGCCGCATCATCGGTGAAGTCTGCCACTTCATCGATACCTGCGTGTATCTGGCTGGGAGCCTGCCGCGAACGGTCCAGGCCGCCTGCGTCCGGCAACCCGGCGCGGCCATTCCCGACGAGGACAACGTGAACATCCTGCTCGGGTTCGAAAACGGCTCCACCGCCGCGATCCATTATTTCGCCTACGGGCATGGCAAGGTGCCGAAGGAAACCCTGGAAGTCTTCGCCGACGGCTTCTGCGCGCAACTGAACGATTTCCGGGAATTGACCCTGTATCGCCAGGGAGCCCGCATCGAACGGCTGAAGGACCGCAATCAGGACAAGGGCTTCCAGGGGGAACTCGAGGCGTTTTTCCACGGCGTGCGGACCGGACTGCCGCCGATCCCGCTGGAATCCCTGTGCGCGGTGACGGCGGCGACCTTCCAGGTGCTGGAGGCGCTGCGCGGCAACGAAAGGGTGGGGGAATAAGCGCCTCGGCTCGTCTCGGTCGGTTATTGCTCGCGACCCCGCGGCGTGCTAGCGTGGAAGATGTTGGGCAATGCACCGCTAGAAGTCCAAGACAGCTTTCGATCATGCAATTGGATTCCCGAGTTCTTCGATACTGGCACACCGTTCGTTATCTGAAACCGGTCCAGGTCTATGGGCGGCTGTGGTTCAAGTTGCACCGGCCGAGGGGCGGGAGCAACGGGGCCGGGGTCGGATTGCGGGCGCGGGGTGGGGCCTGGACCGAGCCCATCGCGAAACGGCCGAGCCTCATCGGGCCTGAACGATTCTCGCTGTGCGGCGAACAACACGAAATCGCGGGACCACGGGACTGGAACAACCCGCTCTGGGACAAGCTGTGGCTCTATCACTTGCATTATTTCGACGACTTGAACGCCGCCGGCGCGGAAGAGCGCACCGCCCGGCACCTGTCCCTGATGCACCGCTGGCTGGCGGAAAACCCGGCGGGCCGGGGCAACGGCTGGGAACCCTATCCTCTATCGCTGCGGATCGTCAACTGGATCAAATGGGCGCTGCGCGGGAATGCGCCGGATCGGCGCTTGCTGGCCGCCGTGGGCGAGCAGGCGGGTTTCCTGCGCCGGCGGCTGGAAGTTCATCTGCTCGGCAATCACCTGTTGGCCAATGCCAAGGCGCTGGTTTTTTCCGGGCTTTTCCTCGAGGGGAAAGGCCCCGATGAATGGCTGCGAACAGGGCTGCGGATCCTGGACCGGGAACTGCCGGAACAGGTCCTGGAAGACGGCGGCCAGTTCGAACGAAGCCCCATGTATCACGCCATCATCCTGGAAGACCTGCTGGATCTCGTGAATGGGAGCCGCGCCCAGGCCGCCGCCCTACCGCCGGCCCGGCGGCGGCGGACCGAGGCGGCCTGGACTGAAACCGCACGCCGGATGTTGGCGTGGCTGCGGGCCATGTGCCATCCG
>MNZR01000115.1:0-1312 GCA_001873705.1 Syntrophobacteraceae bacterium CG2_30_61_12
CCCTCTTCAACACGATGCCAGCCCGTGTCACTCTTGTTCCCGCACCGCCTTGAAGGCGCCGCGAGCCGCTTCGATGGTGTAATCCAATTCGCCGCGGCCATGCGCCAGACCGATGAACAAGGCCTCGAACTGAGAAGGCGCCAAATACACGCCGCGATCGAGCATTTCCCGGAAGAAGATCCCATAGGCCCTGGTGTCGGATTGCTGGGTTTGCGCAAAATTGCGCACCGGACCCGGGGTGAAGAAGCTACAACCCATGGACGCGATCTGGTTGATGGTGGTGGGCACTCCCGCGTCCCGGGCCGCTTCGGCCAGACCCCGAGTGAGGTATTCCAGATTGGCGGCGAGCAGCGGGTAGACCCCGTCCTGACCGAGCAGTTCGAGCGTTTTCAGCCCGGCGGCCATGGCCAGGGGATTGCCCGAAAGGGTCCCGGCCTGATAGACGTCGCCCACCGGCGCCACCCGTTCCATGATGTCACGACGCCCACCATACGCCCCCACCGGTAGGCCGCCGCCGATGATCTTGCCGAGGCAGGTGAGGTCCGGCCGGACCCCGAAGCGCTGCTGAGCGCCGCCGGGAGCCACCCGAAACCCGGTGATGACCTCATCAAAAATGAGCAGCGCGCCACAGTGATCGCAGAGATTCCGCAGGCCTTCCAGGAAACCTGGCTCGGGCAACACCACGCCCATGTTGGCGGCCACCGGTTCGACGATGATCGCCGCCACCTCCGGGCCCAGTTCACCAATCACCGCCGCCACCGCGCTGAGATCGTTGTAGGGCAGGCAAATGGTGTGCCGCACCACCTCTTCCGGCACCCCGGGACAGCCGGGCAGCCCCAGGGTCAGCACCCCGGAACCGGCCTGGGCCAGCAGGCAATCATGGTGGCCATGGTAGCAGCCGCTGAACTTGATCAGCTTCTTCCGCCCGGTGCAACCCCGGGCCAGGCGAATGGCACTCATGGTGGCTTCGGTCCCGGAATTGACCATCCGCACCATCTCCACGGCCGGCATCAGCTCCACCACCTTACGCGCCAGTTCAATTTCCAGGCGGCAAGGAATACCGTAGGAAGTGCCGCGCGTGACCGTGTCGCGCACCGCCGCCACCACCTCCGGATGGGCATGGCCGGCGATCAAGGGCCCCCAGGAGGAGACATAATCGATATAGATGTTGCCGTCCTCATCCTGAATGCGGCAGCCGTCCGCGGCGGCGATGAACAGCGGGCTGGAACCCACCGCCCGAGCGCAGCGCACCGGACTATTGACCCCTCCGGGAATAAGGATTTGAGCCTGCTGGAACAGCTCCCGAGAACGC
>MNZR01000115.1:1353-2745 GCA_001873705.1 Syntrophobacteraceae bacterium CG2_30_61_12
CGGTCCTCCGGCAGCGCAATCCGCTGAGTACCGCCCGATGCATCGTCCGCTAGCCGTCTTCCTGTTGCAGCCGTTGCAACTCGCCATGATAGGCCGCCATCAATTGTTCCAGGCGCAACATCCCGACGACTCCGGTGGCTTCGTCCTCGATCGGCAGTTGCCCGTAGCCGCTGCGCAGGAACTTGAGCAGCGCGTCGTAGAGACTATCTTCCAGGCCCACGCTCACCGGAGGAGCAGCCAGTTCGCCCACCACCAGGAGTTCCGTCAGGGAATCTTCAAACAATACGGTCCGCAGATGGGGCAGCGACAGCACCCCCCGGAGGCGAAACTGGTCGTCCACCACCGGAAAGTAAGATTCCCGGGTGCGGGTCATGAGCCGTTTCAGCACGCCCAAGCTCAGGTCATCGGGCAGTAGGGTGACCGCCGCATCCCGCTGGTAGACATCGCCCACCCGCAGGGTCTGGAGGATATTGATGACCGAATCGGTGCGATGGGCCGGGGAATGGAACTTGTTCTGGACTTGCTTTTCATACAGCCCCCAGCGCTGCGACAACAGCACCGCCAGCACCGAGGTGAGCATGAGCGGCACCACCAGCGCGTAACCGCCGGTCATCTCGCAAACCATCAGCATGGCCCCCACCGGGGCCTTGGCGGCACCGGCGAAAAACGCTCCCATGCCGACCAGGGCGAAGGCACTCGGGTTGGTCACCACCTCCGGAACCCACTGGTGACCGAGTTGGCCCACCGCTCCGCCAAGCATGGCGCCGATGAACAGGGAAGGACCGAACACGCCGCCGCTGCCGCCCGAGGAGATGGTGAACGAGGTGGCGAAGATCTTCAACACGGCGAGGGTCAGCATCAGCACCACCGGAAGATTGCCGAGCAGCGCCTGCTGGATGGTGCCGTAGCCGCCGCTCAGAATCTGGGGGCGCCACAGACCGATGAGGCCGACCAGCAGTCCGCCGACCGCGGGGACCAGCATCCGTTTGAGCGGGAGTTTGCGAAAAAAATGGTCGCGCAGACCGTAGAACACGGTCACGTAAACGTAGCCGAAGGGCACGCAGACCAGGCCGAGCAACGCATAGAAGAGCAATTCTGCTGGCTTGACAAAGGGGATAGCGGGCGTGGCGAAAATCGCCTGATGACCGAAAATGGAGGTGAAAATGGCGTTGGCCACCACCGAGGACATGATGCACAAAATGATCGCTTCGGTTTCGAAATCCTCCCGGTACAGCACCTCGACGGCGGTCAGAGCGCCGCCCAGGGGCGCCCGGAAAATCGCCCCCAGACCACCGGCACAACCGGCCAGGAGCAGCAAGCGCCGTTCCCGCGCACTGAGCCGCAGCAGTCGCCCGACCCAGGAGCCGAACCCGGCGCCGACCTGGGCGATCG
>MNZR01000115.1:2753-5445 GCA_001873705.1 Syntrophobacteraceae bacterium CG2_30_61_12
CGGCCGGCGCTGCCGCCGGTGGCCAGGGTGATGATGGAAGCAATTCCCTTGATGTAAGGGACCCGGGTGCGAATCAACCCCTGTTTGTTGTGGAAGGCATCGATCAAGGCATCGGTGCCGTGGCCCTCGGCTTCCGGCGCCCAGGTATAGACGATGAAACCGGACAGCAAGCCGCCCACCACCGGCAGCAACAGCAGCACCCAGGGCGAAAACGGCCGGTTGGCGACCAGCTCCACCAGATGTTCGCCGGCTGGCTTGCCCGGATGGTAGCCGGCCAGGACTTCGAAACAGAAGAACTTGCCCCATTCCAGCAACACGAAAAAAGCACAGGCGCCAAGACCGCTGACGACCCCGATGAGCACGCTGTAGATGGCCCAGCGCAGGGTGCGGTGCCGTTCCAGATAGCCGCGAACGGTTCCTCTCCAGTTCACCTCGTTGGGTCCCACCAGCCCGCTCCCGACGCTCCCGAGCACCAGCCCTCCCTACACATCGAAGGGGGAGATTTCATACTGTTCGATATGGAAAGCCTTTTCCCCCTTGACCTGGATGCGGGCCTGCAACTGCTCCTCGATCTTATCGAGAAAGGCCCGTTCTTCATCACAGAACCGGGCCGCCACCTGGGGGTTGGCCATGACCATGACATCGCGCCCGAACAGATCGTCCCGCTCCCGGGTCAGGTCGCGCAGGATCTCGTAACAAACCGTTTGCAGCGATTTCAGATGGCCCTCGCCATCGCAGTAGCCGCAAGGCTCGCACAGGACCCGGCCGATGCTTTCCCGGGTGCGCTTGCGGGTCATCTCGATCAGGCCCAATTCGGACATCCGCAGGATATTGGTCTTGCTCTTGTCGCGACGCATGGCGTCTTTCATCGCGTTGCAAACCTTATCGCGGTTCGGTTCCTTTTCCATATCGATGAAATCGATGATGATAATGCCCCCCATATTGCGCAGGCGCAACTGGCAGGCGATTTCCTTCACCGCTTCCAGGTTGGTCTTGAGGATGGTTTCCTCCAGGTTGCGCTTGCCCACATAGCGACCGGTATTGACATCGATGGCGGTGAGCGCCTCGGTGGCCTCGATCACGATGTAGCCGCCGGATTTCAGCCAGACCTTTTTGCTGAGCGCGCGCTGAACTTCCATTTCGATGCCGTAGGCGTCAAAGATGGGCTCGCTCTGGTCGTAGAGTTCCACCGCGCTGCGCAGCGACGGCATGAAGGTTTCGGTGAAATTGAGGATCTTTTGATGTTCGGTGCGGGAATCGATCACCAACCGATCGACTTCCTTGGTGAACAGATCGCGCACCGCGCGCAGGGTGATGTCGAGCTCGCGATAGACCACCGAGGGTACCGAGGCGGTTTCGGCGCGGCGCTGAATGTTCTGCCAGAGCTTGAGCAGGAATTCCATTTCCACCTTGAGCTTTTCCTGCTCCTCGTCTTCCGCCGCGGTGCGCACGATGAACCCGCAGCCCTCCGGCTTGATCCCGGTCATCAGGTCGCGCAGCCGTTTGCGTTCCTTTTCATTTTCGATCCGCCGCGACACCCCCACGTGATCGGTCATGGGCATCAGCACCAGATTTCGGCCCGGCAGGGTGATGTGCGTGGTGATGCGCGCGCCCTTGCTGCCGAGGGGCTCCTTGGACACCTGCGCCAGGATTTCCTGGCCTTCCTGAAGTCGATCCTCGATCGGCGTTTCATGATGATTGCGCCGCGTCGGTTGCGCCTCCGCGGCACACTCAACCACTCCTTCGGTCGCCTCCGGCACCGTCAGGGTCGGCTCGGCAACCTCGGCGCCATCGTCAAAAAACCGCTCCATCTCCTCGAGCGGGAACTGCACGTCGCTCACATACAGAAACGCCGCCTTATCGAGGCCGATATCCACAAACGCCGCCTGCATTCCCGGCAACACCCGAACCACCCGCCCCTTGTAGATGTTGCCGGCAATCCCGGCGTCTGAACTGCGTTCGATATGCAGCTCCGCCACCTGGGAATTTTCCACCAGGGCGACACGCGTTTCAAAAGTGTCGGCATTGATGATGAGTTCGGCGGACATCCTCAATCTCCTTCCGGGAGTGTGACGGAGGTCTTGACGATCCTGCAACCGATCAGGCCCTCCGCCGAATCGCCCAGCAACCACTCAAGCACCGGTCGGGGGCGGAAGCGGATGTTGTCCTGTTCCACCAGCTGAACCGTGAGCGCGCCATCCGCCAAGAGATCGATCCGCTTGAGCACCTCGCGCAGCGGCAGGGTCACCTGGCCGCGCTTGGTTTTTTTGCCGATCGATTGGTCCATTCGGCTGGGATAGTTGCTCACTATAGCCTGCACCTGACTGGCGGTCAAACCAGAAACACGATAACAAACGAGCAGTTCCCGAGCCCTGGGCAGTCTTCGATCGACCGGCTCCACGCTGTTGATTTCGATGCCTTGCGGCAGGTGCGGCTGCAGCCTGGCGCCCAGTTGGTCGGCGGGGATAGCTTCGGAGAAGCTCAGATAGAGTTCTTCGACCTCGCTTTCCATGCCGAGCGGCAGGGCCTCGGTGAAGGAAATCTTGACATGGGGATGGAACCCGCCGCTGTATTCCACCGGCAAGCGCGCTCGCCGCAGCGCCCGTTCCAGGGCCCGGCTCAATTCGATCTGGCCCAGGTAGCGCGCGTCATCGCGTTTGGCATAGAGCACCCGATAGAGCCGAGATGCTCC
>MNZR01000149.1 GCA_001873705.1 Syntrophobacteraceae bacterium CG2_30_61_12
TCGGGTCAGTCCGGACCCGCGGCGGGCCGCGGCCCGTCAAGAACAGGCCGGGACCCTCGACGGCCTGTTCGGGGCAGCCGCTCATCTATTGCATCCGGGGGGGCGGCTGGCGTTGATCTGCCCGGCGCCGCGCCTGGTGGAACTGATTCAAGCCGCGACCCGGTTCGGTTTCCACCCGGGTCGGCTCACTTTCGTCCATATCCGGCCGGAGCAGCCGGCGCGCCTGATCCACGGGCTCTGGAACCGGCGCGGCGGGAGCGATCTAGTGGTGGCGCCGCCGTTTTTCGTCCACACCGCGGCCGGCGCGATCAGCCCCGAACTGGAGCGGCTGTATGCCGGTTGAGATTGGCCGACCCGGCGGCAAAAAATAGACCTTGCATGGCCATGGATCGCGTTATGGGAAAGAAAATTACCAGACAGGATTAACAGGATTAACAGGATTACGAGAACCCATTTAAAATAAAGGAGAACTGGAATGGATCTGGGATTGCAGGGCAAGGTCGCGTTGGTGGCCGGAGGCAGCCAAGGCCTGGGCAAGGCGGTGGCGGTGGAACTGATTCGGGAAGGAGCCCGGGTGGCGGTGTGCGCGCTCGACGACCCGCAATTGCCGAGGGCGGTGGAAGAGATCAAGGCGCTCACCGGGGGTGAAATCATCGGGGTCCCGGCGGACCTCACCGACGCCGCCCAGGCCCGGAATTTTATCCATAAGGGTCTGGAACACTACGGCACGGTGGATGTGTTGGTGAACAACGCCGGCGGGCCGCCCAACAAGACCTTTCTCGAAATCGACGATGATCTGTGGGAATTCGGTTTTCGGCTCAATTTGATGAGCACCATCCTGATGACCCGCGAAGTGGTGCCGATCATGATGGAAAAGCGCTGGGGCCGGATCATCAACATGACTTCCATTTCAGTCAAGCAGCCGATCGACGGTCTGATTTTGTCCAACACGGTCAGGTCCGGGGTGATCGGCCTGGCCAAGACCCTGTCCAATGAACTGGCGCCGTACAACATTACCGTGAACAATGTTTGCCCCGGCTACACCCTGACCGATCGGGTGCGCAATCTGGCGATCGATGTGGCGAAAAAGGAAAATACCGAACCGGAAGCGATCATCAAACGCTGGGAATCGACCATCCCCATGGGGCGCCTCGGCACCCCCGAAGACTTCGCCGCGCTGGTGGCCTTCATCGCCTCGCGGCGGGCCGGATACATCACCGGAGCCTCGATCCAGATCGACGGCGGCTACTACAAAGGCATCATGTGAAAGGATCAACCATGGCAACGGCACCACGCAGGGCCAGGATAGCGTCGGTGGGGCGCTTTCTGCCGGAACGGCGGCTCACCAATCAGGACCTTGAACAACTGGTGGACACCACCGATGAGTGGATCCTCAGTCGCACCGGCATCCGCGAACGGCGGATCCTCGATCCCGGTCTGGGCTGTTCCTTCATGGCCCTGCGCGCGGCCCGGGAATGCCTGGAGCGGGCCGGGGTGAGCGCTGATCAGGTGGATGCGATCATTGTCGGGACGGTGACCCCGGACATGTTTTTCCCGTCCACCGCCTGCCTCGTGCAAAAGGGCCTGGGCGCCGAGCGTGCCTGGGGCTTCGATCTATCGGCCGGCTGCTCCGGCTTCGTGTTCGCGCTCACCACCGGGGCGATGCTGGTGGAATCTGGAAGATACGAGCGGGTGCTGGCCATCGGTGCCGATGTCATGAGCAGCATCATCGACTATCAGGACCGCAACACCTGCATCCTGTTCGGTGACGCGGCCGGTGCCGTGCTGCTGGAGCCCTGCACCGAGCCCGGCTTCGGAATTCTGGACTATGTGCAGCGGATCGACGGCATCGGGGAAGACTACCTGCATATGAAGGCCGGGGGCAGCCGGCATCCGGCCAGCGAGGAAACGGTCCGCAACCGGGAGCATTACGCCTATCAGGAAGGCCGCACTGTGTTCAAGTATGCGGTCAACGAAATGGCCAACGTGTCGGTGGAAATCCTCCGCCGCAACAACCTGGTCGGCGCCGACGTTAAATTGTTGGTGCCGCACCAGGCTAATCTTCGGATTATCGAAGCCTGCGCCAAGAAAATGGGCATCGGCATGGATCGGGTGATCGTCAATATCGACCGCTACGCCAACACCACCGCCGCCACCGTTCCCCTGTGCCTGTACGAAGCGGTGGTGGAAAAGCAGCAGGTGAGTCGCGGCGATTACCTGGTGGTATCGGCGTTTGGGGCCGGATTCACCTGGGGCAGCGTGCTGGTGCGTTGGGCCTGAGGCGCAGCGGGAAACCTTTTGGACAGGATTATAGCTGTTTAGCTTGAGAAATTACGTTTTGTGTTCCCGCGGAGGCGCTGAGGGCGCGGAGAAGAGCGTTGAAATCTACCTCCGCGTCTCTGCGTCTCCGCGCGGAAATGAAACTTTTTTAGCCTTCACAAGTATAACAGGATTGGCGGATCGGTGAAAAAGCTCGGCTGATTACCGCGCCAAGTCCCACGATGGTTCAAACGTCCCCTACAATACTGTTATACCGGTTAAGGGTAAAAAGTTTCATTTCGTGTGCGCTCTTTCCCGGGAGCGCGGGCATCTTGCCCGCTTTTGAAAATGAAACATCCGATCCTAAACCAGTATAATCCTGCCGAGGTAGTCCGGAGTCCTATTCAGTCCTGTTAATCCCGTCAAGATAGATCGGCGCGCGCCAGCAGGCCCTGCCAGCGCTGATCGACCTGCCGCTGCAGGTCTTCCACCTGGTCCGGGGTGATTTTCCGAAACCGCGTCTGGGCCTTGAGATATTGCTCCACCGGCTGCTTGCGGCCGGTGCGGGCGATATTGAGGCTCTTTCCGGTGAGCCGTAGGGTGCCGTTTTCGATTTCATAGAGCACCACCACCGCCGCTTCCACCGCCAGGCGGCCGACCTTCACCGTTTCCCGGGTGGCGAAGCCCCAGCCGGCGGGGCATGGCGTGGCCAGGTGGATGAATCGGGTGCCTTTGATGTCGCGGGCCTTGACGAACTTATCGTGGAGATCGCCCGGATAGGAAGCGCAGGTGGTGGCCAGATAGGCCGGATGATGCGCTTCCATGATCTGGACGAAGTCCTTCTTGGCCTGCTGCTTGGGGTGCACCGGGGTGGTGGTGGTGATGGCCCCGGTCGGGGTCGCGCTGGAGCGCTGCACGCCGGTGTTCATGTAGGCTTCGTTGTCGTAGCAGACATAGATGAAATTGGTCTCCCGTTCGGCGGCGCCGCTCAGGGCCTGAATACCCATGTCGAAGGTGCCGCCGTCGCCGGCCATGGCCAGTACCGTCATGTCTTCCCGGCCGATGGCCTTGAGCCCGGCGACCAGCCCCGAGGCGGAAGCGGCGGTGCCGGCGAAGGTGTTGTTGACCGCGTTCACCGCGATCGGGGTCTTCGGATAGATTCCATGAAGAATGGTGAGGCAGCAGGCCGGCAGGGTGACGATGGTATTGGGGCCGAGGGCCTTCAAAATGTGCCGGTAGGCGATCGGCAGTCCGCAGCCGGCGCAGGTCCGGGTGCCGGGGAGGATGTATTCGCGTTCCGGAAGATCGGTGATGGCGGTGGCCATGGGCGGGTCCTTTGTGTGGCTGAGAGAGGCGGTCAGATCTCGGCGTTGAGCCAGCGGGGTCGGTCCTGGCGCTCGCGGCGGCCGGCCGCTTGCAGGGTTTCTTCGGCGCAAACCAGCAGATCGGCGGGCTTCACGTCCTTGCCGCCGAGTCCGACGATGTAGTTGTAAAGGGTCGGACGCCGGCCGTTGTGGGAAAACAGCGCCGCCTTGAGTTCCGTCGCCAGCGCTCCCTCGTAGCCGTAGCTGATGGCTTTTTCAACGATCGCCGCGGCTTGAACCGATGCGCAGGCGGCCGCCAACGCGGCGGCCGGGAAGGGCCGGAAGACCCGCGGCCCGATCACCCCGGCGCGGGTCCCGCGGTCCCTCAGTTCGTCCGCGGCCTCGGCTGCCTCACTGGTGAGCGAGCCCATGGTGATGAAAAGAAATTCGGCATCGTCCGCGCGATAGCGATCCAGCACATCGCCGTAGGCGCGGCCGAAGGCGGCTTCGAACTGGTCGCCGCAGGCGCCGATGATCGGCAGCGCCGCTTCCATGGTTTCCTGCAACCGGCGCCGGAACCCCATGTAACTGGGACACATTCGATCGTCGGCGTCCTTCAGGGGATCGGTCATCACCACTGGATTGATATTCACCGGCCGCTCCGGGTCCAGCGGGGTGCGCGTCTGGTAGGGCGGTAGAAAGGCGTCGATAGCGGCCTGATCCGGGACGTCCACCGGCATCATGGTGTGCGACAGGCGGAAGCCGTCGAAGCAGACCATCACCGGAATCAGCAACTGTTCGGCGATTTTGTAGCCGAGAATGACCTGATCCAGCACTTCCTGGTTGTTTGCGCAATAGAGCTGGATCCAGCCGGTATCGCGCTGGGCGATGGTGTCCTGCATATCGTTCAAGATGGTCCAGGGCGCTCCCAGCCCGCGGTTGGCTACCGGCATCACGATCGGGAGCCGTGCGCCGGCGGCCCAGTGCAACTGTTCATGCATGTAGGCGAGGCCGTTGGCGGCGGTGGCGGTGAACACGCGGGCCCCGACGATGGAGGCGGAGATGCAGACCCCCATGGCCGAGTGTTCGCTTTCCACCCGCACGAATTCGGCCTTGAGTTCGCCCTTTTCCACATATTCCGATAGGACCTCGGGGATCTTCGATTGCGGAGTGATGGGGTAGGCGGCGACCACCTGAACCCGGCACAGCTTGGCGGCCAGGGCGGCGGCCTGGTTTCCGGTCAAAATACGGGTCTCAGCCACGATGGCAACGTCCTTTTCTGGGTTTCGAGCAAGCAACCAGGGTTCGCGCTTGGCGTGCCTGGTCCCGGAGCGGGGTAGGCCAACCTTGCAGTCTGGAACAGGTCCGTAAACGGAACATATCCCATCGGGCCACCGCCGGGGGCACCGTACCCCCTACCCGCCGCCGCGATATGGCTGCCAAGCCCGCGAGCATCGGGTCTTTGGTTCCCGTGTTGCATTGAACCAGATTAGCCTTGCCCACACCGACTCCGACCCATAGCCACGAAAGCCTGAGAAGTCAATCGCAAATGTGGGCTGGCGGCGGGTTGCCGAGTGGTCCCGCGGGGTTTCGCCGCCGGATTGAAGGCACGGGGTGATAAATGGTTATCGAGGGATTACCGGGCAGGTAGGGAAGGAGGCAAGGGTGGGAGCATCGCCGTGGCCATTCAGTCGTAGGTCAGGTTGCGACCATCGGGAGCTACCTGACATTTTCGGCACCGTTCCCCACATCAACCCTGACATTTTCGGCACCGTTCCCGAGATCAACCCAGTCCACCACCGTGGATTGTCAGGGAGTGCTCCGCACACCCTGACCTACGTGAGCCACTCCACTGCCCAAGAGGCCGGCCGGTGCGGAGGG
>MNZR01000316.1 GCA_001873705.1 Syntrophobacteraceae bacterium CG2_30_61_12
CACTCGTTCAATTTCACGTTAACCCGCGATGAGCCAAACATTGCAGAGGATCGCACCTGAAGCATCGAGCCACTCGATCACATGGGTCCGATGCCGGCCACGAGGTTTCCCTTGAAGTGATATCGCGGTGGTGCCTGGGGCGGGACTCGAACCCGCACGCCCGCAAGGAGCAAAGGATTTTAAGTCCTTTGTGTCTACCGGTTCCACCACCCAGGCGCACATTTTTTAAAAGTAGCACACCCCCAGTTGGAGGTACAATGGAAATGCCGAGCGGCAACTGCAACCAGCGCTGCCGGACGGCTCATCCAGAGCACTTTCGATGCCTTGGTTCCTTCTGGGTATTCGACATGGAGACCTTGCCATGCGGGTGCCGCACGGGATCGCGGCAGCCAGCCCAATGGCCACCAGAGGGAGAGCATCACAACCGCGGGTGAGGGTGCGCTCGGCGCTCCCTGACTTCCGTGGAGAGGCTCCGTGGGCAAGATCGTCAGGGTGCTCCCCTTGGTTGCAACCTGACCTGCCGTGTGGAGATGCCGCCTTCGTGCTCGCCAGTTGGTCGATCCTTATGTCGAATATCCAGAGGGTTGCTTCCTGCCAGTTGACATCGGTGGTGACCCGTGATAGACAATGGGCGTTTTACGGCCCAAGCCAGTTCCCTTCGAGAGTCCAGAGTCCCATGAGGGCGGCTAGCTCAGTGGATAGAGCGTTGGTCTCCGGAACCAAAGGTCGCGGGTTCGATCCCCGCGTCGCCCTCCAAAATGAAGCAATGATTTAGCCGATCCATACCGGTTAAGGGTAAAGAGTTTCATCTCGTGTGCGCTCTGTCCCGGGAACGCGGGCATCTTGCCCGCTTTTGGTAATGCAACTTCTGCTCCTAAACCAGCATGGCTGGGTCGATTTTGTTGACTGGTTGCGGTGGGTTGCGTGTTGTCCAACTCGCTGATGTCGTGCGGCTTTGGTTGGATGGCCGTTTGCGCTACGTCGTGCAGGTGATGCGGTCGAGCCGTGCCCCATTTCTTAACCGGCTTCGGCAAGGGAGTCACCTTTGCGCAACATCATGATTGCGTACTGATGTTGCGGTCGTGCGGGGTTCACTCCCTTGGATTTGTCCATGGCCTTATCCCGGATTCTTTTTCAAGGGTTGTCGATGGAAAAGAAACGACATCCCTCCTTGAGGAACAACCGTTCAGGGATTTTGGACCATCCTCTCGTTAGAACCTCCTCTGCTTTCCGCCCTATCCACACTGAAAGAAGCTCCTTAGCTCATTGACTCGTCATCCAGAAGTCTCGGACGATCGATTGAGGCGATGGCATGGACCATGAGGCAATGACCGGAGAATCGGATCGGAGTGTTCAATGAGCTTCTCGACTAGGTACGGTTCATTCCGGCGGATCAGGCTCATCCGTTATCTTGTGGCCTGGAGGGTCAACAGTTCCCTGGTAACTCTGCCCAAGTGTTTTGCGGTCGAGTTGTCTCAGGTACTGGGTACCATCATCTCCAACCGGCTTCCCACCCGGGAAGCCGCCCCCTGGCAGAAGGCCTTGTCCCCGCTAAACCAGTATTTCGACACCGACCCAGGCGGAGGCAAGGGCCCGCACAAAGCGGCGCATGTTCCGGACGTGTCCTGGCCCATTGATTCAGTGCTTTTTGTGCATCCAGGAAAGTCCACCTATGGATTGGGCGAATTAATCTTCTGGGAACTCAAGCTTTTTGGGGATGGCGCGGATCACGGCTTTTTCCTCGAAACGATCCTGCCGGCGATGGAAGAAGCCGGGTACACAACTGACCCAAGATGGAATCGAACGAACAAGATCTGGGGGCGTTTCGAGATTCAGGCCGTGTACGCGGCTCGAGGATCTTCCTGGGAACCCCTGGTCAGCAACGGGCGCCTGGACACCCGGGCTCGGGTAACCGCTTCTCAGTGGGCGGACGGACTGACCTTCGGCGCTCACGTGGATCGCCCCTTGAGGCAACTGATCTGGCTCACCCCCTTTAAACTCCAAGGCCTCACCGACGGCAGCCGGGCTTCCGCCGATGATAACCAAGCCGAGGCCACCAATCGCCTCGCCTTCACCATGACGGCTGTGTTGAACGGTCTGCTCTTACGCTTGACCTTGCCGGCCCCGGGAAGGCGCAAAGGGGCCGATTATGCGCGAGTCGTTCTTGATGGCGACGGCCTGTTCATTCTCCGAGAAGCTTTACTGCAGGCCATTCAAGCCCCGTTGCTGTTCAAGGATTTGGAACCGGTTTCACGGAAATGCCCAGGGCAATGGACGGGAAAGCACGTGTTCGCCCCCATTCCGAGAGAGATCATCCCCTGCCTTGAACTGGCATCCATCCTTCACATCGGCAAATACGTCCACTTCGGTTGTGGAACGTTCCGATTGGAGTAAGGGCCGATCGGCGGCCATCAACTCCCGGCCTCGATGGTGTCCGCGCGCTGCTTTTCCCACAGGCGGTTGCCCATGCGAATGTATTGAAAGCCGGTGACCAGGCACAACACCGCCGTCGTCCAGTAGAGGAAGCCGTAGCACCAGCCGGGCAGTTCCAGGTAGGGTCGGGCCAGGGTCAGGAACACGGTCAGGATCTGGATCAGGGTGGTCATCTTGCCCAACAACGATGGGCGAATTTCCACCGACACCTGATGAAACATAAGGGTCAGAATGCCGAGCGTGATGATGGCGTCACGGCTCACGGCGACCACCGCGAGCCAGGTAGGCACTTTTTGCAAGTAACCGAGGAGAATAAACGAGCTAACCAGGAGCAGTTTGTCCGCCAGCGGGTCCAGATAGGCGCCGAGTCTGGTCTTCTGCTGAAATAGGCGAGCGATCAGTCCATCGAGGCCGTCGGTGATGCCGGCAATGAAAAACACCACCAGGGCCTGGCCCATGCGGTAGTCGAGCAACAACCAGACCAACAGCGGCGTGAGCAGAATCCGGGCCAGCGTTAGGAGATTGGGGATGGTCATGGCTGAGGCTGCTCCACCCGCCCGGCCTCCGGCGGCTGATCGGCCGGGACGGTGCTGAAAGTGATGGTGCGCTCCTGCTGGCGCACCTGATCCAGCCGCAGTACCAACTGATCGTTCAGTCGATAACCGTTGAAAGTGGCGAACAGGTTCAGATCCGCCCCGGTCACGTGGGCCCTCACCCCGTGCGGCGCGAGCTCCAGGGTGGTGACATGGAGCGCCCCGGAATGGCCGGTCAATAGGGACTGGAAGGCTTCCCACACAGCGTAGGGCTGGCGACCGCGAATCTCGATTACCTGCTCGCCGGCTGCCGGGGCCACCACCTCGGTTGCCGGAGCGGCCGCGGACAGCACCGCGGAACCACTCGGCAGAGCCGGAAGCGGACCGGAACCGGCGCCGGGACCGGCCATCGCGGCTGAACCCGAGTCGGCTATCGGGGCGGTCTTGGCGGTGCTGCCGCCATGGCCGGCGGTGGGCGCGGCCGGCTGCCGGTGGGACAATACCTGGTCGATCCCCGGAACCACCAGGTTGGCCAGCTGCACCGCGGCTTCCGCTCCGTTCACTCCGAGCGCCTGCCATTGCTGATGAATCGTTCCCAGGTCCCGGTTTCCTGCCACCTCGATCAGGCGAAATTCAGTGCTCGCCAGAATGCTGTTATCCGCTCCCTGCTGCCCACTCATTCGGCCAAGGGCCACGATCGGAATGGCCATGGCCTCGGCCAGGGCGAGGGCATCCTCAAGCACCGCGCCGCCGTCGGCCTGCTGACTCACACCGCCGGCCCGCGGAGTTACCAGAGTCCACCCGTAGTCGCCGATTTCCTGGTTCACCCCAAGAAAGAATGGGCTGCTTTCGGGGCCGTCTTGCTGGGGCAGCATCCAGGCATCTTTCCAACGCTCGGCCACCACCCAAAGCACTTCGCGTCCTGGCGCCGGGGCCGGTTCTTTCACTTCCGGGATAGTTGCCGGTGGACTGGCCGAGCCGCTCGGTGCCAGGGCTTGGGCAGTGCCAACGGTGCCGCCCGCCATGGCCGCCGGTGCCGATGTCGATATCGATGCGGGTGCCGGCGCTGGTGAAGGTGCCGCTGCCGACCGGATACCCTGAACGCCCAGGTGGTTCAGATCGGAGCGCAATAGGTCCAGGGACACCGTGATCTCCCCGGACATTTCCAGGGTATCGGCCTGGGCTTGTTCGGAAAAAATCTGATAGGTCGTGACATAACGATCGGGCCTCGCATAAACGTTCTTGCGCAAAGCGGCTTCGATCCGGCTCGCCTCTTCCGGCGCCAGCAGACTCGCCACCGCCTGCCGCACTCCATCGGTCAGCAGAGCCTGACGGGTCCGATCCCGAAGGCTCGCCGGGTCGGTATCACCGACCGCCACCCTGGCCTGACAGCGGAAGGCGGCGACATCACCCTGGGCGCGAGCGGCCGCGGCAAGGCCAAGAATCATCACCAGCAATGCGAACAGGCGCCATAACAATCGGTATCTTTTCATGGTGGATTCTTTTTCCTGGTTTCCTTTTTCTCGAATCATGAGTAAATATCAACCGGCGTCGATGCTCACGTCACGCATCTATCGTGAGCACCAGTCGAGCGCCGAGCAGCTTCAGCAGGTATTTGGTAGCACAGGATCATGGCGAACAAAAGCGCAAAAGAGGTGTCCTGCCCACCACCGCCGCGCACCACGGCATCCATCTATTGCCTGGTCGAACCGGTCCGGATCCACTATCTCTGCTGCCTTCTGGAAGCCTACGAAGGCCTTGCCATCAGCACCACCCTCGACCCCCAGTTGGGCTTGCTGCGGCTGGCCGTGGCCCGGGGCTGCGAGGCCGATCTGCTGGCGGTCCTGGAAAGCGAAAAGGGTGTTCTGAAGCTACGGGCGGTGAACACCACCTGGCCGCCGGCACGTAGCACCGCGGCGCAGGCGGAAATGCGATCGGCGGAACCGGTGGCCGCAACCGAATCCTGCCTTGACCACGAAAATTCCAAGGATATTTTGGGAGCGGTTTCTTCGTGCTCTTCCTGCTCTTCGTGGTTCATTCAGGATGTCGGGGGAAAGAGAGGGCCCACGAGATAAGGTGAATGGCAAGAATGAGTTATTCGGGATTACTTGCCTGGCGGCACCCCGTCATTCCCCCGGTTCTAAGCGGGAATCCAGGCCAGTGCTCATTCTGGATTCCCGCTGGAAGCATGCGGGAATGACGATTCGAGGGTTGCGACGGATGTTGTATTCTTGCCATGCGCCTAAGGCGTCCGTTGGTGCCGGTTTCAGGCTCTTTCCCTCCAAGAAGGACACCAAGAGCACGAAGGGTTGCAGCGGCGACATGGGCTATGCCGGTAAGCCGCGGAGAGGCGAGGAGCATCGCTTCGGCCACTTTATGGGAATGATTCACCACGGAGAGCACGGAGGTCACGGAGAAGGCTTCGAAAAGAAGGGGTTTTCTCAGTGTTTTCCGTGAACTCCGTGGTTAATCCTTATTCAAATTGGCCGAAACAATGCTAAGGGCCCGCGGAAACTGGATATTCGACATA
>MNZR01000193.1 GCA_001873705.1 Syntrophobacteraceae bacterium CG2_30_61_12
TACTATCGGTATCGGTATCGGTATCGCAATCGCAACCGCAATCGCTATCGCCATTCCCGCCCATCGATTGCGCAAATGACGGTGGCAACTGTTACCCAAAACCAGGTATTTCTTGACCCTGTTGACCCTGTTGACCCTGTTGACCCCGTCAATCCCGTCAATCCCGTCAAAAAATCCTCACCCTCGCCGCCGCTCCGGCAGCGGTCGGCGCTGCAGATTGAACAGGCTAGCGGGTTGATCGGAGCGTTCGTGGTGGAAGCCGTTCACAACCTGGGCCAGGTTCCGGCCCTGGGGCTCGGGCCCGTCGCTGAGATCACAGAGGAAGCGGCGATAGCCCAGGGCGCGCAGGGTGCTCAGATGATCCAGCCAGCTCACCGGCTGGTCGGCGTAGATCCGGGTGCAGCCGTCCTGATGCAGGATTTGGTAGGCTTCGTTGCGCGGGCTGAAGAAAGGGGTGCCCGGCTGCAACTTCGGCTGCAGCCGCGACACATGGAGCGCCGGCCAGAAATAAACGCAAATGACGGCCCCACCGGCGGCGCCGGATGTTGCCAGGGCCCGCAGTTCTTCCAGGGTGATTTCCAGCGACGGCACCGCTTGCCGGCAGCCGAGTTCGGCGACGGTGGCGAGCGCGGCGGTGTTCCTCAAGTTCAGGCGGGCGCCGGCCATGAGCCACGGCCGGTGGCGCCGTTCGAACAGGCTGAAATGCCCCCAATTGTTCAGTTCCCAGTTGAGGTAGCCGTGCTCGCAGTACCAGGCGACGGCTTTTTCGTAATAGGTGCAGTCCTTTTCCAAAATGATCGGGGGCAGCGACCAGATGAAGCGCCGTTGCTGATTCGGCTGCATCCGGCCGCGGGCCAGCTTCTCCAGATTGCGCTTGGTCGCGGTGAGCAGCACCCGGTGGGCCGGAGACTGGAAGCCCGCCACCAGATCGGCGTAATCGCCCAGCTTGACTAGAAGCTGGTCCTGGCCGCGAGCGGCCGCCGCCGCGGTCGCGTGGCTCTGGTCGGTGCCGCAAAGAGGCGCTCGGGGGCCGCGAAAGGCGCCGTAAGGGCGAGGTTCGGCAACGGCTTTGCGGATTTTCGCAAACAGGCCGGCCGGTCCCCGGCGTTTGCCGCCCACCCGAAACAGGCGTTCTCCCACCTGCAGAGCGGGCGTTTTCCCCAGCACCACATTGGTGCCTGCCGCCGCTTCTCGAAGGGCCGCGCCGGCGCCGGTGCGGATTTCGTTCACGGTGAAGGTTTCCCGTTCCCGACCCTGGTCCGATTCGATCCGCAGGTGATCGCCGGCTTGCAGGCGATGGCGCAGCTGCACCCGGCTGCCGTCGGTGGCAATGTGCTTCACCGTGCCGACCCACAGGCCGCTCGATCCGGAGCGGTGCGGGGTCAAGATCTCCGCCTGAGCGCGCTGGTCCAGATGACCGCTGGAAAGGCGCCGGGCCGGGGATTGGGCGATCAGTTCGCGGGCTTCGCCTAGGGCCCCGGCCTGGGCGTCCGGGTCGGAACCGGCATCCAGCACCAGGCGGTAGGCGCGCACCACCTGACCGATGTATTCCGCGTCTTTCATTCGGCCTTCGATCTTGAACGCGGCCAGCGGTAGTTGGAGCAGCCGCGGCAGCCATTCCAGGGCGGAAAAATCGCCGCAGGAAAGATGGTAGCCGCGGTTCCGGCCTTGTCGGTAGGGAAGCCGGCAGGGCTGCACGCAGCGCCCCTGGAGGCCGCTGTGGCCGCCGCGGTAGCTGCTGGCCAGGCACAGTCCCGAGTAGGAAAAACAGAGCGCGCCGTGAACGAAGATTTCCAGTTCCACCGGCGCCTGGCGGGAAATCGAGGCGATTTCATCGAAACTCAGCTCGCGGGCCAGTACCACCCGCCTGGCGCCCATCTCGGCCAGAGCGCGCACCCCGCAGTGGTTGTGAACGGTCATCAGGGTGCTGGCATGCAGTGGGAGCCCCGGGAACCGTTCCCGGCACAGGTGGAACAGGCCGGCGTCTTGCACGATCAGGGCCGCCGGACGGAGGTCGCTCAAACCCTGCAGGAGATCCAGTGACTCGGCCAGTTCTGGCGCGGTGATCAGGGAATTGAGAGCGACATGAACGGCCACTCCGGCCTGCTCGGCGTAGGGGATCATCCAGGACAGTTCGTCCAGGGTGAAATTGGTGGCCAGAGCGCGGGCGTTCAATTGTTTGAGACCCAGATAGACGGCGTCGGCGCCGTTTTCGATGGCGGCGAGAAAGCTTTCGATATGGCCGGCGGGCGCCAGCAATTCCGGTACCTGGCGGCGGGGTTTCGGTTGACTCATGGCAATAAGGATCCAATTTCACTGTATTCGATTCGAGCCGGCCCGGGGTGATCGCCGGCTTGCGGGCCAGGGCGAACGGAGTGTAATCCCAATCGGCGGGTCCGTCGAGGGGCAACCGGTGCTTGGATGCAATCCAACGTGTTAGGGTTCGTAGTGGCGCCGTCAGGCGTTGACAGCGCATCCGAAAGCTCGGTCCACGGCAGGCCGGTAGGCGTTGAGAACCCCCTTACGGGCACACTGCCGGCGCGTCCAACCGGTCGGTTGCGCTTCGGCAGCCACCCCGGCTTTAGCCCTCCGATGGCCGCGCCGGGCACGGCGCCGGCCCCGGCGCCGGTGATCGCGGCTGTTTCGGAAGCACTACGGTGAAGGTGGAACCCTGACCATGCCGGCTCTCCACCAGGACCCGGCCGCCATGCGCTTCGACGATGGTTTTTACAGCGGCGAGCCCGACTCCGTAGCCATCGTAGGAAGACACCTCGCGGCCGCGGTGAAACGGATCAAAGATGTAGGGCAGATCCTCCGCTTCGATCCCGATGCCCTGATCGATGAAGGAGATCTCCACCCGGTCGGCGGTTTCCGCCGCCTTGATGGTGATCGTGCCGGACTCCTTGGAATACTTGAAGGCGTTATCGAGCAGATTCACAAACACCCGCCGCAGCCGCCTGGCATCGGCTTCGATCACCGGCAGCGCCTCGATGTTCCGCAGGGTCAGAGTGATGTGCCGCTGTTCCGCTTTGTCCTGATAGGATTCGAGCAGTTCCTGGAGTTCGCGGTCGAGCGAAGTGGAGGCCATTTCCATGCGCAGTGTGCCGACCTGCAGGCGGGCGAATTCGAGGAAATCGTCCACCAGGAACTCCAGTTTCGCCGCTTCCTTGCGCACGATGTTGAGATATTGTTCCCGTTTGGTGGAATCGATCGTGAGGCTTCGGTTGAGGAGTCGCATGACGAACCCCTGGATTACCACCAGCGCCGATTTCATATCGTGGCCGAACATGGCGGTGAGATTGGTGCGTTCGCGTTCCAGCGCTTTCAGCTTGCTGATGTCGAGGATCGAAACCAGGAGCCGGGAAAGACGATCTTCGGCCGATTCCATGAGCGACCAGCGGAAGGCGATCTGGCGGGATTCACCGGTGCTGGTGCGGGTGGTGGCTTCGCCTTCGAATTCCGGCCGGCGCTCGGCGATGGCCATGAGACCATCGCTCAGCGCCTGCTGGTAGTCCGTTCCAAAAACGGCGCACAGGCCGGCGCACAGATCATGCGGCGAACTCGCCTGATACAGTTCGAGGGTGGCTTTGTTGGCATCCACGACAGTGGTCAGGGCGGTCAAGTCCACCGCGGCACCGGGATGCCGCTCGAGGAACTTGCCCAGACCGCCGGTCTCGGTCTGCTCCAGTTGTGCAATCTCATAACGGAGCGCGGAAATATCGATTTCCAGTAGGCAGATGGGCGATTCCTCGAACAGGGTGCGGTAGCGCGCCTCGCTTTTCCGCAGTTGCCGCTCCGCTTCCCTGGTCCGGGTGACATCGCGAATGATGCCCTGATAACCGAGCACGATGCCTTCCTCGGACCGGCGCATGGTGGAACTCAGCAGGCATTCCACCAGGGTGCCGTCCTGACGGCGAAGGACGAATTCAAAGTCGGACAGGGACCCCTGCTGCTCGATCATTTGCTGGAACCGTTTGCGCTCTTCGGGATAGGCGTAGATCCGGCTGACGTTGACCCGGCCGATGAGTTCCTCGCGCCGATACCCGAACAGTTCCAGAGCGGCTCGGTTGGCGTCCACAAAATCACCGTCGCGGGTGGTGATGCAGATGGCATCCCGCGATTCTTCGAACAGAGTACGGTAGCGGCGCTCGCTTTGCTCGAGCGCGGCTTCCCATTGCCGCCGTTCGATCGCGATTCCGGCCAGGGAGGCAGCGGTTTCCACCAGTTGCGTTTCCCATTCGCTGGGTAGCCTGGGGTCGGGCCCGAACATGACGAAGGTCCCCAGGACCCGTGCCGAGCGGTTTCTGATCGGCACGCACCAGCAGGCGTGGAACCCGACGTCCACGGCATGAGCGCAGCGCAGCTTGGGGTCCGCGACGGTCTGCAAGTCTTCGATGAAGATATTCTCGCCGCGCTCGGCGGCCTGGCCGCAGACGTGCCCATCCGGCCCCACCGGCAGGCCGTCCAGGGCGCGCAGGTAATCCTTGGGCAAATTAAGCGAAGCCATGTGAAACAGATGGGTGCCGGCGGCATTGAGCAGCATGACGCAGCAGACCATGCCCGGGACCTGGGCTTCGAGCATCGCGATCAGCGCGTTCAGGGTCTCTTCGATCGGGCGGCCCCGCGCCACCATCTCGAGCACCTCCCGTTTTGCCGCCATAAACTGTTCCATCTGCTTGCGTTCGGTGATGTCGACAATCATCGCCTGCTTGGAAAGGCTCCCGTTCTGGTGAGTGATGGGGGTATTGACAATGTAATACCAGCAGTGGTCCTTGGGGCTCTGGATCTCCCAGCGCACCGTTTCGCCCCGGAACACCCGGTCGTTGACGCACCAGGGGCAGATCTGGTCCAGTCCGTGCAAGGTTTTGTAGCAAAGATCGCCGGTGGGATCGTAGCCGGTGCGGTTGATGAAGGCATCGTTCACGAATTCGATCCGGTAATCCTGGGAGCAGACATAGATCAAGCCGTCGAAGGCTTCCACAATGGCCCGGTAGCGGGTCTCGCTTTCCTTCAGGGCCTCTTCGGATCGGCGCAACTTGGCCGCCTTGCTCTTGAGCGCTTCCAGTTGCTCGCGAAGCAGGTTGGAACAATCGGATGCAGTCATTGCCGGGTCCTCGTCGTGATTCAGGGGGAGCCGTCACCCGCCGGGTCCACTCCAGCCTGAACCGGTGCACTCGCCCGAATGGAGCAGCGGGTCATCGTGATTCGGGGTGGCTATTTACCGAAATTCGCTCTTCCCCATTTACCGTTACCTGCTTCAGTCTAAAGCATGAAGGCACTTCCGTTCAATGGCAACGGTGGAAACCCTGGGGTAAAGCTCAACATTCAGATCTTCTTCGCTGGCGCGGGCGGTTATAGCTATGCTATGAATAATTGCACTTGACCCTTGCCTTTTGATGATGGCCCGGAGAAACTGACAATAACGGTCGGGAATTCCTTCGGCCATTCGCTCCTGCCACGCGCCGGCCGAAAAAAACCAACGCCGCCCAAGGCCTAGTGCCGGCAGGGCCGCGGGACCGGCGGCTGCTAAACATTAACCGGCTGATGCAACCATCTTAACGCAGGAAGGAGGCTTTTATGGGCGATGACAAGG
Organism: Syntrophobacteraceae bacterium CG2_30_61_12; assembly: GCA_001873705.1. GTDB lineage: Bacteria > Desulfobacterota > Syntrophobacteria > Syntrophobacterales > DSM-9756 > CG2-30-61-12. The sequence continues at coordinate 5,594 of MNZR01000193.1, forward strand.
TGATTCTGGTGATTGACGACGATCCGGAAATCTGTGACGCGATGCAGACCATCCTCGAGGAATACGGTTATCGGGTGTGCACCGCGCTCGACACCGTTCGGGGCCGGGAACTGCTGGAGCGGGAAAAACCCAACCTGCTGATCCTCGACATCATGATGGCGAGCATGGACGAAGGGCTCAATTTCGCCGGTAGCCTTAAGAAGCGGGAAGGGGTGTGGGGGATTCCGATCCTGATCGTGTCGGCGCGACCGCCGGCGGAGCGGGGTTACGGACGCAGCGTGGACCAAGACCTGGACTGGATCGCGGCCGATATCTTCATGGAAAAGCCGGTGGATCCGGAGGAACTCATCCACAACGTCCAGGTGCTCCTGGGCGAAGCCGAAGCCGTCGCCCAGTAGCGCGGCGACTGCCGGCAGGCGGGCGCAAGCACCGTGTGGTATCGAAGCATCAGCGTCAAACTCATCGTCGCCGTCGGGTTGGTGACCAGCGTCACGGTGGGGACCTATGCCGCCTTGAGCCTCAAGGCTCAGCGCGATCAATTGCAGCAGCAGATGGTGTGGAGTGCCCAACTGCTGAGCGAAGTGATCCGCCGCAGCCTCCACGATCACATGCTGCTTTATCAGACCGAGCAACTGCACCGGGCGATCGATGCCATCGGGATTCAGGAGGGCATCGAACGGGTGCGGATCTTTAACGGTCTGGGAGAAATCATTTATTCCTCGGACAAGCCGGAAATGGGCACCCTTGTGGACAAGAGCGCCGAACAGTGCACTACCTGCCACGCCCGCGAGCAGCCCTTCACCCGCTTGAACTCTTCCGAACGAATGCGGGTCTTCAGTGCCCCGGACGGGCACCGGGTGCTCGGCGTTATCAACCCCATCGGTAACCAGCCGGAATGCGCCGCCGCGCCCTGCCACATTCACCCGGTGGACCAACAGGTGCTGGGGGTGCTCGATATCGATGTGAGTCTGGGGGAAGCGGACCAGCTCCTCGGCCGACTGCGGGACCGCTTGGTGCTGTTTGCGGTTCTGGCGATGGCCTTGATCGCGGTGCTGATTAGCTGGTTTGTTAACCGTCTGGTCAACCACCCGGTGCATCGGCTGCTGGAGGGCACCAGGCGCGTTGCCGATGGGCGCCTGGATACGCCGATCGCGGTGGCTTCGAAGGACGAACTGGGGCAACTGGCCGCATCTTTTAATGTCATGACCGGACGGCTGCAAACCTTCAAACGGGAGCTGCGCGATTCCGAGGAAAAGTACCGGTCCCTGTTCGAAAACGACCCAAATCCGATCTTCGTGTTCGATCAGGCCCAGTTCACTATCCAGGACGTCAATATCCGCGCCACCGAAACCTACGGCTACAGCCACGAAGAATTCTTGGCGATGTCATTCCTGGAGTTGGGCGACGACGAGGAAGCGGAAAAAATCCGCACCCTGGCGGTGAAATGCTGCCTGTTCCTGCCTCGAATCAGACACCGCAAGAAAGACGGCAGCCGGATCTACGTCAACATCCATTCCTGCCCGCGGTCGCATTTGGGGGAACAGGTGATCATCGCCAATATCGCCGACATCACCGAGCGGATCCAGGTCGAGGCCCAGCTGATCCAGGCCGGCAAGCTCGCCACCCTGGGGGAAATGTGTACCGGCGTGGCGCATGAACTGAACCAGCCCCTCAACGCCATTCGGATCGGCTGCGACTACTTTCTCAAGGTGATCGAGCGCGCGCTTCCTTTCGATCCGGAAAAATTGCAGCGGGCCTCGCGCCAGATTATCGGCCAGGTCGATCGGGCCGCTCACATCATTGACCACCTGCGCGAGTTCGGCCACAAGCAGGAGGGGGCGCCGCTGGAACTGGTGGACCTCAATCAGCCGATTCGGGATGTGTTCACCATCCTGGGCGAACAGCTGCGGATTCGGGAAATCGCCGTGAGTCTGGAACTCGATGAGACTCTGCCGCCGGTCCGCGGCCTGGCGCATCGCCTGGAACAGGTTTTTCTCAACCTGGTGACCAACGCGCGCGACGCCATCGAGGAACGGCACGCGCTCGATCCGGACTCCAACCGGTCCGCCGCAATCCGCATCCGTTCGCGGCGCGACGGTGACCAGGCCCTGGTCACGGTGGCCGATACCGGCATGGGGGTCCCGGACAAGGTCAAGGACCGCATCTTCGAACCCTTCTTCACCACCAAGGAGGTGGGCAAGGGCACCGGGCTGGGGCTTTCCATCAGCTATGGGATCGTGAAAGATTATGGTGGCCGGATCGAGGTGACCGACACCCCGGGCGGTGGCGCCACCTTCCTGGTCCGATTGCCGCTGGCGGCCGAATCACTCCACAATCACCAAGAAAGGCCGGGCCATGAACCAAGCCTTCCGCTACCGAATCCTGGTGATCGACGACGAACCGAGCACCCGTGAGCTGCTCCAGATGTCTCTCGAAAGCGACGGCTATGAAGTGCACACGGCCGAGGACGGTCTTTCCGGCCTGCAGCGCTTCCATGAACTCCGCCCGCACATCGTGGTCACCGATATCCGCATGCCGGGCATCGACGGCATCGAAGTGCTGCGCCGGGTCAAGGCCCAGGCCCCGGAAGTCGAGGTCATCGTGGTCACCGGCCACGGCCAGATGGAACTGGCGATCAAGGCATTGCAACTGGAAGCGTCCGATTTCATCAACAAACCCATCAGTGACCAGGCGCTCAGCGTGGCCCTGAAACGCGCCCGGGACAAGATCGCCATGCACCATAAGCTCCAAAACGCCGATGAACAAATCCGCCAGCGCGGCGATTTCGAACACCGACTGATCCAGGTATCCATGGACGGAGTGATCGCCAACGACCGCCGCGGCCGGATCACGATCTTCAATGAAGGGGCTTCGCGGATCTACGGTTACAGTCCGGAGGAGGCCCTGACCTCGCTCCATGTGGCCAAACTCTATCCGCCGGGTCAGGCCCAGGTCATCAAGGAATTGATCTATGGTCGGCAGTACGGAGGCCCCGGCCGCCTGATCAACTACGAAACCGAAGCGCTCCACCGCTCCGGTCAGCGCGTGCCGATCCTTCTTTCCGCCACCCTCCTTTACGAAAGGGACGCGGAAGTGGCCACCGTCGGCTATTTCAAGGACCTGACCGAACTGAAAAGACTGGAACAGGACCTGGTCCAGCAGACCCGGATGGGGGCCATGGGCCAGGCCATGGCCGAAGTCGCCCACGGCGTTAAGAATATCCTCTACGGTATGAAACTGGGCGCCTTCATGGTGGACAAGGGGCTGACCGAAGCCAACCTGACCCTGGCACAAAAAGGCTGGCCCATGGTGCGGAAAAACATGGACCGGATCGCCCACCTGACCCTCGATATGCTGAGCTACGCTCGCGACGATACCCGCCATCGCCAACCGACGGCGCTCAACCGGCTGGTGCGGGAAGCCTGTAGCGAGGTTCGCGGTCGGGCCGAGGAACTGGGCGTGAGCCTGGTGGAAGACCTGGCCGAGGGGCTGGCGAACGTCATCGCCGATCCGGAAAACCTGCTGATCTGCCTGCACAACCTGCTCGGCAACGCGCTCGAAGCCTTCGCCGAAGATGCCCCGGATAAGCGGGTGCGGGTCCAGACCCGAGCCCTCGCCAACGGCACTCAACTGCTGCGGGTGGAAGACAACGGCCGCGGTATCAGCCCGGAAGTCCAGGCCCAGATATTTAAGCCGCTGTTCACCACCAAGCGTGCTCGAGGCACCGGACTGGGCCTGGCCATCACCCAGAAAATCGTGCATGAACACGGCGGCACCATCAGGGTTCAGTCCAAACCCAACCGGGGCACCGCGTTCGAGATCGAGCTGCCGACAGCATAACCGTACTCGGAATGGTTATGCGGACCGTCCCGACCCTTAAGTCCAGGCAACAAATGATTGGGCCGATGCAAGAGTGCCCCTGCTTGGCCATATGTTTCCGTCAGTCCCGCACAATTGCATCGACGGACTTACGGGTTTTCCGCCGGAGAGCGAGTCCATGCTTCGAGCGGTCACAAACCGAGCTTTTCATCGCAAGGGCGCAAACAGCGCAAAGAAACGCAAGGATATAATTTTTCAATAAAAACCTCTGCCACTCTTGGCGTCCCTTGCGTCTTTGCGGTGAACAAAAATGGGCAATGTGATCCCGTGCCAAGTATATCGTGTATCGTACCAAGATGCTGTGGGCCGGGCGATTTAGGTTGAGCCAACCGCGATGGCCTTTGTCGGCCGTGCTGCCCTCGGGGGCGGCGCCAGTGCCGGTGTTAGGGATCGAGATCGATCAGCATGGCGGTTTCATCGCAGTCGGGGAACTTGGTGCAGTTGAGGCAATCGGACCAGATCTTCTGGGGCAGCACCTGTTTGTCCACAATCCTGAAGCCGACCCGGCGGAAAAATTCCGTTTCGTAGGTCAGGGCGAACACCCGGCTCAAGCCGAGTTCCCTGGCTTCGGCAAAACAGGCCTCGACCAGCCCGCGGCCGATACCGCGGCGTCGATGCGCCTTGGCCACTACCAGGGAGCGGATTTCGGCCAGGTCTTCCCACATCACATGCAGGGCGCACCAGCCGACGATGGTTTTGAGCCCGTCATCGATCCAGACATGCAGATCGCGGACATGGGTGTAGAGGTCATTCAGGGACCGCGGCAGGACTTTGCCTTCCGCGGCCAGTAGATTGATTTCCCGGTGAATCAAGCGGATATCATCGACCCGCGCCTTCCGATGCATCCGACAAGGCTCCTTTCAGCTCGAGGTCTCCTGCCGGAGCCCGCCTGGTCGAAAACCGGCAGCGGTCGGCAGCCGCTATTTTCTTACCACACCTGCGCCGGAAGCGCTCGCAAAACCAGCCGACGGCGGCACCGCGGGCGGTGGACGAAAACCCACCTGACGGCGGAACCATACCTGTTTAGCTTGAGAAGCTACGTTTTGT
>MNZR01000195.1 GCA_001873705.1 Syntrophobacteraceae bacterium CG2_30_61_12
GAACTTGTCCTTCTCTTCCAGTTGTGCCCAAGTGATGTGCTTGGGTGTTTCCTTGAGCTTGCTTTTCTCGCCATTCAACTGATGCTCGTATTGCTGTATTGAGCAGCGCCTTCGTAATTGATAGAAAGACGTGGGTTTTCAGTCGAAATAGATGATGGACCTGGGTCACGGTCCATGGTGTTTTGTGATAAAGGTGGGGTCCAACCTCACGGAGTCTTAGCGGGGTTCCGTGAGGTTTTTTTGTTCTGCGACCAAGCAAAACAAACAAAGGAGAAGGACCCCATGGAGAAGTTGCTCCGAGACGGAAGGTTATACGTATTTCTGGAACAAATCGATAAGGATTTTGCCGACGAGGTCCAATCCAGGCGCTGTGAGCATTGCGGTGGCGTGTTGCATCGAGGGGATTACAGTCGCAAACCACGGGGAGGTCCGTCATGGGACAGGCGATACAGTTTCTGCTGTTCGCGAGATGGATGCCGCAAACGCACAACTCCTCCTTCGGTGCGCTTCCTGGGACGAAAGGTCTACGCGGGTATGGTCGTGGTGTTGGTTTCCGCGATGCTGCACGGACCGAGCGATCGGAGATTGCAATGGCTCCGGGAAGAGCTGCCCATTGACAGGCGCACGCTCAAGCGCTGGCGTGAGTGGTGGACCGGGATATTCGTGCAAAGCGCTTTTTGGAAAGCCGGACGTGGCCGCTTTGCCCGACTTATGATCCAGGCGCTAATGCCCTTGGAGCTGGTGGAAGCCTTTGGCGCCCACCAGATGGAGGGGTTGGTGAAGCTCATGAAGTTCCTTTCGCCGATCACCACGGCAACCTGCCGCCCGGGGGTCGGTATGTGATGGTCGTTTCTTACCCGCAGAAGACGCTCCTGGACCGTGGCCTTCGGCCGTAGTAGGCACTTGGCATCGTCTAAAACAAGGCGCCGTTTCGCCACCAAGAAAGGAGAATGACGATGTCGAATCCCCAAAAGAGCCATGATGCATCCGGAGGAAAGGAGAAGTGGGCCCATTTTCGCTTCAGCGTGATCGGGCATCTCCTGGCCGCACCGTGCGAGGCTGGACAGCTTACGGTCGAGCTCGATGAGCTGGCGAAAAAGATGTGGCGGCACCCGATCAGCGGCGAATGGAAGCAGTTGGGCCGGTCCACGATCGAGCGCTGGTACTACCAGGCTCTTGCGGAGCCCAATGATCCGGTGGGAGTGCTGGCCAGGAAGGTCCGTCAAGACTACGGCACCCATCCGTCCATGGGCAGGGAGCTGGGCGACCTTTTGACCCATCAGTATCGACAGCATCCGAACTGGAGCTACCAGTTACATGCCGACAACCTGGCCGCCCTGGTGAAGCGGGACCCCGGCCTTGGCAAGACACCCTCGTACCCGTCGGTGCTCAGATTCATGCAGGCCCATGGGCTGATAAAGCGTCCCCGCCGGGGGCGCGGGCATACGGCGGGAGTTGAAGCAGCCGAGAAGCGCTTCGAAAACTTCGAGGTCCGCTCCTATGAGACTGAGTACGTAAACTCGCTCTGGCATGGTGACTTTCACCACGGCTCGCTCAGGGTGTTGCTGCCCGATGGGCAATGGGGCGGGGTCGAGCTTTTTGGCATCCTTGACGATTGCTCGAGGCTCTGTCCGCATGCCCAGTGGTATTTTGCCGAGACGGCACGGAACGTGATCCACGGGCTCAACCAGGGCTTCGAGAAATACGACCTTCCGCGCGCCTTCATGAGCGACAACGGCTCGGCTTTTATTGCCGCGGAGACCGTCCAGGGCCTCACGCGCCTTGGCATCATCCATGAGCGGACCCTCCCTCATTCGGCCTACCAAAACGCCAAGCAAGAGGTGTTTTGGGCGCAGGTGGAAGGTCGGCTTCTGGCGATGCTCGAAGGATGCACGGACCTCACCTTGGCCCAGCTCAACCAGGCCACCGTGGCCTGGGTCGAGATGGAATACAACCGTAAAGTTCACTCCGAGCTTGGCGAGACTCCCCTTTCCCGATTCGTGACCGCAAAGAGCGTGGCCAGGCCCTGCCCCGCAAGCAAGGAGCTTAAACAGGCCTTTACGGCCACGATCTCACGCACCCAGCGTCGAAGCGACGGAACGATAACCCTTAACGGGGTCCGCTTCGAGCTCCCCTCGCGCTACCGGCACCTCAAGCGCGTGACGCTCAGGTACGCATCCTGGGACCTTTCCCATGTACATTTGTCCGACCCCAACAGCGGCCAGATCATATGCAGGCTCTATCCACTCGACAAGCACAAGAACGCCGACGGACAACGCAGGAGAAAAGAGCCCCTGATCGATGCCGCACCGCAAAGCCCCGAGGGCGGCATGGCTCCGCTCCTGGAAAAGCTCATCGCCGATTATGCCGCAACGGGTCTTCCACCGGCCTATCTCCCCAAGGACGAATGCACGCAAGACAGGGAGGGTGAGTGATGAACAGGAAACTGCTCGCCCTGTATTCGCTCAAGTTCAATCCTTTCCTGCCCGACGTTCCCGTCTCCGCCCTGTTTGTGCCCGCGGCCACGGAGAGCTTTTGCTGGAGGATGCAAAACCAGGTGGGCGAAGGCGGATTTGCCATGGTCATCGGAGATCCCGGAACGGGAAAAAGCGCGGCGCTTAGAATCCTCTCCGACCGGCTCGGCGCTCTTCGGGACGTCTCCTTGGGAGTACTCACTCGCCCGCATGCCTCGGTAGCCGACTTTTACCGGGAGCTCGGGGACCTGTTCGAGGTGGCGCTCTCGCCCCATAACCGCTGGACCGGGGCCAAGGCGCTTCGAGACAAGTGGCAGGCCCACATCGAGGCATCCCTTTACCGGCCGGTCTTGATCGTTGATGAGGCCCAGGAGATGAATACCGCCGTGCTCTGCGAGCTGCGATTGCTTTCCAGCGTTAACCTGGACTCCCGCTCCATACTTTCGGTGATCCTGGCCGGCGACAGCCGCCTGACCGAGCGGCTCCACCACGCGGACCTTTTGCCCGTGGCCTCCCGCATCCGCACGCGACTTCGCACCCAATCGGCCAGTCCCGGGCAGCTTCACGAGTACCTCGCCCACCTGCTGGATCAGGCCGGCAATCCAAGGCTCATCACCGAAGAGGTTCAAACGGCCCTATGCGAACATGCCGCGGGCAACTTGCGCCTCTTGATGAACATGGCAAACGACCTGCTGAATGCGGCCGTGCGCCGGGAAGCCGATCAGATCGACGAAAAGCTCTTCTTCGATGTGTTCGACATGGAAGCCGCGGCCAAGGCGGCAAGGAGAAGAAAGCCATGAACGCACTTGCCGTAAAGCGCGCCGGTGATCTTGACGATTCCGCCGAGCAGCCCGGCCGGCTCATCGAGGACCTTTGGGCCGATCAGGCGGTGGGCATTCTCGGAGGTGAGCCCAAGTGCTGCAAGAGCTTCCTCGCCCTGGATATGGCGGTTTCCGTAGCCTCCGGCACCGCCTGCCGGCGCCGATTCCGGGCCTTGCGCACGGCCCCGGTGCTGCTCTTCCCCGCCGAGGACTCCATGCGGGGGGGCCGCCAGAGGTTGGAATCCATCCGTGCTGCCGCAAACACGCGTCTCGATCTTTTACCCATCTTTGTTATCACCGCCCCGCGGCTTCTGCTCGACTTGCCCCGGGAAACCGTGGCAAGGATCAATCCCCCGCTGCTCATCCTCGATCCCTTCATCCGGTTGCACCGAAGCGATGAAAACGCCAGCAAGTTACCCTGCAACAACTGCGAAAGTTCTGCGGCATGCGCACCCCCACCCTCTGTGAAGCAATCGCCATCCTCAAAAGCCGGGGAGACATCCGGCACGGCGCAGGCGGCTATACCCAAGCCTCGGACCAACACCGGAGAGCCGTTTCTTTTCCCAAGATCCCTATAGAACCTTCGGGAAACGGAAACGGGAAACCCTTGCGTCAACTGTCCTTTTCCTTGCATGCGGAGAAAACAACATGAGCACAATGAAAGATCTCAAAAAGCAGGTGAGTATAGGCCGCGTGCTTGAAGCCTACAATCTTTGCGCACACCTCAAACGCCACGGCGATCAACTGATAGGCCCATGCCCCCTGCACGGTGGCGACAACCCTACCGCCTTCAGGGTTCATCTCACGCGCGGATTATGGAACTGCTTTACTGCCTGCGCGGGCGGGGATATCGTGGACCTGATCCGGGTCATCGAGAAATGCTCGAAAGCCGAAGCCGCACACATCCTCCGGCGCATGATCGCAGCCGCGCCTCCACTCCAGCCCTCCGCCCCCCACTCACACCCCCATGGCGCGGCTTCCACAATCCCCTTTCGGCCCTTCCGCCGTCGAATCCCACTCCATCCCCGCTGTCCTTTCCTACAGGAGAGCAAGAGCATCAAGGTCGAAACAGCCATGCGGTTCGAGGCCGGCCTACCCGATCCTAAAAGCACTTTCCTTAAACAAACCGTCGCCGTGCGTCTGCGCGACATGCAGGGGCACCCTATCGGCTACTGCGGCCGACGCCTCGATCACGACGCTATCGCGCGCTACGGCAAGTGGCGCTTCCCCGCCCGTTTCCCAAAGAGCCAAACGCTTTATAACGCCCACCGTGCTCTTCCCGAAAGGCACCGGGGAATCGTTGTTGTCGAATGCCCCTGGGCCGCAATGCGACTTACCCAGGCTGGAATCCGCGGCGTCGTGGCGCTCCTCGGCACCACCATCAGCCAAACCCAACTCGCCTGGCTTGCATCGGCCCCGGCGATCCTTCTTCTCCTGGACGGCGATCAGGCTGGATGCGCCGGTGCGAGCACCATCGCCCGTGCCCTAAGCCGACAGACAAAGGTCCTCATCCACAGGCTTCCACCTGATAAAGAGCCCGAGGATCTCTCGGATGACGCTTTGGCTGCCCTGGTCCACGACGCCCTTCCTTTTTCCTTGAACCCGCTTCTTCCTCTTCGTGCAACACGCTGAGATATCATGCGAAAGACGACGCCCCAGTGTAGATACTTGGAGCTCCGACGGAGACTCTAAAACCATTCCATGGATCAAAACAAATAACATTGCCGGCAACCTCACCATCGAGGTTGCCGGCAACACGTCACCTGCCACGCAAACGCGCTTGAGCTTTACAGCCCCTCAATAACCGTGGAAATCAATCCATCATTTACCAAGACGACTCTCAACTTTCAATTGGATAGGTCATATAAAAGGAGGTGATCGGCTCTCTTTGAACCACGTCGATTCGGCAGGCCTGTCAGAGCGAATCGGGTCAGCCCAACGAATCGCTACCATTCAGAGACGTCCACCGAAGAGAGAGGAACCGCTTTTCAAGCTGAGCTATTATACTGAAAATGCTACAGAAATTAAAAACAACAACATATAGACCTATGCGTGCTCGGCAAGACATTGCCGGGTTTCTCGCGCCAGTGCGTGTAATCGGGAACTGGTGGCATGGCTACG
>MNZR01000209.1:0-6534 GCA_001873705.1 Syntrophobacteraceae bacterium CG2_30_61_12
GCCGCATAGGCTTCCGCGCTTTCCACCAGTTTTCGCACGCACTCGGGGGAAGTTTCGGCCGGAATCTCGTCTTCTTCTATCCGACTCACGTTGCTGTTGTATTCACTGCGCGACATCATCCTGAACAGGGCGTTCTTTACGCCCAGGCACCACACATCGACCAGAAAGACCGCCACGGCGAGCTCGCCGCCCGGCAGCTTGCGACTAACGAATACATTGCCGATGCCGCGTTCGAAGAGTCCCTCCGGCACAAGACACTCGTGAATCGGAAACGCCGTCGCCAATTCAAGCTTTGATACGGCGGCCACCGCTCCCTTAGCCGCGGAATTTTTCCTGGCGGCCTGAACGCGCTTGCGTTTGGCCGCCTTCCTGGCAAGCTGTTGCTGACGTTTCTTGGGGTCACTGGCCATGGTTAACCCTTTCTCTGTCTTGATCAAGTCAGGCCGCATTGGCAACTGCACGGCACCGGCATGGGCATGAGCCCGCAGCTTCGGAAGCGCACCAACGCCTAACGGCGTCACTACCAACACGCCTCGTTCGTAGTGCGCCCCGTAAGGGCGAGCGTTCCGTTTGGTACCACGATCACGGCTGATTGGGGTCAATTATGGCATGGACAGAAAGCGTACGCCAGGGATAGTGTTGGGCAGGTTGCCACAGCCACGGCCATGGCGTCGGTGGTCATGGCGGCCGGCCACAAACGTCGCCGGACCACGGCCGCTTCAGCGCGAACCATCGAGGATTCACCATGAACAGGTGCAAACCGGCCGGCCCGCAGCTGCGGGTCGGCACCCGCTTCGCCCTCACCATGGGGGGAATCGCCACCCTCTTGTTCTGCCTTTTCGCCGCTTTGATCCATGGCTATCTCAAGCAACAGGTGATCGAGGACACCCGCGAACGAGCCCGGATCGTGCTCGATTTGATGGAAGCGGTGGGCGCATACGCCGCCGATACCCTACGCCCGCGGATGATGAACGTGGTCCGGGAACTCACCGGAGAAGACGAATTCATCGCCGAAGCCATGTCCACTACCCGCATTCGTCACGGCATCATGCGCTTTGTGGAGAAGAAGCATTCCGAATTCGTTTATCGCCGAGTGGCCGACCAACCGCGCAATCCCGCCAACCTGGCGGACCCGTTTCAACGCGCGCAGCTCGCCCAATTCCGCGCCGACCCCGAACGTGGCCAGTGGGACGGCGTGCACGAACAGGACGGCAGTCGCTACTTTTCCATACTACGGCCGATCGTGGTCCATGATGAATGTCTCAAGTGCCACGGTCGCCCGGAACAAGCCCCGGTCGGCCTGGTCGAACTCTACGGCCCCGACCTCGGCTTCGGCCATCAAAACGGCGAAATCCTGGGGCTGGAAACGGTCACCATGTCGCTCACCCCGGCGCTGGAAAATGTACGGCGGATCACCGGACACGTCCTGCTGATCGGCTTCGGGGTGATCCTGCTGATCTGGGTCTGCGCCGAAGGCCTGTTCATTCAATTCATCGGTCAGCCTCTCGCCCGCCTGATTCGCCGCTTCGACGCCATTGCCGGCGGCACTCAGCCGCTGCGGACCGAAGTCCCCATCGCCCAGCGTGACGAAATCGGCGACCTCACCGCTTCGTTCAACGCCCTGGCGCGCCACCTGGCGGCCGCTCAGGAGAATCTGGAAACCAACGCGGCGGTGCTCCAGTCGATCGTCAACGGTATTCCGGAACCCCTGGCTCTGCTCAACAGCAACGGCAACCCGTCGGTGATCAATCAGGCCTATCAGAGTTGGCTGGCGGAAAAATGCCCGGTGGTGTTCGGCGCCGAAAACCAGGGCACGACCGCCGAGTCGCTTGCGCCGTTGCTGAAAACGTGCCTTGCCGATGGCCGCCCGCTCAGTCGCCAGTGGACCAGCCCCGACGGCAGGCACTACCATATTCAATTTTATCCGATCCGTTCGGAACAGGGCACGGTCGACCAGATCGTCCACACCATCCACGATGTGACTCTGCTCAAGAACGCCGCCCGCCACCTCATGCAGTCGGAAAAAATGACCGCCATCGGCCAGCTTTCCGCCGGCATCGCCCATGAAATCAACAATCCGCTCGGCATCATCCTCTGCTATACTACCTTGTTGTTACGCGACCTCCCGGCAACCGCCGAATGCCGCGAAGACATCTGCGTGATTGAACGCCAGGCGGCCAACTGCAAACGAATCGTCGAACAACTGCTGTCGTTTGCCCGCCAGACCCAAACGGTGAAAACGCCGGGCCGACTCAACGAATCGCTCCGCGAAGTGGTGGCCCTGGTGGAGCATCAGTTCGCCAAGAACGGCATCACGATCGAATTGCGGCTGGATCCCGATCTGCCGGAACTGGTCTTCGACGGCAATCAACTGAAACAGGTCTGGCTCAATCTGCTGATGAACGCCCGCCAGGCCATGCCCACCGGCGGCCGAATCACCATCCAGAGCAGCTTCCAGGTCGCCGAGCGGGCCGTGCGGGTGAACATCGCCGATACCGGCAGCGGCATCGATGCCGAGGTCCTGCCGCGCATTTTCGATCCCTTTTTCACCACCAAGCAGACCGGCGAAGGCACCGGGCTCGGGCTCTCGGTTTCCTTCGGCATCATCCAGGAACACCAGGGGGATCTTCAGGTCGAAAGCGCCCCGGGCAAGGGCGCCCGGTTCTTGATCACCCTTCCCTTGACGGAGACCGACGGCAAAGATGGCGACGGAAACCTTGCTGGTTGTCGATGACGAAGCCGACCTGCTGAGCGGCCTCAAGCGTCTGCTGGCACCGCAATTCGGCTGCCGGGTGATGACCGCCCAGTCGGCCCGGGACGCCCTGGCGCTGGTCGAGACGGAAGCGGTCGATCTGGTCCTGAGCGATGTCCGGATGCCGGACCTGGACGGGGTTGAACTGCTGCGCCGGCTGCGCGCGGACCATCCGCAAACGGCGGTGATCATGATGACCGCCTACGGCTCGATCGATTTGGCGGTGCGGTGCCTCAAACAGGGAGCCTACGATTTCGTCACCAAACCCCTGGATCCAGCCCGTCTCTTTCACGCCATCGGCAACTGTCTGGAACACCAGCGCCTGCTGCGCAAGGCTGCATCCATGGAAGCCCAGCTCCAAGCCCGCGCCGGCACCGCCCAGTTCGTTGGGGCAAGCCCGGTGCTGCGCCGCGTGCTGGATACCGTGGCACGGATCGCCAAACTGGACATCACCGTGCTGATCCGTGGGGAAAGCGGCACCGGCAAGGAACTGGCCGCGCGCGCCTTGCACGCTCTGAGCCGCCGGTCCGGACAGCGGATGGTCACGGTCAATTGCCCAGCCATTCCGGAAGCGCTGCTGGAAAGCGAGCTGTTCGGCTACCGCAAGGGGGCGTTCACCCATGCCGCCCAAAACCACAAGGGCTTGCTGGAACAAGCCGACGGTGGCACGCTGTACCTGGATGAAATCGGCGATCTGCCGGTGGCGCTCCAAACCAAACTGCTGCGCACCCTCCAGGAAAGCGAAATTCGTCCGCTCGGCGCGACCCGAACCCTGAAAATCGATCTGCGGGTGATCGCCAGCACCAACCAGGACCTGGAAGCAAAGGTGCGCAGCGGCGCTTTCCGCGAAGACCTGTTCTATCGGCTGAATGTGGTCAGCATCACCATGCCGGCCCTGCGCGCCATGCGCGAAGACATTCCCCAGCTGGCCCGGCACTTTGTCGGCACCTGTGCGCAGGAACTGGGGGTGGAACCGAAGGTCCTCAGCCCGGACGCGGTCCGAGCCTTGATCGAGGCGCCCTGGCCGGGCAATGTCCGGCAGCTGCAAAATGCCATTCGCCGGGCCCTGGCCCTGGCTCCGAGCGACCCGATCGAAGTCGAACATCTGGGGCTCGCTCCCATCGACCCCGGGAACTCCTGCGCCGAACTGGACAGCCTCCTGGCACTTCCCTACCAGGAAGCGCGCGCCCAACTGTTGAAGAATTTCACCTGCAAGTACCTCAACTTCCACCTCACCCGAACCGCCGGCAATGTCAGCCAGGCGGCCCGCGATTGTGGTCTCGAACGCCAGTCGCTGCAGCATTTGATGCGCCAGTGCGCGGTGCGCTCCGACGATTTCCGCTCGTGAGCGTTGCCCTCGCCGGGGACGGTAACAAGCTGATTCAAACTCCGGCACCGGCGGGCGTGACATCCCCGAAGCAGTGATCGGGTGTCGGCCCCCTGCAAGATTCTCCTGACAGTGCAAAATCCCGCACGCACCCGGGACCCTCGGAGCGGTCCCCAAGCGACTTTTTAACCCTATAAATTTTATCCATTTTATAAATCTCGCCACGATTGCTTCCGTTGGCACCATGCTTGCCTCTCAGCCGCCTACGCGCCGTCGCCCCCGGGGTGCGGCGTTGCGACGGCGCGGCGTGGAACGTCCGCACCCGGTGCGCGGTTCGGACTGAACAGGATTCATTGAGGTGGAGAGCATTTTTCAACGGAAAGGAGTCTTCATGGACAAGCAAGCAGGCAAGTGGGCATTGAGCGATGACTGGCTGGCGCTCATTCTGGGGTTGGTGGTTTTCTTGCTGTCGCTGGGGGTATTCGGCGGCATCGACATCCTCGGCTGGGGGATCAAGACCTCCACCTGGATGGACCCGACCAAGGCCCTGTCGGTGGCGTCCCAGAACTACGCCCCGGTGAAGGGGGAGATCGTCAAGATCGAGGGCCAAAAGCTCACCCTGAAAACAGCGGCCGGTAAGGAAGCAACGGTTACCGTGGAAGCGGCCGCGGCGGCCGGACTGAAAGTGGGTGACACCTTTGAAAAGAGCGGCGTCACCGGGATTGGTGCGCTGTTTTACACATTCCTGGCGATGCTGCTGCTGACCACCATCGGAGCGGTGACGCTGCGCGCCAATATCCCCAGGTTCGTGATCGGATTTACGGTGATCTTCTGGCTCAGCTATCTGTGCTGGTTCGCCGGTCATTATGCTCACATCGCCGCGACCAAAAACGATTTCGCCAAATACGGGATTTCCTGGTCGCTCAGCATGACCGGTGAGTTCGGCTTCATCATCGCCCTGGTGCTGGGCCTGCTGGTGGGCAACTTCCTCCCCGGCGTAGCCGAATACCTGCGGGAAGCCGCGCGCCCGGAACTCTACATCAAGACCGCCATCGTCATCATGGGCGCCGGTCTCGGCCTGAAGGCGGCGGAATCCCTGAGTCTTGCCAGCAACATCATGTTCCGGGGCTTCTGCGCCATCGTCGAAGCCTATCTGATCTACTGGGCGCTCACTTACTTCATCGCCCGGCGTTACTTCAAATTCAGCCGCGAATGGTCAGCGCCGCTGGCTTCGGGTATCTCCATCTGCGGGGTATCGGCGGCGATCGCCACCGGGGGGGCGATCAATGCGCGTCCGGTGGTGCCGATCATGGTGTCGTCGCTGATCGTGATCTTCGTCGCGGTGGAGATGGTGATCTTGCCCTTCGTGGCCCAGTTTTTCATGTGGCAGGACCCGCTGGTGGCCGGAGCCTGGATGGGACTGGCGGTGAAATCCGACGGCGGCGCGGTGGCCAGCGGCGCCATCACCGACGCCCTGATCCGGGCCAAGGCGCTGAACATGAGTGGGATCAAGTTCGCCGAAGGTTGGATCACCATGACCACCACCACGGTGAAGATGTTCATCGACATTTTCATCGGCATCTGGTCCTTTGTGCTGGCGGTGATCTGGTGCACGAAAATCGAATGCAAGGCGGGCCAGCGGGTGCGGGCGATCGAAATCTGGCATCGGTTCCCGAAATTCGTGCTGGGCTATGCCGGCACCTTCTTCCTCTTGCTGCTCCTGTGCTGGCCGGCGTCACGGGCGGCCGGGGTGGCCACGAACGAAATCGATACCCTGAACAAGCAGGTCGCCACGGTGAGCGCGCAACTCACCAGCGCCACCGACGCTGCCAAGAAGGCTGAACTGGAACAACAACTGGCCGCCGCCAAGGGCCGGATTACGGACCTCAAGGCCAAAGCCGCCATCCCCGAGAAGACCATGAAAACGGCCAAGGCGGCCACCGGAGAGGGCAATGTGTTTCGGGTCCTGTTCTTCGTCCTGACCTTCTTCACCATCGGCCTGGTATCCAACTTCAAAAAGCTGAAACAGGAAGGCATCGGCAAACTGGCCGCGGTGTATGCGGTCTGCCTGTTCGGGTTCATCATCTGGATCGGACTGTTCATTTCCTGGCTGTTTTTCCATGGGGTGCTGCCCCCGGTGCTCACCTCCTAGAGCACCGCGGTCGCAGCGGCCGGTGCTCACCCCGCGGACTGAGCCGAACGGTTCCAGACGACAGGTAGCCATAATTACTCGGTCACAAAACCCAAACCCCAAACGGAGGTCAATTCGCATGAGTCAGACCAACGATCCAAAGTTTTCGGAAGAAATCAACAAGATGGAATATGAACCGCTGTTACCGATAGAAAAGAAACTGATCTCCTGGAGTCTCATCCTGGGCGTGGGGCTGCTCTTTATCCTCTACGAAATCAGCCACATCTTCTTCCCCGTCGGGCACTGAGCCCGCGACCCCGGCGC
>MNZR01000209.1:6561-9023 GCA_001873705.1 Syntrophobacteraceae bacterium CG2_30_61_12
CTCCCGCCACTCCCGCCACTCCCGACCACCCAAGTCCAAACCCCGCCCGGGATACACCTCAGGCACATGGCCATGGGAGATCTTCCCTGAGGATCAGATCCCTTAACTCGGGCGGGCTTATTCCCGGGAGCGCGGGCATCTTGCCCGCATTCGGTAAGGAAAGCACTCATGAGAGACTGGGATAGCTCCAATGAACGGCCTTCCAGTCCGGCCGTGCCGGGTCGGCATGCCCATATTCGGAGTGCGGCCCGTCGGGGCATCTGGATTTGTGCGGCTGCGGTGATGCCATGGTTCGGCAGCTTCGGAAACGCTCAAACGCCTTACGGCGCCACTACCAACGCGTAGGTTCGCGGCGCCTCCGTCGGAGCGTCCGCTCGTAGTGCGCCCGTCGGAGCGTGCGTTCGTAGTGCGTCCCGTCAGGGCGTCCCCGGTTGCAGGGCCACGGTGATGGCATAGGCCCGCGGGTTCGGGCCGCGCCCGCTCGGTTTTCGCCCAGCCCCGAAACGGCAATGGCCTCCCGACGCAAGCGCCGGGAGGCCATTGGAACCTCTGATGAGCCTTGGACTCGATCAGAACGGGTTGCCGCTCAGAGCGGCAGCGGCTAAGTTTTCGCGTTCCCGCAGGGCGGTCTTGGGCTGACGAACCTGGCGGGTGAGCCAGCCGTTCTTGTGCGGAGTCAGCATGGAATAGGGCGTGATCCAGAACAGGGCCAGCACGTAGAAGACCCCGTAGGCAAATGCCCAGATGGCATCGGAATCCCGCCGGTGGTAAAGGTAGAGCAAAAACGACACGGTGGATGCGCCGATGGTGACCAGGAGCAACTGAAAGGCGCACGCGGTCGGGTAGAAAATCAGGTAATAGTAAGTGAAACCGGTAAACGCCAGGACCTGGGCATAGTCGAGCACCGATACGATCAGGTTGACCCGCGCACCGAGTTTCCCTTCCGGGCGAAACCGGGTGAAGGCGTAGCGACACATGCCAATGGTCTGCTGCACATTGCTGCGTTCCCAGCGCAGATACATCTTGCACAGGTTCTTGAACTTCACCGGCACCTCGGTGTAGACCACCGCCTTGCGTTCAAACAAAACATGATAGCCTTCCCGCAACACCAGGTTGGTGAGACCTCGGTCCTCGCCGATCTTGACCGGCCGACCGAGAAACTTCTCCTCCAGCCATTCCTTGAGCACCTTGCGCACCAGCGGCATGCGGTAAGCGGACAGAGCCCCAGGCGTACACAGGACCGAGTTCACCACGCTCTGGCTGGCACGAACGAAATCAAAGCCGTACAGAAAAACCACGTCCATCATCTTGGGGATCAGGCCGGCATCGCGGTTGAGCACCCGGACGTTGCCCGCCACCGCCCCGACCCTGGGGTTGCGCACAAAATGACTGACGATGTAGCGCAGCGTCTGGGGTTCCACCGTGCAGTCGCTGTCCACCGTAACCACCACATCGCCCCAAGCGTTGCGAAAGCCCTTGTTGAGGGCATGGCGCTTGCCTTGGTTGGTAAGCATTCGCAGCGCCCGGACCCGGCCGCGAAATTTCTTTTCGGCCTCGCGGATCCAATGCCAGGTGTCGTCCACACTGCCGTCGTCGACCGCAATCAATTGCAATTTTTTCGCCGGGTAATCGCTTTGCGCCAGACTTTCCATCGTCACGAAAACCTGCCGGCCTTCGTTGTAAGCCGGCACCACCACCGTACACCTGGGCAGTTCCTCATCGGTGCAGGGTTCGATAGATCGATAGCGGCAGACCAACACCACGCGCCAGACAAAAACCGTCATCGCCAGCAAGCTGAACGCCACTCCGGTGTTGAACGCCGCAGCCCCCATAAACAGCGACATGAATCGCTGCTGCAACTGTCCCAGTTTGTCAAAATGGAATATTGCCACATACACCGACAAGATCACGCCCCAGGCCACCAGCCACTTCAGCGTGGAATACAGCAATTCCCGCCCCTGCGTCCGTTTGTGCCCGGTACCCTCAGCCTCACCTTCAGTTTCAATGAAAGTGCCAACACCGCTCGAGACCATCAAGCTCTCTGCACGACCCGCACTTCTCATCCAATGTCTTCCTTTGCGTTCTCGGGATCACCCAACCGCTGCATCCGAGCTTCACCATGCCGCGGATGCTCCGGGTAAAGCTTGGAACCACTTCACCCGGCGACTCGCTACCCTCGCCACCCTCACGCCGGCGTCAACCTCCAGGCGGGCCTAAACCCCGCCCAGCCTCAAACACCGCCGGCCAACATCAGCAATCGACCGGAGGGTACTCGGAACGTCACCTCCGATCCACTAAACGAGGGATGCTATGTATTAATTTGGTAAATGTCAATAGAATTACGATCTTTATGAAGAAGCCTTAAATACAATAAATTCAAATAATTAAAAAGATTGTTCGGAGACAGCGGCGGGCGGATCCTGGTGCGATGACGGGCAAAGGGCGAGGTCCCGATCGGGTCG
>MNZR01000108.1 GCA_001873705.1 Syntrophobacteraceae bacterium CG2_30_61_12
ACCGGGCACCACCCAGTGCCTGCGCGGGGTCGATACCGCCATCAAGTACGGCAAACTTCATTTCAGCATCCATTTTCGCAGCTGGAACCTGTGGAACGGGCTCCCGGCCAACCTGGCCTGCCTGCAATTGGTGAAGGAATACATGGCTCAGGAAATCGGGGTGGAAGACGGAGAAATGTTCATCACCTGCCTCAAGCTCGGCCTCGCCGAAGCCTATTTCGATCTGGCCCGGCTCCGCCTCTACCTGAAACAGGGCCGCGGCGGTTGAAGCCGAAATTCAAAGGCGGCAAACCATGCTGAACCTGATGCGAAGCTGGATCCAAAACCAGCGGGACAGCGCCGATTCCATCGACCCAGAAGCCCTGGTGCGGCAAGCGGTGTGCGCCCTCTTGTTGGAAATCGCCCACGGCGATGATCGTTTCACCGCCGCGGAACGGGACCGCATCCTGGCCGTACTCGGCAATCGCTACGACCTCAGCCGCGAACAAGCGAACGAACTGATCGCCGCATCCAGGAAAGCGCTTCGCGACAGCACCGATCTCTGGCAGTTCGCCCGGCACATCAACGAACACCGGAGCACGGCGGAAAAAGTACAAATCATCGAAGCCCTGTGGCGGGTGATCTATGCGGACGGCAAACTCGACCAACACGAAGACTACCTGATCCACAAGATGAGCACCCTGCTGCGCCTCGAACACAAGCAACTCATCGATGCCAAGCTGAAGGTGCTCGCGGAAATGCGCCACGAGATCGAGGGCGACTAGCCGCGCGTGGTAGCAGTATCCGCCCATTTTTTTGGGGGGAGGGGGTAGATATTTCTTCGACGCTGCAGCAGGATAGTGGGTGATTGCCGGTAGTAGCGCTCTGCCGAAGTATCCACCCAATTGGACGGGGTAGATGCTTCTTCGGCACTGGACCAGAACGCCGGGTGATCGTTGCTCCTCCATTATGAGTGGCTTTCCAGCCACGACAACGGCGGTTCCGGATGCAATCGCGGCTGGAAAGCCGCTCCCACCGTGTCGTCTGATATCCTCATAAACGAATTTAAGAACGCTGAGGAATCATTTGGCTGGAAATCTGGTTGCCTCCATCCGCTACAACACCTTGGTGACGCTGAGCCAATCTTCGCCGCGGACAACTTGCGCCCGATCGATCACCTCCTGCGCCGACAGCACCTTCACGATACCGGCATCCTTGAAAGCTCGCAACCGTTCGCCGAATTCCTTGAAATCTCCGGCCGTGGTGCCCAGCACCTGATCGCGCATGAGTTGCCGGTTCGGTTCATCGTCTCCGGTCAAATACCGGACCAGCGAAGTGAAGCCCTTGGCGTCCGGCAGCAGGTACTGGTCAAGATCACCGATCACCCCGATGATGGCCTTGCGCAATTCATCGGCGGACAGATCCAAGCTGCATAGAAAATCGGCGCTCTGGTCGAAAACATCGATCGTATCGAGCAAGTTGGGATCGCGGTAGGACGCCAGGGTAAGGGTTCCGGTAAAGCGGTCGAACATGCTGAAGGCACCGTAGGCGCCACCGCGCACCCGCACCCGATCCCACAGCCAGCCGGTTCTGAGGATGTTGCCCACCACCAGGGCGGAGCCGTGAAACCGGTAGCCGAACTGGTAGAGGTTGGCAGCTTTACCCACGTAGCTCACCTGACTCGGGATGGTCAGACCCTCGAATTCCGGTAGTGAGTCAAACGCCCATGGCGGCATGGCGGCACCCGGTTGCGGAAGTTCCCCGAGCAATCGGGAAACCGGTTCATCCAAACGGCGCCAGCCGGCTTCATCGGCGGTCGCGTTGACGATCACCGCGCCCCTTTGAATCAGGGCGGCGCGAACCGCTTCCAGATCCGCCAGCACGGTCGCCCAGTCGGCTTCCACCTGGCGCGCCAAATCGCGAAGGAAAAAGAGCTGGCTCACGCCCTTGAGGTGTTCGGCCAGGCGGCCCGCTTCGCCGAAATGGCTGTGCAGGCGCAAAGCGACGATGCGGTGGCCGTTCGGGATGATCTGCTGCTCGAACCGGGCCTTCTCCTCCAGGACCATCTGCCGAAACCGCTCACGGTTGTCGAAGCGGGCCGTCAGCAGCACATCGCGCAGAATCCGGCACAGTTCTTCGACCTGGCCCACCATGGCCTTGCCTCGCAAAAACAGCCAGGAAGCACTGGCCGGCCCCTGTTTGGTGGCGCCCAGCAGGAGCTGCGGCCGGATGCCGCCGGTTTTACTTCCGATCCGCTGCGAGAGCTTGACATAATCCTGCTCGACCGTGCCCATTTCCACCAGGGCCCGCCCGAACAGGGGCAGATAGGACAGCAGGGATTGGGGTACCGCGTGTAAATCGAAGCCCAAATCCAGGTATCCGATCCCGCGGGTAGTGAGTTCGTGCACCAGCACTTGGGCCCCGCCGCGTTCCACGATGGCAACGGGAATTTCGCGATTGCGCGGCTCCAGGTCCGCCAGGCGCAGGGTCGGGATGGTCGCCAGCGCCTCCGGTGAGTCGGGCGCTTCCTGGAGCCGTTTGAGTTCGGCGGTGTCGGCGACGACCCGGCCCCGGGCAGCGGCATCCATCCCCTCCACCATCTTGCGGATGCGCTCCCGCTCCTCATGTTCCAGCCGTTCCCGGAGGCCGCTGTCCGGTTCCAGCACCACCGTGGTCCGCTGGGGATTGGCAACCAGGTGGCGATCCAACAGGGTTTCGAAGTAGCGCTCCCGACTCTTCCAATGGGTTTTCACGGCTTGCAGCGGCTGTTCAAAGGCCAGGGCCTGGATCGGATCCAGGTCGTAGAGCCAGCGGGTGAGCACCCTGAGCATCAGCACCAGGCCCTGGGGGTAGTTCCCCGTGTTGTTTTCCCGCAGGTGGAATTCCATGGTATTGAGCGCGGCCTCCACCATCTCCGGTTCGATACCGTCCCGGGCTATTCCGGTGATGGTTTCCAGGATGAAGCGCTCGGCCCGATCCACGAGGTCGGGGGCAACCCCTTTCAAGCCGTAGGAAAAGAACATTTGGCGCAGTTCGTTTTCCAGTCCGACCCCGGCCAGGTCTTCCCCCAGCCCCGATTCGATCAGGGCCTTGCGCAGCGGCGACGCCGGAAGTCCAATCAAGATGGTGTTGAGCACGCTCAGAGCGAATTCGGTTTCCGGATCATCGATCGGAGCCAGGAGCCAGTTGATGGTGACCATCGAGTTTGCTTTTTCGGCCCCATCGACTTGCGCGGCGTAACGGCGCACTTCCCGACGTGGAGCCGGCGCCGGTGGCTGTACCGGCACCGCCGTATCGGCCGCTTGCGCCTGATAGCTATCGAGCCACTCGGCGAGCATCCGCAGGCGCCGTTCCGGGTCGTCATTGCCGTAGAAGTAGAACCGGGCGTTGGAGGGATGGTAATGGCGCCGGTAGAATTCCATGAACGACTGGAAGTCAAGATCCGGGATCCGCCGGGGGTCCCCGCCGGAATCGAGCCCGTAGGTAGTATCGGGAAACAGCGACTGCTGTGAGGCTTCGAGCAGCAGTCGATCCGGAGACGAATAAGCACCTTTCATCTCGTTAAAGACCACCCCTTTTAACGTTGGCCGGGCTGCCTCCTCCGGCCAGTCCAGGTGCCAGCCTTCCTGCGCGAACACCCGGGGAGTGAGCCGCGGATGCAACACGGCGTCCAGATAGACCTCCACCAGGTTATAGAAATCCTGAAGATTCTGGCTCGCCACCGGGTAGCAGGTCTTGTCCGGATAGGTGAAGGCGTTGAGAAAGGTCTGGAGGGAACCCTTCAGCAGTTCCACGAAGGGTTCCTTCACCGGGTATTTGTCCGACCCGCACAGGACCGAATGTTCGAGAATGTGCGGCACCCCGGTGGAATCGTTCGGAGGAGTCCGGAAAGTCACCCCGAACACCTTGTTTTCGTCTTCATTGGTGAGCGACAAGAGCTGCGCGCCGGTCTTGGCATGCCGGTAGAATCGGGCTGCGGTCTTGAGTTCCGGGATTTCCTTCGCGTCCAGCAACTGGAACCCGTGGAGGTCCGTCATTCTCTACTCCTTCAACAAAGCACCGGGGCGACGCCCGGAGCTGCTCAGGTCACGTTTGCGGCGGGCTTCGCAGCGACAGCGAACCCGGGTCAGGAATTGTGCCGGATAATAAGCCCTGTGGCTCGATAAGGCAATTCGGCGCCAGCGACAATCGCCGGTCAGGGCCGACCATCGCCGTGGCCGGCGCTTTCCCGCCGGAGCCGCCGACCGCGCCGCCGGACCCGACCCAGCGCGCCTTGCGGGAATCCGGACGAGGCCGGTGGCAATGGAATTTTTCGTGGACAGGCGCCCGTCCGCACGGCCATAATGAGCGCGAACTCCATCCATTGTCAACGAGGGCACCAATCATGTTTCAGCTCCGCCGCCATGGGACGGCCTTCTCCACTTGCGAAAACCCAGTCCGCCCGCTTCTCGTACTGGTTTCAATCCTCATCGCAATTCTCTTCACCCAGCCAGGTGCGGCCCGGGCCGCGGATTCCCCCTTCGAACCGTTGAAGCAGCAGCTCCGCGCCGAAGCTTTTGACGAAGCCTTCGTCAACGCGCTCTACACCCCTGAAGTACGGTTGCAGCTCAAGACGGTGGCGGCGACCATGCGGATTCAGGAAAGTCGGCTCAACTACCAGCAGTTCCTGGAACCGGCAGCGGTGCGCCGGGCCCAAGAATTCAGCGCCACCTACCGATCTGTTCTGGAGCAGGCGCAAGCGGCGTACGGGGTCGACTTTTACGTGATCGCGAGCATTCTTCTGGTGGAAACGGGCTGCGGCCGCAACACCGGGCAGACCCAGGTGCTGGCCGTGCTTTCCACCTTCGCCGTGATGGACCAGGCGGCCTACCGCGACCTGATCTGGACGCGAGTGCGCCCGCAAGACCGCGAGCGCTGGGGCCGTGAAGGCTTTGATGCCAAGCTGCGGCAGCGCGCCGCCTGGGCTTTGGCCGAAGTCAAGGCGCTGCTCCAGTGGTACCGGAATCAGCCCGAGCTGGCCAAAGCGCTCCGGGGATCGGTGATGGGCGCCCTGGGCTGGCCGCAGTTTCTCCCCAGCAGCCTGGTCCGCTACGGGGTGGACGGTGACGGCAACGGCGCCGTCGATCTTTTCAGCGCGGCCGACGCCATCCATAGCATCGCCAATTACCTCAAGGGCTACGGCTGGG
>MNZR01000283.1 GCA_001873705.1 Syntrophobacteraceae bacterium CG2_30_61_12
CACCGATTCACCGATTCACCGATTCACCGATTCACCGATTCACCGATTCACCGATGCCCCCCTCTGCGCCATCCATGATAAACCAACTGGGTCATCCAGGACAGGCAAAATCGCCGCTCGGCCCAGCTACCGGGGCGTGTTCGCGGTAGCCCATGTGGCGGCAACCGGCAGCCTTCGGCCAATCGGGAAATCCGGTTGCGCTTGGGGAGTGGGCGGGATTATCATCCGCCATGGCGCGCCGCGGGCAATGGGCGACTCCGCGGCCGCGCGTCGGCGGAGAGCGAGGGAGTGGCGCTTTCGGCGAGCGGCCCTGGGCGGGGTGCTGGATGGCGTGGTGATGCGATGGGAGGAGCTTTGGTTGCGGACCAGGTAGTGATCGACCGGCTGAAAGATTTGCGGCGCCGCGTGGTGGTCTGCGTGATCGCGATCGGGATTGGCTTTGCCGTCGCCTTTTGGTTTAAAGAGGCGCTGTTCGCCTGGCTGATCCAGCCGATGGTTCGAGCGCTACCGGAAATTGGGATGCGGCGCCTGGTTTACACCGCTCCCCATGAAGCCTTTCTGTGCTACCTGAAGGTGGCGCTGGTGTTCGGCACCGGCTTCGCCTTCCCGGTCCTGGCCTATGAATTCTGGCGTCTGGTCGTACCGGGGCTTTACGAGGAGGCGAAGTTCCGGTTTTTCATGGCGGTGTCGTGTTCGGTCCTGTTTTTCCTCGGCGGTGTGCTGTTCGCCTATTACGCGGTGTTCAACCAGGCCTTCCAGTTCTTTACTTCATTCAGCGGTAAAACCATCACCCCCATGATCCGGAGCCAGGAGTATTTCCACTTCGCCGCTCAGATCCTGTTCGCCTTCGGGTTGATCTTCGAACTCCCGGTGTTCATCTACTTTTGCGCCCGTCTAGGGCTGGTGAATGCGGCCTTGCTCCGGCGCCGGCGCCGCTTCGCCGTTCTCATTATTTTCATCGTCGCGGCGATCCTCACGCCGACGCCGGACGCCATGACTCAATTGATGATGGCCACTCCGCTCATGATCCTCTACGAGGCGAGCATTTGGGTGGCCCGTTTCGCGGCCCGTTCCCCGGTTCCGGAGGCGGGGTCGTAGACCGTAACCAAGCATTCACCACGGAGGCACGGAAAGTCTGGGCAATCATGAGCTTCAGTATTCAGGATTTCGTTCGAGTCAATCGACGATTTCTCATCTGGTCCTGCTTTTTCGGATTGCTCTACCTGGCGCGGAAAGTCTTCGGCCTGATCTTCCTCACCTTCATTCTTTGTTTCATTTTCAACAACTTGATCTTGCACCTGCGGCAGCGTGTGGGAATGTCGCGGCGGCTATGGGCCCTGATTGTTTACGTCTGGTTCGTGCTGTTCGTCGCTTGGCTGCTGTTCCTGATGATCCCGCGTCTGGGAGTGGAAGCCAAGGTCTTTCTCCGCCATCTGCCCCAGACACTCGATGGCATTGGCCGTTACCTCGATCAGTTGGGGCAGCAGCAACCCAACCTGAAGCCGCTTCTGGAAGGGGTCCGCGACGGGTTGACCCTCCAGAACCTGCTGGGCATCAACCGGGACGCGCTGATGGACCTGGCGGTGCTGTTCGTCAATCAAATCGGCCACTATGTCAGTTACTTTTTCCTGGGGACCCTGTTCAGCTTTTTGATTGTCTTCGACTTCCCTCATCTCAGGGAGCGCCTGCTCGCTCTGCGGGAAAGCCGCCTGCACGAGGTCTATGAAGAAATGGCCGACGCCGTGGTGGATTTTGCCAACGTGGTCGGCTTTGTGTTTCAAGCGCAGATTTTCATCGCTCTCAGCAACACCCTGCTGACCGCCTTGGGCATGTGGCTGCTGGCCCTGGGCCCGATCGCCCTGCTGGCGGTGATCGTGTTCGTGGCCGGACTGATCCCGGTGCTCGGGACCTTTGTGTCGTCGCTGCCGATTCTCATCATCGCCTTCAATTCGGGAGGGGCCGGACTGGCCGCCGAAGCGGGGGTCATGATCGTGTTCGTGCACGCGGTGGAAACCTACATTCTGAACCCCAATATCGTTTCCGCGATGCTCAAGATCCATCCGCTGGTGACCCTGGTGATCCTTTACTTCGGCCACACCCTGTTCGGTTTCTGGGGGGTGTTCCTCGGGGTCCCGGTTTCCGTCTTCATTTACCACCGCATTTTGCTCGCTCCAACCCCGCCGTCGGCGCCAGTGCCGACCGCCGCTCCCGGCGCGGGGCCACCCGCGCCAAGCGCGGGCAGTTCAGCGGCCGAACGCTAGCCGGCGTTTTCGAGGCTGGTCCGGCCGGCGGTGGCGGGGCGAATGAACCGGGGCCGGATTCAAGGGCGGCACTGGAAGTGGCGGTTGAACGGATCGAAGTCCATCTCCACTATTTCCACCCGGCTGAAACCGGCTTCGGCCAAGAGATCGAGAGCGCGCTCGCGACCCCACATCATACCGAGCCCGGCGCCGCCATCGTTGAGGCCGACCGGCAGGCAATGGAGCAGGCTCACCGTGTAGAGAAACGGCCCCATCGAGTGGTTCAGATTGTCTTGATGCGCGCTTTCGGCGGCGATGTCGATCATCGAAAACAGGCCGTCGGCGGCCAGCAGATGGAGCACTCCGCGCAGCGCCTCGAGCGGTCGGCTCTGATCATGAATGGCATCGAAGGCGGTAACGAAGTCGAAGCCGCCCTTGAGATTCGGGTCGGCGGAGAGGTGGGCGGCATCGCGGACTTCGAAGCTGAGGTTGGTGAGGTGGCGGTGGTGCGCTGCCGCCGCGGCTTCGGCGATTGCTTCGGGATCGAGATCGAAGCCGCGGAAACGGCTCTCGGGAAAGGCTTCGGCCATCAGTCGGGTCGCCACCCCCTGACCACGGCCGAGATCGCACACGCGGATCCCCCGGCGCAATCGCTCGAGCAGGCGGCCCCCGTTCACCGAGGGCAAGAAGCGCTGCACCAACAAGCTTTCGTGCTTGGCCGCGGCGAGTTCGTTCATGAACCCCTGAAACTCGGGATAACAGCGGTAAGGCACCCCGGCCCCGGAAGCGAATGAGGCGATCACGGGTTCCAGGGCCAGGCGCGTGAGCAGTGGAATTTCCTGGGTATAGACGGCGAGGTTGACGCTGTCGGCGCGGCGGCAGAGAAAAGCCGCGTGCTCCGGCGGTAGCCGGTAATGGGGTGCGCCGGCCGGGGTCGGTATCAGCTCGACGATCCCGCCGGTGGCCATGACCCCCAGCCACTCCTCCACGTAGCGCCGGTTCAAACCGGCTGCTGCTGCCATGGCGTCGGCGTCTCCGGCTTCCGGCAGAGTCTCCATGGCATCGAAGAGTCCGGTGCGATAGCCGATGGCGATGCCCAGGTTGAGTGCTCCGGCGTTGAGTATTGCGGTCATCTTGCGAGCGAAGCGGTCGCGTTTGGATGAGTCCTCGGCTGCCATGATCCAACCATCCTTTCATGCGGGAATCGGCCAGGGCGGTCGCAAATGACCGTTGCTCGGGCATCATGCCGTAAGCCTCGGATAACCACAAGAACTTGTGATCTTGATCAGCGTTGGGGCAAATTCACAGATAGCCTTGCGCGGTAGCCGAAGCGATGGTCATGGCCGAACTTGTCAACAACCGGCGGAATATGGTTGGCATTTTTTTCTTGCATGGATTGGGGAATCATATTAAGAAACCGCGGTTCGGAAGGGCTGGCGTAGCTCAACGGTAGAGCAGCTGATTTGTAATCAGCAGGTTGCGGGTTCAAATCCCATCGCCAGCTCCAGAAGCAATGCGATGCGGCGCTAATTTTTCCTTGCCTATCGTTTTTCGATATGCTATTTGGCGAAAATTGTCCGACCAAATCACATGGTTTGGCGGCCAATGCGTGGAGAGGTTCCCGAGCGGCCAAAGGGAGCAGACTGTAAATCTGCCGGCGAAGCCTTCGGAGGTTCGAATCCTCCCCTCTCCACCACCTAGATTTGCGCGGTAGGAGATGGTGGCGGCATGCATAGCCATCGTCGTTGGGACTACGCGCGAGTGCTCGAGGAAGTCGCGAGCGAGGTCAATCCTGATCTCGCGCCATTGCCGATTTCTCGGTCGCGCGTTGATCTCATCGGATGGTTTGCCCGCAATCATGGGCCCACGTAGCTCAGTAGGTAGAGCACTTCCTTGGTAAGGAAGAGGTTCACCGGTTCGAGCCCGGTCGTGGGCTCCATCTTTTTTTGCGGCCCGCTTGCGGTGGACCGGGATGCGAACCCGGTCGCCCCCCCGCCAGGATCCACTGATTCGGTTTTGACAGCACGGCATTGGGTGTGTTGAAAGCATAAATGGTGCACGCGTGAGGAGGAATCGCGATGGCGAAGAAGAAGTTTGAGCGGACCAAGCCGCATGTCAACGTGGGGACCATCGGTCACATCGATCATGGCAAGACGACCTTAACGGCGGCGATCACCAAGCAACTGGCGACGCGCGGCGGGGCGACGTTCGTGCCGTTTGATCAGATCGACAAGGCGCCGGAAGAGCGCGAGCGCGGGATCACCATCGCCACGGCGCATGTGGAATATGAGACGGCGAACCGGCATTACGCGCACGTGGACTGCCCCGGTCACGCCGACTACATCAAGAACATGATCACCGGGGCGGCCCAGATGGATGGGGCGATCCTGGTGGTGGCGGCCGATGACGGACCGATGCCCCAGACCCGAGAGCACATTTTGCTGGCGCGTCAGGTCGGGGTGCCCTACGTGGTGGTGTTCTTGAACAAGGTGGACATGGTGGATGATCCGGAGCTGATCGAGCTGGTGGAGCTGGAGCTTCGGGAGCTGCTGAGCAAGTACGATTTTCCGGGCGATGATATTCCGATCATCAAGGGTTCGGCGCTGAAGGCGCTGGAGGCGGATGATCCGAAGTCGGCCGAGGCGGCGCCGATTTTCGAGCTGATGGATGCGGTGGACTCCTATATACCGAACCCGGTGCGCGATATCGATAAGCCGTATCTGATGCCGATCGAGGATGTGTTTTCGATCAGTGGTCGGGGCACGGTGGTGACCGGCCGGGTGGAGCACGGCCAGATCAAGGTTGGCGAGGAAGTGGAGATCGTCGGGTTCAAGCCGACCTCGAAGACGGTGTGCACGGGAGTGGAGATGTTCCGCAAGACCCTGGATTCGGGTCAGGCGGGCGACAACGTGGGGCTGCTGCTGCGTGGGGTGAAACGCGATGAAGTGGAGCGCGGTCAGGTGGTGGCGAAACCGGGGAGCATCACCCCGCACACCAAGTTCAAGGCCGAGGTGTATGTGTTGAAGAAAGAGGAAGGTGGGCGGCACACGCCGTTTTTCCCCGGGTATCGGCCGCAGTTTTATCTGCGCACCACGGATGTCACCGGGGTGGTGACGCTGCCGGAAGGCGTGGAAATGGTGATGCCGGGCGATAACATCAACATGGAGGTGGTGCTGATCACGCCGGTGGCGTTGGAGAAGGAACTGCGCTTTGCGATCCGCGAAGGCGGTCGT
>MNZR01000083.1 GCA_001873705.1 Syntrophobacteraceae bacterium CG2_30_61_12
CAAACGCATGACGGGTGGAGGACGCCGCCATATTCGTACCCAATTGTACATGCCTACTTTAGCGGCAATAAGATATAATTCGGTTATCAGAACCTATTATCAGCATTTGCTGAAAAACGGGAAAGTCAAGATGGTGGCGGTCGTGGCATGCATGCGAAAGATAATTACGATCCTGAACTCCATGCTGATGAGTAACCAGCCATGGAATCCAGATTTCGCTTGACCCTAAACACAGTCGCTACGGTGGTTACGGTGGTTACGGTGGTTACGGTGGTTACGGTGGTTACGGTGGCCATCACGCCGCGGGCGTGGCTGTGTTCCTGCCCCCGTAACCGGTCCGCTTTTATGTCGAATATACAGTGAGTCGTCAATCCGCGGCCGAGCCGCGGGATCAGTCGGGGATTCGGAGAAGATGGCGATGGGACTCCAAGAAACCGATTTTTTGATCGTGGGTGGCGGAGTGATCGGCCTCGCGGTCGCTCGCGAACTGGCGGAGCGCTGCCATGGAGCCGGCATCGTGATTCTGGAAAAGGAAAAAGAACCGGCCCTGCATGCCAGCGGCCGCAACAGCGGCGTGGTCCATGCCGGGTTTTACTACGGCGCCGACAGCCTCAAGGCCCGGTTCACCCGCGACGGCAACCGCGCGCTCACCGACTACTGCCTCCGGCACGGCCTGCCGATCAACCGCTGCGGCAAGGTGGTGGTGGCAAGCAGCGCCGGGGAAGTGGCCGGGATTCACGAACTGAAACGGCGCGGCGACGCCAACGGGGTCGAACTGACGCTGGTCGATAACAAGCAACTGCGCGACCTGGAACCCAACGCGCGGACCCTGGAGCGGGCGCTGTTTTCGCCCACCACAGCCGCGGTCGATCCGCGCCGGGTCTGCGCCCACCTGGCCCGGAACCTGCCGAGGACGGCGCAAATCCTCACCGGCTGCCGCTTTATCGGGATCGATCGCGGCCTCGCCCTGACCGAGCTTGGTCGCATCCGGTTTCGGCATCTGTTCAACTGCGCCGGTCTTTATGCCGACCGAGTGGCCCATTGTTTCGGCGTGGGCCGGCGCTACACCATGCTGCCGTTCAAGGGCATTTACCTCCGCCACCAGGACGATCACCTGATCCGGCGGCACATTTATCCGGTGCCGAACCTGAACAACCCGTTTCTCGGCGTGCACTTCACCGTCACCGTCGACCACCATGTGAAAATCGGTCCCACCGCGATCCCGGCCTTCTGGCGGGAAAACTATGACTTTCTGGAACGATTTGATCTCGGCGAACTGC
Source organism: Syntrophobacteraceae bacterium CG2_30_61_12 (assembly GCA_001873705.1). GTDB lineage: Bacteria > Desulfobacterota > Syntrophobacteria > Syntrophobacterales > DSM-9756 > CG2-30-61-12. The sequence goes on from MNZR01000083.1 coordinate 1,281, forward strand.
TGGAAATCGGAGCACTACAGGCTGGGCTTTTGGCCCGCAATGATTTCCGGTTCCGCGCGCTGGCCTTCCAGGAAATCCGCAAGTACCAGCGCAGCCGTTTCATCCGCGGCGCCGCCCGACTGGGGAAACGGCTGCCGGTCAAACGTTTCGGTGCCTTCACCGCGCCCGGCATCCGCGCCCAATTGCTGGACCTGACCAGCCATCGCCTGGTGATGGATTTCTTGGTGGCCGCGGGGGAGCGCTCCACCCATGTGCTCAATTCGGTTTCCCCGGCCTTCACCAGCAGCTTTCCCTTCGCTTCCCACATCGTCGATCAGGCCGGGATCGAATGCGGTCCGAACGCCGTCGCGGCTCCGGAGGCGCCGGCAAACGGCCCCGGCAGCGGTGGGGACGCTTGCCCGGGGAGCCGGCCATGACCGCGGATGTGCCGGAAATCAACCGATTTCGACCGGCGTTCAGCTATCCTTGATGAGGATTGGGACCCTCCTTTTCTCGGCCATGGGTAAAGAGGTGCTCTCGACCTATCAATCAGAACCGAGGAGGTATCTTGCCGTGGTGACGCTGCCGATATTGAATCAATCCCGAATGTACCAGGTCCGGCCGTCGAAGATCCTGGCGCTGGGGCTCAATTACCGGAGCCACATCGCCGAAAGCCATTCGGTCAAGGTCCAGGGGTTCACCGGCGAGGTCCCGGAGGAACCGGTGGTGTTCCCGAAAACCCCGAACGTGCTGATCGGTCCCGATCAGCCCATCGTCATTCCTGGTTTTCTGAAAGACTATGGCTTCGACGACCCGAGGACCGATTACGAAGCGGAACTGGCCATCATCGTCAAGGACACCTGCAAGGATGTGCCCGCCGCCGAAGCCATGCGCCACATCCTCGGCTTCACCTGCATGAACGATGTGAGTCAGCGCAATCTCCAGACCGGAGACCGATCCGGATGGTTCCGCGGTAAATCGCTCGATACCTTCGGCCCGATCGGTCCGCGGGTGGTGCTCACGGAAGACATCGGCGACCCCCAGAACCTGGATCTCCGCTGTCGATTGAACGGCAACCTGGTCCAGGAATCCAATACCCGCCACATGATTTTCAAGGTCCCGGAGATCATCGCGTTCCTGAGCAGGAACTTCACCCTTTGTCCCGGTGACATCATCGCCACCGGCACCCCAAGCGGGGTGGGCCGGATCAAGCACGGCGATGTGGTGGAAGTGGAAATCGAACGGATCGGGGTGCTCCGCAATCCGGTTGCGGAAGAGTGAACGCGGCGTCCGGACCTGTTCGGCTCGGCCTCCGGGCCTTGATCGGCCGGTGGGATTGTCGCGGCGCCACCGCCCACCGGAGCTGCCGCGACCATCCGTAAGGTCAGGGTGCGACCAGCGGGAGCTCCCTGACTGCTGCCGGTTGCCCAAACCAGGGTTGTGGTTGTTAGGAATCGGTGGAGGTTTTCGCGCTCGGCCGGGGTGGGCGCGGGGCGTTGAGTTGATCCAGGAGGTTGCAGACGCTGCACTGTTCCCCGAAACAGGGTTCGCCGCAGCGCCGGCAACTGTTGATCCCGGGGCTCGAATCCGGCGCCGGTCGGCATTCCGCCAGATAGCCGAAGAGAAAATCCCGCTTGGTGCCCGGCATCTTTTTTTCAAGAAAATTCAGCGCATCCTGAAAAATGTGGCTGGTGGCCCCACGCGCCAGGGGGCAGCCGGCGGTCAGCGGTTCGATCCCGCGCAGGCGGCAGTAATGCCTGATTTCGCTCGCTTCCAGCCGGTACAGTGGCTTCATCTTGGCGGGAAAGCGCGGGTGGGTGGCCGGCAGGAAGGGCTGGATCTTGTCGAGAAACTCGCTCCGCCGGCGAATGAGGTTGCCCATCAGGCGGCCCGCTTCATCGTCCAGATTGTGACCGGTGGCCAGCGCGGCGAAGCCCGCATCGAGGCACAGCCGGTTCAGCAGTTGCCGTTTCAGGCGGCCGCAGACGGAGCAGATTTTCCGCCGGGTGCGCTGTTTGATCTCGGGGACCGTGTAGCCAAAGACTTCCCGCAGCGAATAATGAATCCATTCCAGGTGCCGGCTTTGCGCGAACCGCTCGATCGCCGCCGCCGACGCCTCGGAAAAGCCGGCGATCCCCAGATCGACGTGAAGGCCTTTGGTCACGTAACCCAGTTCATCCAGCAGCGACCAGGCGGCGAGCGAATCCTTGCCGCCGGAAACGGCCACCAAAATGGGTTGCCCGGGCGGCAGCGGGCAGTGTTTCAGGGCGCGTTGCACCGCCGTCCGGCAGTAGCCGACGAAGCAATCCGGGCAGAAATTGCTGTGATGACTGGGCAGGGCCACTTCCGCCTGGCGCCCGCAGCGCTTGCACTTGGCGCCGCGGGGCAAGGCCGGCGGCGGCGGGATGATCTCGGGAGAGCTCGGCGTGAGCGGCTGTTGTTTCCTTGGCATCAGGACCAGGGCCATGAATGAGAGCGCATTTCACTCCTCCGGTTGCAAACGGGTAATCGGCGGGACCGCGCCGGCGTGCCGCGGTTCCACCGTGGCGGTCAGTTCACCACTGCTCCCAGCACGTAGGGCGCGCTGTCGGTGGACACCCGGCAGGGGGCTTCGAGGATTTTAAGCGCGTAGCCCGGGAGCGAAGACCGGTGCGGATGGGTGGCCGGTCCGTAGGACATCAGCCGGTCGATGCCGCGCTCGCGCAGACGCCGCCGCACCGCTTCCCCGTCGAGTTGGGCGAGCGGTTGCTGGGAGCAGACGGCGAAGGCGAAATCGAGCATGTAGCCGGGGATGAAGGTGAGATACTGGAGCTTGTGGGCAAACGCGGTATCCAGGGTTTTCGAAATCACGTTGAAGGCATCCGGATAAAAAAACGGTGAATCGTTGTGCAGAGCCAGGATCCCCTGATCGTTCAGGTGCTCCCGGCAGAGTTGATAGAATTCCTGGGTGTATACGAACTTGGACGGTTCCAGCGGATCGGTCAGATCGAGCAGGATGACATCGAAGCGTTCCTTGCTCTGTTCGATGAAGGCCCGGCCGTCGCCGATGGAGAGTTCCAGTCTGGGGTCATCGAAGGCCTGGCCGCAAATGCTCTGTAAATGCTCGCGGCAGATGGTGACCACCTCCGGGTCCAATTCCACCATCCGGACCCGTTCCACGGTCCGGTAGAGGCAAACCTCTTCCAGGGTGCCGCCGTCGCCGCCGCCGATGATCAGCACCGTTTTCGGGTTCGGGTGGAGCACCATGGCGGGGTGCACCAGCGATTCGTGATAGAAGAATTCGTCCCGTTCCGAGGTCTGGAAGCGGCCATCCAGAAAAAGCGTGGTGCCGAAATCGGGGGTCACCACCACATCGGCCTGCTGAAAGGCGGTGCGTTGGGAAAAAATCGTGCGGCTGACTTCGATCCGCCGGGTCATGGAGGGGGAAAATTCCTCCACGAAAAGGTTTTTGGGCTGATTCATGAACTGTCCTCCTGGTTGAAAAATCAAAGTCCAGCCACTATAAAGGATCTCGGCTCGAGGCACAAATTGTTATCCAACCGCTCGGCCCGCCGCGCGAACCGGCAGCCGGCCCTGGATTTGGAAGGTCTGCTCGATCATGGATGGTCTGCACTACGAAGGCATCATTATCCGCCCGCCCAGCGAAGCGGACAGTATCATCATCCAGGTGACGGTGGGTTGTTCCCACAATAAATGCACCTTCTGCGGAACCTACCAGGGGGTGCGCTTTCGGATCAAGGACCAGGCCCTGGTTGCCGCCGATATCCGCTACGCCGCCGCCCAGTTTCCATTTCTTAAACGGGTGTTTCTGGCCGACGGCGATGCCTTGATCCTGCCCCAGCCGAGGCTCATGGAGATCCTGGGGATGATTCGCGAGCATCTGCCCTGGGTGCAGCGGGTGGGGCTTTACGGCAATGCCAAGAGCATCCTGCGCAAAAGCCCGGAGCAACTGGAAGAACTCCGCCGAACCGGGCTGGGAATCGTCTACCTGGGTCTGGAAAGCGGCGATCCGGAGGTGCTCAGGCGGATCGCCAAGGGGGTGAGCGCCGAACGCATGATCGCGGCGGGCCGGCGGGTGCGGGAAGCCGGGATCAAGCTTTCCGTTACCGTGCTGCTGGGGATCGCCGGGCGGGCTGATGGGCCGCGGCATGCGCGCGCCACCGGCGAGGTGCTGAGCGCCATGGACCCCAATTACGTCGGTGCGCTCACCCTGATGCTGCTGCCCAATACGCCGCTGGCGGAAGACTATCAGGCCGGCCGGTTCGAACTCCCCGAGCAGACCGAGTTGCTCGGCGAACTGCGCGAGATGCTCCAGCACACCCATCTCAGCCAGGGGCTTTTTCTCG
>MNZR01000095.1 GCA_001873705.1 Syntrophobacteraceae bacterium CG2_30_61_12
CTCCACCACCCTGGACCCGGCGTGCGCCGACCGGCTCCAGGACCTCCGCCGGGACCTCGGTGACTGCCGCCGCTGCCGTCTCCACGAGGGGCGGCACCATCTGGTATTCGGTGACGGCAGCCCCGGCGCTCGCCTGGTGTTGGTGGGCGAGGGCCCGGGCGAAGACGAAGACCGGCAGGGCCGGCCGTTCGTCGGCAAGGCCGGCAAGCTGCTGGATCGGATGATTGAAGCCATGGGGCTCGAACGCGCTCAGGTCTACATCTGCAACGTGGTGAAATGCCGACCACCCGGCAACCGCAACCCGCTCGAAGATGAAATCGCCACTTGTTCCCCCTTTCTGTTTCGGCAACTGGAAGCGATCCGGCCGCGGGTGATCTGCGCGCTCGGCGCCTGTGCCGCCCAAACCCTGACCCAAAAGAAGATCGCGGTCGGTCAACTGCGGCGAAGCACCCATTTCTGGCGCGGGACCCCCCTGGTGGTGACCTACCACCCGGCGTACCTGCTCCGGAGCCCGGCGCAAAAAGCCGCGGTCTGGCAGGACCTGCGGGAAGTCATGAAGCTGCTGGAGTGATTCGACGGCGGAGGAGTAACCCATGCGCCCATCCATGACCCTGGTGCTGGCTGTGCTTACGGCCTGGCTCTTGCCGGCGGCCGACCCCGGCCGCTGCGAAGCCCGGCACCTCAATATCATTCAGGTTCAGGACAACATCAACCCGGGGGTGCTGGATTTCATCACCGACGCGGTGGCCCAATCGACCGAGGAAAGCGCCGAATGCCTGGTGATTGAACTGGATACGCCGGGCGGCCTGATGACCGCCATGCGCCAGATCGTCCAGGTGATTTTGAACGCCTCCATCCCGATCGTGGTCTATGTGTCGCCCAGCGGCGCCCAGGCCGCCTCCGCCGGAGTGCTGATCACGGTCGCCGCCGATATCGCCGCCATGGCCCCGGGCACCAACATCGGGGCAGCCCATCCGGTCACCGCCTCGGGCGGGGACGTCCCCGAGACCATGAACGAAAAGGTGGTGAACGATATGGTCGCGTTCGCCCGCAGCGTCGCGTCTCAGCGCGGGCGCAACCCGCGGTGGCTGGAAGACGCGATCCGCAAAAGCATTTCCAGCACCGCCGAAGAAGCCTTTGCCCAGAACGTGATCGACCTGGTGGCGGAAGACCTGCCGCAACTGCTCGATAAGCTGGATGGCTGGGAAATCCAGCGCAAGGGCCAGGCCCGCGCGCTCCACACCAGGGACACGCAGCAGCGCCGGATCGAACCGAGTTGGCGGCACAAGGTGCTGCGCGCGGTGAGCAATCCCAACATCGCCTATATCCTGATGATGATCGGCCTGGCCGGTTTGTATTTCGAACTGTCGCAGCCGGGCGCGGTGCTGCCCGGGGTGATCGGTGCCATCGCGCTCATTCTGGCCTTCTATTCCATGCAGACCCTGTCGGTCAATTACGCCGGGTTTCTCTTCATTGTGCTCGCCATCGTGCTGTTTCTACTGGAAATCAAGATCGCTTCCTACGGCATGCTGAGCCTCGCCGGGGTGCTGTCCCTGGTGCTCGGTTCGCTGATGCTGTTCCGGTCCCCGGGGCAGCCCAACCGCCTGGCTCTCTCGGTATTGATCCCGACGGTGCTGGCGGTGTCCGCCTTTTTCATCACCGTGGCCGGCCTCGCCTTGCGCGCCCAGATGGCCCGGCCGCTAACCGGTAAACCGGCGCTACTAGGCCGAATCGGAGAAGCGCGCACGGCGCTCGCACCGGAAGGGAAAATCCTGGTGGCCGGGGAAATCTGGAACGCCGAATGTGATCAGCCGGTCGCGGTGGGAGAAAAGGTGGAGGTCCTTTCGGTGCACAATTTGAAGTTGAAAGTCAAGAAGATAGATGCTAGTAAGGCGTGATTATTTGCTGTTCTTGCCCGCGCTGAAGGGGCCCAGGGAGGCTTGAGATGTCGCTTTACGCACTGATTACGGTGGTCATCCTGGTGGTGCTTTTTCTCACCAATGCTATCCGCGTTCTGAACGAATACGAGCGCGGGGTGGTGTTTCGGTTGGGCCGGGTGATCGGCTCCAAGGGCCCCGGCATCATCCTCCTGATTCCGCTGGTGGACCGGATGCAGAAGGTGAGCCTGCGCCTGGTGGCCGCCGATATCCCGCCGCAGGATGTGATCACCCGCGACAATGTTTCGGTCAAGGTCAATGCGGTGCTCTATTTCCGCGTGGTCGACCCGGTCAATGCGATCATTGCGGTGGAAGACTTTCTCTACGCCACCAGCCAGCTGGCCCAGACCACGCTGCGCAGTATCTGCGGTCAGGCCGAACTGGACGAACTGCTTTCCGAACGCGATAAAATCAACCTGCAATTGCAGGAAATCCTCGATCGCCACACCGATCCCTGGGGCATCAAGGTGACGGTGGTGGAACTGAAGCATATCGACCTGCCCCAGGAAATGCAGCGCGCCATGGCCCGCCAGGCGGAAGCGGAACGGGAACGGCGCGCCAAGATCATTCATGCCGAAGGCGAATATCAGGCGGCCGAACGGCTGAAAGATGCGGCCATGGTGCTCCAGACCAGCCCGATGGCCATGCAGTTGCGCTATCTCCAGACCCTGCGGGAAATCGCCTCGGAAAACAACTCGACCACCATCTTCCCCGTACCGATCGATCTGATCACACCTTTCTTGAAACTCGCGAACAATGCCGACAAGCCAACCAACAAGGAGTCGTAGAATGGGTAAGAAGAAGGAAAAGGTGCAGCAGGAAAAACCCCTCGTCAAGATGACCGCCAAGGAACTTCGCGAACTGGCCCTGACCCTCGAAGGCATCGTCGGGGTTCACGCCATGAATAAGACCGAACTGGTCGACGCCGTGAAGGCCGCCAAAGGCATCGTCGATGCGCCCGGAGCCAAGAAGAGTATCGATATGCGCGCGATCAAGCTGAGCATTGGAGAGCTGCGGGAAAAGCGCAACCAGGCCAAGGCGGAAGGCAAGAAGAAACTGGCCGATTCCCTGCGCCGCCGGATCAGCCGGCTCAAGAAGAAGACCCGCCGGGCGGCCTGATCGGCCGATCGGATCGTGATCAGATGCACCGCAACGCCGCCCGCCGAAGTTCCTGTGGTGCTCGCCACCCCCGGGTGGCCGGGGCGGTGGTGATCGAGGGCAACCCCTGCACAGTCCGTGAGGAGACCGGCATGACCAGAGACCAGGCTTTCACCCTGCTGACGGCCCGCGTTCAAACCGACAGCCTGCTCAAGCATTCGCTGGCGACCGAGGCGATCATGCGGGAACTGGCGCCGCGTTTTGCGGCCGATCCGGACCTGTGGGGGGTTACCGGTCTGCTGCACGACCTGGATTTCGAGGATACCCGTGACGATCCCGCCCAGCACGGACGCAAGACCGCGGAACTGCTGGCTGCTTCCGACCTGCCCCAAGACGCGGTTGAAGCCATCTTGCGGCACAACGCCGAAGCCCTGGGCTTGGAACGCACCACCACCTTCGATCTGGCCTTGACCTGCGCCGAAACCATCACCGGTTTGTTGGTGGCGGCCGCCCTGGTTCATCCCGAAAAAAAGCTCGCGGCGGTCAAACCCCAGTCGGTGCGCAAGCGGATGAAGAGCAAGGATTTCGCCAGAAACGTCAATCGGGATCACATCATGCTCTGCGAACGCATCGATATCCCGCTACCGGACTTCATCGAACTGAGTCTAAAAGCGACCCGTGGCATCAGTGATCAACTCGGACTGTAACTCAGGAGTTCGAAGCCATCGACTCCGCTGAACATGGAACAGGAGGTCCCGGACATGGAAGTACGCAAGGAAGTGATTGCCGCCGTCAGCGCGGCGGTCGGGCTGTATCTCCAGGCCCAGCAGGCGGCCCCGATCTCGGCCGAGCAGGCCGCGCCGCCGGCACCGGCGGTGGCGGTCACGATCGATGCCTGGGGCATGAGCGGGCGCCAGGCGATGATGGACCTGCGCCGTTACTTGCAACTGCGAATGCTTCGCTAGCGGAGCCACCAGCGCTTTACCGGACCGGCTTCCAGGCCCGTTGTCGATGGCCACGCCCAGTGCAGTGCTTGGCGGACCCGATCCCAGCTCAAGATGAGCCTGTTACAGATACGGGACGATGGATTGACCTCAAACCCCATTCAGCCATCCCGATAGGTCGACAAACGAACAATGAAAAAGGAGCAACCTCATGGTCAAGGAACAGCATGGCGCATTGATTTCAGGGCTCGTTGACGAGCCGGTGGCAGTGACCAGCCCGGTCAAGATCCAGGACCTGACCTTCCGTGACGGTCATCAGTCGCTGTTCGCCACCCGCGGTCGAACCGAAGATTTTCTCCCGATCGCCGAGCAGATGGACGAGATCGGGTTTTATTCGATGGAAGTCTGGGGCGGGGCGACGTTCGACACCATGCATCGGTTTCTCGGCGAAGATCCCTGGGAACGCATTCGCACCCTGAAAAAATACATTAAGAAGACCCCCTTTTCGATGCTCCTCCGGGGCCAGAACCTGGTCGGCTACCGCAATTACCCGGACGACGTGGCGGAAGCCTTCGTCCAACGGGCCTGTGACAACGGCATGGACATCTTCCGGGTGTTCGACGCCCTGAACGATTTCCGCAATTTTGAATCCGTGGTGCCGGTGATCAAGAAGAACAAAAAGCATTTCCAGGGCACCATCTGTTACTCCCTGACCCAGCCGCGAATGGGCGGCGCGGTCTACAACCTCAATTACTACCTGGAAAAAGCCAAGGAACTGGAAGCGATGGGGGCCGATACCATCTGCCTCAAGGACATGGCCGGACTCATTGCCCCTTACGATGCCTACCTGATCGTAAAAACCCTTAAAGACAAAATGAAAATGCCCATCCACCTGCACAGCCACTTCACTTCCGGGATGGCGGACATGACCCTGCTGAAGGCGATTGAAGCCGGGGTCGACATCGTCGATACCTGTCTCGCGCCCTGGGCCTACCGCACCTCGCACCCGGCGGTCGAACCCCTGGTGGTGGCGCTGCAGGGCACCAGCCGCGATACCGGCATGAACATCAAGAAACTGGCCGCGTGCAGCAAGCACATGGAACAGATTTCGCCCAAATACCGCCATCTGCTGGGCGATCAACTCTCCATCATCGATATCAACGTGCTGCTCCATCAGACTCCGGGCGGGATGCTGTCGAACCTGGTCAATCAACTGCGCGAGATGGACGCGCTCGATCGAATTGACGATGTGTTTGCGCAACTGCCGGTGGTGCGCCGCGAATTGGGTCAGGTCCCGCTGGTCACCCCGACCAGTCAGATCGTCGGGATCCAGACCGTCAACAACGTCCTGTTCGATACCGAAACCGAA
>MNZR01000147.1:0-1393 GCA_001873705.1 Syntrophobacteraceae bacterium CG2_30_61_12
CCGCCAAATATGCGGTGGAAAACCAATTCAGCGCGCTGCGCATGGCCTTCAGTATCGATCAGTCGATGGACCTGTTCCTGCTCCACGACAATGCCCAGGACGCCTTCATGGCAATGATCCTCAATGGAACCCAGTACCTGCAAAGCGGTGACGAACGATTCGCGGTCCTGTTCGATCGGGCCCATCAGGCGGCCACCGGCGCTTTTGCGGACCTGGCAGCGCACCTCGATCAGCGGTCCGAGGCGGCCCAGGCCCAGGCGGCCCGGCAGGGAGTAGAAAATTACAAGCTGGCCTTTAATCAACTCAAGATCGATTCCCAGAGCCTGGCACAGCTTCAGGGGCGCGTTCTGAAGGGGTTGGAAACGGCGATCACGGAAGGCGTGGCCCGAATCAGCGGCGATCTTGAAAGCGAGTTTCGCGCCAATCAGGCGAGGTCGCGTGAACGGCTGCGCGATACCAGAAGAAACCTGCTGGTCCTCGCCGGGTTGCTGCTCGCGGCCGGTCTGGCCGCCGGCCTGATCATTTCCCGGCGGATCACCCGAGCGCTCACCGCCGCCATGCTCACTTCCAAGCAGATTGCCGATCGCGACTTGCACTGCTTGATCGGACAACTGGATCGGCTGGCGGCGGGAGACCTCGAGGTCGATTTCAAGGTCGGTGCGCTGCCCCTGGAAAGCGATCTGGTGGATGAGGTGGGGGAAATGGCCCGGGCCTTCGACGCCATTGTCGGGCAACTGCACGCGGCGCGGGACGCCTTCGAGGCCATGACCGCCTACCTCAAACGGATGGCCGCGGCCGCCACCGAGGTGGCCGGCGGCCGCCTGGAGGTGGCGATCGAGCCGGCCGGACCCAAGGACGTGCTGGGCCAAAGCGCTCGTGACATGGTCGCCGCTCTCCGCCGGGCCCAGGCGGAAGTGCAGGGCCACCGCGAATTTCTGGAGCAGCAGGTGGCCGAGCGCACCGCCCAGTTGGAACAAAGCCGGCAGTCGCTGGTGATTCTCATGAGCAACCTCCAGGGAATGGCCTACCGCTGCCTGAACGATCCCGACTGGACCATGGAATTCGTGAGCGACGGGGCCCTGGCGCTCACCGGGTACGAGGCCGGAGCCCTGATCGGCAACCGCCAGGTGGCCTACGGTTCGCTCATTCACCCGGACGATCGCGCGGCGGTCTGGAACGACGTACAGCAGGCGCTCGATCAGCGCCGGCCGTTCGTGTTGCTGTACCGGATCCGGACCCGGGGGGGCGAGGAAAAATGGGTCTGGGAAAAGGGCCGGGGGGTGTTTGACGAGGCCGGTAGCCTGCTGGCGCTGGAAGGGTTCGTTACCGATATCACCGATCGGAAACGGCTGGAACAGGACCGTGAACGCCTGATCGAGCAACTGCAAAAGGC
>MNZR01000147.1:1426-5338 GCA_001873705.1 Syntrophobacteraceae bacterium CG2_30_61_12
GCCGATCTGCAGTTCCTGCAAGCGGATCCGCGACGATCAGGGCTATTGGCAACAGATTGAAGGCTATCTCCACGACCATTCCAACCTGGATTTCACTCATGGTATCTGCCCCGAATGCGCGCGCCGATTGTATCCGGACATCGACCTGTGACGAAGGTTGGGGACCTCAGTCTCAGTGCAACCGTTGAATGTGGATGTTATGCGGATCAAGTGGAACGTAGGGAAACAGGGTCTGATCCTACTGCTGCTGGCCGGCGTGCTGGGGTTCGGAACCAATGCGCTGCGCCCGGACGGTCTCAGTCTCACCGAAGAATGCTTCAAAAACGATCTATCGCCGGTGGGGGCCAATCAGCCGGTGGTGATCACTCTCGACCAGGCGCGGGAGTTGTTCGAAAGCCGGCGCGCCCGGTTCATCGATACGCGGTCGGCGGAAGAATATCTCTGGGGTCACATCCAGGGGGCCGCGAATCTGCCCTGGGAGGAAGCCGCTCAGGGCCGGATCGGCAACCTGAACCAGCAGCTGCGGGACGCGCTCCTGGTGATCTATGCCGACGGCGAAAGCTGCGGGCGCGGCGCGGCCACGGCGGTGGCGCTGCATCGCCAGGGTTTCACCCAGGTCAAGGTGCTGATCAACGGCTGGTCGCTCTGGACGGCCAACGATCTGCCCACGGAAATCGGCCCGCCGCCGTTTTGATGAGGCGTCCGGATCAGAACACCTGCCGGAAAATCAGCCGTTCGCGGGGCCCGGCGGCTGACCATTACCGAGAGGCAAACACCCATGTCAGAGCCGGCGAAGAAACTTGCTGCCTACAGCGATCTCTATACCATTCCGGAAAATATGGTGGGAGAAATCGTTGACGGCGAACTTTTCGCAACGCCTCGGCCCTCCGCCCGGCATACCCACGCGGCATCCGTTCTGGGAAGTGAAATTGGACCGCCGTATCACCTCGGTCGCGGTGGGCCGGGTGGGTGGATCATTCTCGATGAAACCGAAATCATGTTCGGTGAACATCTTCTGGTCCCTGATCTGGCGGGCTGGAAAAGGGAACGATTTCCGGGCGTGCCGAAGGACAATTGGATCTCGGTCGCTCCGGATTGGGTGTGTGAAATCTTGTCGCCGGCAACGGCGCGGCTGGACAAAGTTCGCAAGATGCCGATCTACGCTCGGCACGAAGTGCCTTACCTGTGGCTCATCGATCCTGCCGCCCGGACCCTGGATGTGTTTGGCCTCCAGCTCGGTAGATGGTTGCTGTTTGCCACCTTTGCCGAGGACGACAAGGTGCGTGCGGACCCGTTTGCCGAGGTGGAAATCGAACTCAAGAACCTCTGGCTGAACTACGGCATACTTTAGCCGGTCATATACCGGTTTCGGATGAGATCTTTCATTAACCAAATGCGGGCATGATGCCCGCGCTCCCAGGAAAGAGCCCACAAGTAGCGTGGGATTTCATCATCGACGAGTATGAGTACGGGTCGACCAATGGCCGGCCGAGGAAGCCGCGGGTTTCGTTCAGGCACCACCCAGGGGGAAGCTCATGGCCACCGCGGTGCCGCCCTCCCGGGTTACCTGCACGGTGCCTTTCAGTTGCCGCCGCACCAGATTGACCACCAATTGCAGGCCGAGCGTGCGCGGCTGGTCGAAATCGATGTGGGCGGGGAGCCCGGACCCGTTATCGCTCACCCGGGCGTGGATCCGGCGCTCGGAGTCCGGTTCGATGGCCACTCGGATCAGCCCGGAAGTTCGGTCCGAAAAGGCGTGCTTGAAGGCGTTGGAGATCAATTCATTGATCGCCAGGGCGCAGGGGATGGCCTGGTTCACGGTGAGTTCCACCGCCGAGGGCGTGACCGTGACCGTCACCTGTCGATCCGGTCGGGCATGGGTTTGGGCAAGGTACTGAGCCAGTTCCCGGATGTGCTGTTCCATGGGGACGGCATCGAAGCGGTTGCTGTTGTATAGCTGAGTATGGACCAGCCCCATGGTGTAAATGCGGCCGCGGGCGTCTTCCAGCAGGGCGATGGGATCGGCGCCGTTGGTGTGATGGGCGCTCAGATCCAGCAGACCGGAAATGAGCTGCAGGTTGTTTTTCACCCGGTGATGGATTTCCCGCAGCAGGATTTCCTTTTCCCGCAGCGAGGCGTGCAGCCGGTCAACGGCCCGTTTGCGCGCGGTGATATCGGTGAGAGCCGCCATGACCCGGGACAGATCGTGTTCAAACCCCGGAATCACCGCCTTGCGCAGGGCGATGTGAATGACCTCCCCGGTCAGGGTGAGGTTTTGGGTTTCACTTTCGTAAAGGGTTTCACCGCGGGCGAAGGCCACCAGTTGCTTGAAAAAATCACGATCGGCCAGTTCCGGCTTGAACGTGCCGAGACCCTGCAACAGGTCGGATTTTGCCGCCGCTCGATAAAGTTTTTTGGCCGCTTCGTTGACCCGAACGATTTTCACCAGGTGCAGTAGGCGGGTGACTTCCCGCGGATGCTCGTTGAAATGCCGCTGGAAATCCTGGGTCCCGGCGGCGCGGCAGTCATCGAAGTAATTCTTCACCGCCGACCAGTCCTGCAGCCAGTAGGCGGTGGGGGAACCCTCGAAGAGACTCTGATAATAGTCCTTGCTGGCCCGGATTTCGGCCTCGAATTGGGCGCGTTCCCGGGCCACGCAGCCCAGTTCGGCGATGGCTTCGTGAACTTCCCTTTTCATGGCGGCCGTATCGGCCACCAGTCTTGCGTACTGCTCACTCTGGTAATGCAGTTGCAAGCGCAGTTTGGCGTTGGCTTTTTCCAGCTCGGCGAGGTGCCGGCGATCGTCCGCGGAAGCCGGTGCCGATCGGCCTTCGCTCATTTGGCCGGTGGGGTCGGTGCGCTCAGTGTTCATTCCTGATTCATTTTCGGCTCTGGGCTGTCCCGGCGTCTCAGGCGCGGGCCAAGGGTTTGAACCGGTTGCGGCCGCGCTTCGAGCTCGATGAGAGCGCCCGAATGCCGTCCGCTCGGCGTCCGGTCAGCGGCCTACTTTGCACGGCAACCACCGCGGCAACAACCGGTTGAGGGGATCAAGGCGTTGAGCGGGACACTCATCCATCCGGTCAGTCCGGTGAATCCTGTCAAGCAAAGCTTTCCCATGACAGCGCCGGTTTCGGTAGCCTGAGGGTGCTGCCGGATTCAGCGGAGGACCCGATAGAACACCAGCGGATAACGAAAGGGTTCGCCTCGACTGGTCACGACTCCCGCCTTGATGGTCAGAACCAGGTCCGCCGAGACCAGGGCCAGAACCAGGTAGCTCAGCAGAAAAACCTGACTGAAAACCAATACCAGGGCGGCGCCGTAGGCGCTCATGGTGAGCTGGAAGTTGATCGCTTCGCGGCCTGCTCGATCGATCAGGGCCGCGCGGTTTTTCATGCTCAGCCACACCAGCACGGGGCCGAGCAGATGGCCGACGGGGACCCAGTAGTCCTGGCTGGGGATCCACAACAGGAGCCCGAAAAGGGCGCTGAAATGACAGAACGAAGCCCAGGAACGGAGATCTTCCGGCGGGTCAGGCGCGCTACCGGGGCCGCCTTCGGTCCCCCTGGAACCGGCAGCGAGAGTCGCTGGATCGGGTGCTGTCCGGCCGGCCGCCATTGCATGTCCCCCATTTGGGAGTGCTTGTTCACCGCGAAATTGGTGGCGCCATCGGCGCCGCTGAACCAGCCTGAAGGCCGACTCTTTATATACTTGTGAAGGCTTAAAAGTTTCATTTCCGCGCGGAGACGCAGAGACGCGGAGGTTGATTTCAGGGCCCTTCTCCGCGCTCTCAGCGCCTCTGTGGGAACACAAAACGTTTCTTCTCAAGCTAAACAGGTATAGCATAACGAACTCGCGACCGGGTTGGAAAAAGGGGCATGGTTCAATTGAGGGTAACACCGGACCGTCACTCCC
>MNZR01000295.1 GCA_001873705.1 Syntrophobacteraceae bacterium CG2_30_61_12
GTGAAGGTTGCGCATGACAAATCCAAGGGCGTTATCGAAGATTCGGCGCAAGTTTCCGGAAAAGTCCTCGGTATCCACGTAATCGGTGGCGTGTATCTCGTTTCCGGGATAGCGGATGGCCTTGACCACAAACTGGGGAACGATGAATTCGGGTTGATCGACAAACAGCAACACACCGGCAAGGTTCAGATTGCCGCCTTCCGTGGCCAGGTTCATATTCTGCAACAACCGGGTCAGCTCGGCGGGAGTGTCCGGGTATTCTTGCTTGTACACGCCGCGCAGGAAGTCGCGGAAACGAAGCTTGTCCAGCTTATCAATGTCCGCTTTGGTCGGCAGTTCATCTGCTTGAAATTGCTCGCTCATCTTCTTGAGGTCCGTCATCGCGGCGGTCCTCCCCTGCTCAGCAATTCCGACAACCGGTAATTCACGCTCGTCACGCCGAAGTCGGGTTCCCGGCCGAACGGCTCCCGCACAGACGGATCGTCCACAACGGAGGCGAACAGCACCGCCCGCGCCCACCAGTGGTGGATGCCCTTGGGATGCGGCCCGATACCGGGCATCTTGTCGTAGGCCGACGCGTCGTTGATCTCCGGCAATGGCAGCGCGACTTCGATGAGTTTCTTCGGTTGTGTCGTCATGGGTTGTCCTGAACGTAGGGCGACCGCCAGACGTGGACCGCCCGTCGGGCCATGGATTGCTGCCGAGCCTCCAGAAGTTCAGGCGTCCATTCCTCCGGCGCGTCTTCGGCAATCTTCCGGGTCGTTCTGTACATGCTGCGGCCGTATGCCGCGCGTTTTGCTTCATATTCGCCATTGCCGACGTCCCGGTTGGAACCGACTTCGAGTAATGCGAGGTTGCCGAGTCTATATACGTTCGCTTCCCACTTATCCTTCGGGAACATTTCCGTCCAAGTGTCGGCGGGATTCTCCGGCAGGATATGTTCGATGGTCGCCGGGTCCGTGTCGGGATCGCATGGCCGACCTGTCGCGTCGTGTTCCAGTCGGCAGAGGATGTATTTGGCGAGCCGCTTGTGTTGCCCACCGGTGTCTAGGGCAAGCGTCGCGAAATCCTGTTCGAACTTGCGGTCATCCACGTAAATGCCCCTCATCGTCAGAAAAACATCCCTCGGCGTTCGCGCCGATCCCTTGAGCACAGCTTTGGCGGCTTGATGGTAGGTAGGCTCCAGCACGTTGGTGTTGAGTCCGCCAACGACCGAGTATCGAAAGGACACCACTGAGACGAGTTTAAGAACATCCGCAAAAGCATCCTTTGAGAACCGTTCCCAGGCGGCAAACAGCAACGGAGTCATCTGGCGAATTCCAAATAGGTTCAGTTCACGGATGTGTGGCCGGCAATCAGGATATTCAGTCCAGTACCCGTGGTTCGGATCGGATAACGCCGCAAACAATTCGCCTTTGGCGTCCAGCGCTTCGATCAGATCAAAAACTTCTTGCGGGGTGCCGACGCGATCGCGCACCATTTTGAACAGGCGCTGGGTACTGATCTTGGGTTGCTCGCACAGCAGGTGATAGCGGAGAAACTCGGGAAAACGTTCCTGCCGAACGACGGTGATCAGCGATCGCCAACGGCGTTGCAGCGCTTCAAGGTCGGTGAGAACCGTCACCCTAGAGAACAGGTAGTTCTTGAGTAAATCCGTGGACGATAGCTCCAATCCGCGCGCATTGAGTGTTTCAAAAACCATGTACGCATTGAGCTCATCATCCACCGTGATGAGAATAAACAACAACTGGCGGGCAACGGTTTCCGAAATTAGTTTCGCCAGCGCCTCCCCATCCGCCGTAAACTCGGAAACCGAGGTCAATTGGCGCTGGAAGAACTGGAAGCACTGCCAGAGAAGCCGGTTTGACTTCGGCAAGCCGCGAGGATTGCGAGGAGGACGTAACTGAACGAGGTAGTCCTGGAAGAAGGCATTGTCGGTTTCGTTCAAATACAGCTTGCTGCTTTCGACAAGCGACGCAGGATCTTTTTCGCCAACAAACTTGTTTCGCAGGTTTTGGGCGCGCTGGCGGTTGGCGTCGGCATCGCATCCACGCTCCGCCATGGCGCGGAGCCTGTCTATGGCGGCAAGTGCCAGGAGAGTCAGGGTTGCCATGCGTTGCTGACCGTCAATGATTCTGAATTCGCGGTCGGTTTTTGCTTCAACGACCAAGGCGCCCATGTAGTGCCGTTCGATGGGTTTCGACCGCAAATCTATGAGGTCGTTCCACAGGTCATCCCATTGTTCCTCTTGCCAGGAGTAGTCGCGCTGGAAGGGCGGTACGCGGTAAACCTTTCCATTGCCGATGAGATCGAGATAATTGACATCTCGGGTATTCAGCAGATTGGCCTTGCTCATTCTGTATCTCCCTTTGCTTGGTCATGCTCAAGCACCAGCCGATAGTTTGCCGGGAAAAGCGTTATCAAGCTTTTGCTCAGCAGCGACCGCCGCCCTCATGGCGACCATTTCGACGCGCTTGGTCTCCTTGGCCTGCAACGTGGCGGTTTGCCCTCCGTTCAACCTCATGAGAAGTCCTGCCGGGACGATCAGTGCTCCGCCGATGACGATAGGCGGTAGCGGATCGACGAGTGAGGTGTGGACCGCGAGCAGCGGATCGAACAGGTAAGCGAGGCGAATCCGGTGCGCCTCCGAAACCAGCCGGAAAAGGTCGGAATCGCCATCGAAGCTCCAGGGCTTGCCGGATTCCACGATTTCGAGGTCGCTCTCGCGGTCACGATAGATCAGTTCATTGGCCGGCTTCCCTTTGCTGTCTTTGTAGGTCAGTTCGATGGCGACGGAACCAATCCAAGACACATCGACCACGGTGATGAACCCATCCGGCAGAATGCCCTTGACCGTCGCACCGCGTTTGAGTTCATCGAGTCCGGCCATTAGGATTCTCGTTGTCTGATGTTGGAATGTTCGATTTTGATCATCGTTGCGGCCACTTCCAACAAGATCTACCATAGAGGCAGGGAGCGCACGGAGAAAATCCGAAATACTCCTCCGTGTTCTCCGTGTCTCTGTGGTGAAAGCCTTTCGCGGTGGCGGCAGCGATACCCCTGGCCGGGCGTTATTGTTGGGAATCTTCCCGGTGCGTTCGAAAGCGCCACCGACTGCCGTCGGAAACAGCATAAAGGCTGCCGCTCCGGTCGGTGCGATAGACCGGGATTTGGCGCGCCGCAAACCGCTCCAGGGTGGCTTCGGCCGGGAACCCGAAGCCGTTTTCGAAGCCGCACGAAATGAGCACCGCCCGAGGTCCCAGCCGATCCAGCCAGTCCGTTCCGGACGACCGCTTGCTGCCGTGGTGCGCGGCGATCAACAGGGTTTCGAGCCCCTCGCCGCTCACCGCTTCGCCCCGTGCCAGGCGTTTTTCAATACTTTGATCGATGTCTCCGGGGATCAGCACCTGGGTGTTTCCGAACCGCACCGCCAGCACCAGGGAGGTGTTGTTGAGATCTCCCGGAGGCGCGGCCGGATCCGACTGCCGTGGTTCGGGGTGGAGCACGCGCAGGGTGCAGCCGTCGAGTTCGATCGCGCGCGGCAAATCGGTCAGGTGCCGCACCGGCACCCGGCGCCGGCCGGCGATTTTCGCCGTCGCGGTGGTGCCGTCGGAGCGTTCGGTGTAGCCGGTTTCCCAATATTCGCCCACCGTGAACTGGCTTAGAATGAAGCGCAACCCGTTGCCGTGATCCGGATGGTCGTGGCTGAGGACCACCAGATCCAGGCGGCGGATGCCCCGCCACCAGAGAAACGGGGCCAGCACCTGACGACCCATATCGAAGGCATTATCCCAAGTACCGCCACCGTCCACCAGCACGGCCCGGCCTTGGGGGAAGATGAGCAGCGTGCTGCTGCCTTGCCCGATATCGATCACATCCACTTCCAGGGACCCCGTCGCCAGCCGGCCGCGGGCCGTTCCCATCGCCCCGCTCACCAGCGCCAGCGCCACCACGGCGGCCAGCGCCAGGCGCCGCCGGCGGTGCTCGGGACCCCGCGCGAGCAGCAGTGCCAGCAGCCCGTAGCAGCCGATCAGGGCCCAAAGCGGGAGCAGGCCGATCCAGAGATAAGACCAGCTCCAATCACCAAACCAACCGACCAGAACGCGAACAAGATCCAGCAGCCGGCCGTCCACCCTGAGAATGGGCTCCGCGATCCAGGGCAGCGCCGGCGCCAGCGCCATACCCAACAGGCCCAGCGGCAGCACCAACAAGCCGACCAGGGGGACCAGCACGGCATTGGCCAGCAGCCCGGCCACCGAAACCCCGTGAAAATGGTAGGCCACGATCGGCAGAATCACCAGGCTCACCGCCAGGGACAGGAAAAACGCGGAAACCATGGGTTCGAGCAGGCGCGGCGGCCAGCGCCCGAGCACCGGCTGGCAGCGCTCCAACAACGGTTGGAACCTGGGATAGACCAGCAGAATACCGACGAACGATGCAAACGAGAGCTGGAAGGAAACCTGCCACAGGGCATTGGGATCCGCGGCCAGCATCAGCAACGCGGCCGCCGCCAGAAAGGAAAGCGAATCCGGACGACGATAGCTCAAGGTGGCGGCCGCCAGACAGATCAGCATCAGCGCCGCCCGCCAGGTGGGCAGGGCGAGCCCGCTGATCACGGCATAAAGGAGGGCACCGGCCAGGGCCACGCCCCAGGCCGCGGGGCGATCGCTGGAACGGCGCAGCAGGCGGGGCAGCAACCAGCCGGCCGCGGTTTGCCCGAGCCAGAACAAGGACACCGCCACCAGTCCCAGGTGGAGCCCGGAAATGGCGACCAAATGGGTGACCCCGGCCCGGTTCAGAGCGTCCCGGAACGGCGGTTCGATCCCATGCCGGTAGCCCAGAAAGAGCGCTTCCGCCAGGGCCGCGGCAGGCGGATCAAGGACCTGGTGGAGCCACTGGCGCAACCACTGCCGCCGCCGATCGATCGCCGCCGCGGCTGCATCGCTCACGCGCTGAAAAGGACCGACGGCGGCCGCTTCCAGTGGCGTCAGTTCGCCGTCGGTCTTGACATAGGCGCGGGCGTAAAGGCCCCGAGCGCCCATGAACCATTCGAAATCGAACGCCCCCGGTGTGCCGAAATTGTGGAAATGCTTGAGCGTAAGCGGCGCCAGCAGCCTCGACCCGATCGTCCAATCCTCGCTCGATTGCCCGATCGAGAGCTGCACTCCGCCCTCCACCGGGATTCTCCGGCCGTCCACTTCGGCGTATTCCAGGGCCAACTGGAGGCGGGTCTTATCGGGATAGAAATCAGGCGGCGCCTGGATGCGGGCGGCAAAAACGGTGCCGGGGCGAGCGAAAAAAGGGGCCAGACTGGC
>MNZR01000298.1 GCA_001873705.1 Syntrophobacteraceae bacterium CG2_30_61_12
GACGTTGCGGCACGCCCGGCCGTTCCGTACCCTGGCGCCCGCCGCGGCTGCGGTCGGTCATGAACCAGTCTTCTTCCGGCCACACCACCGGGATCTTCAGCCCCAGCAGTTCTTCGATCGGGGCCAGATTGTGGACATCGCGTTCGGTGGCCAGGGTAATGGCCTTTCCGGTCTTGCCGGCGCGCGCCGTGCGGCCGATGCGGTGGACGTATTCTTCGCGGTCCTGAGGCACATCGTAGTTGATCACGTGTGACACGTCATCCACGTGCAGGCCTCGGGAAGCCACGTCGGTGGCCACCAGGATCGGTACCTGCCCGCTCATGAAGCGGCTCAGGGTCGAGATCCTTTGCTTCTGCGGCAGATCGCCGGTGATGGCATTGCTGGAATAATCGTTGCCCGCCAGGACCTGGGCCACCCGCATGGCTTCCGCCTTGGTATTGGTGAATATCAACACCCGTTCCCAGGATTCCCGGTGCAGCAGCCCGAGCAGCAGGCGCAATTTTTCGTTCGCCCCCACGTGGTGGACGCATTGTTCCACGGTTTCCACCAGCAGGTCCTTCCGATTGACCGAGATTTCCTCGCTGATGTTCATGTATTCATAAGTCAGCTCCAGCACCCGGGCCGATAGGGTTGCGGAAAACAGCAGACTCTGCCGTTGATCGTAATGGCGCAGCCGGCGGAAGATGTAGCGCAGATCGCGAATGAAGCCCATGTCCAGCATGCGATCGGCTTCATCCACCACCAGAATGGTTACCTGCCGGGGATCGAACAGTTGTTGCTTCATCAGATCGATCAGGCGGCCCGGAGTGGCGATCACCACATCGGCGTCGGCTTTGAGCGCTTCGATCTGCTGCTCGTAGGCGACGCCCCCGAGGATCACCGCGTAGCGCAGCCCGCAATCCCGCCCCAGGGCTTCGGCATCCCGATAGATCTGCAGGGCCAGTTCGCGGGTCGGCGCCAGGATCAGGGCCTTGCCGAACGACTCCCCCCGGTCCCTGGCCCGCAACGCCTTTTCGAAAATCGAAATCAGGAACACCGCGGTCTTACCGGACCCGGTCTGGGCCTGAGCGGCAATGCCCTGGCCGTCCAGCGTGATCGGCAGGGCCTTGTCTTGCACCTCGGTGCAGCGTTCGAATCCGGTCGCCTCGATGCCCCGCAGCACTTCCGGGTGCAGCGGCAGGTCCCGAAACGCTCGACCGGTGGCGATTTCGACCCGGGGTTTACGCTCCTCCGGAACGGCTGCGGTCGGTTCTTCCGGAACGGCCGCGGTCGGCTGTTCCATCGCCGCGGGGCCATCTACCCGCTGTTCTTGTGGCCGGAATAGATTGAGCAAGAACTGAATGAATTTCATGAATAACGATTTTCCTCTCTCACGCCGGCAGCGGCGGATTGGGTCCGGCATCCCATGACATTATCCAAGCGGCAACTCACCAGTAGACCCGTTGCCGTGGTTTCTGTTATTTTAGTCAAGCTCACACGGACACCAGACCGGACAACAAACCTTGGTGCTCTGAAAACCATATCGAGCACCCGTTGTCTATAGCAAAAACTGGAGCGAACGGCAATTGTGATGCCGTTTTTGAAGGAGAATCATGAGACAGGGACCCTCGGCGGCGCGCCGGAACTTGCCGGCCATCGCTCTGCTGTGCGTCGTGTTCGCCGCCATGCTGGTGCCGGCCCGCGCTGCCCGGGCCGGCGAGATGCGAATCAAGCTGACCGACGGCAACACGCTGCAAGTGCCCTACTGCTGGGAAGAAGAAGGGCTGATCAAGTTTGAAATCCCGGGCGGCACCGTCGGCATTCCCAAAGGCCAGGTGGCATCCATCGAGGAAGTGATCACGTCCAAACCGTTCAGTCCCGATACCATGAGCCAGCGGGAAGAAGTTTACCTCAAATTGGACGAAGGCCAGCGTCAGTGGTTCAAGGATTTCATCGTCGAGCAGACCCCGAAAGGCGACGGCTTTGTCACCATGAATCCGGAGCAGGTCGAGCACCTACTGGAAAAACGCGCCGAACTGAAACTGGGCGAACAGCCCAAGCCGATGCGCATCTACTCGAGCAGCCTCGAGCGCACCGGAGAAATCGCCGAGTGGGTTCGGTTGGCCAACGGCAGCACCATGCTGCTGCTCAACAACACGGTGAGTTCGTTTGAAGATCTGGCCGGCAAGGCGATCACCCTCAGCCTGTTCGATAGCGAAGGCCAACGCATCAAGCAGGTGCGCTGCGACATTCGACCGCTCAAGGCGAATCTCGCCAAGATGAAGGAATTGGGCGTGAGTGGCCGACTCTACGCCCTGGTGGCGAAAGTGGAACCGGACCCGAGGGTCAAACGCTACGAAATCACCACCACCCGCTACTGACACCGAGGACACGGAGGATGTCCATGGTTTTTCTCGGTGTTCTCGGTGCCTCTGGGTTGAGAGTTTTTCGCCTTGGCCGAAATGATGATCATGGCCGATTAATGTTTATGGCGGTCTTTCCCAAACAGTGCTATTTTGCCTCCCCATGTGACAACTGGAGCAAGACGCAGGGACCACGGTTGTGGCCCTTGCGGCAGTGAAACCTCGGCACTTTTCGGCAAGGAGTTTTCTAGGTGATGCCTGCACTCAAAATTGGAGATTTGGTCGCCAAGATCCCCATCATTCAGGGTGGCATGGGGGTCGGTATTTCCCTTTCCAACCTCGCCTCGGCGGTCGCCAAGGAAGGGGGCATCGGCGTGATCGCCGCGGCCATGATTGGAATGAGTGAACCGGATATCGCGACCGACAGCGACGCCGCCAACATCCGCGCGCTCCGGCGCGAGATCCGCAAGGCCCGGGAAAGGACCAAGGGGATCCTCGGAGTCAACATCATGGTGGCTCTGACCAATTTCGCCGATTTGGTCCGAACCTCCATCGAGGAAGGCATCGATGTGATTTTTTCCGGGGCCGGCCTGCCCCTGGATCTACCCAAATACCTGAAAGAGGGCATCAACACCAAGCTGGTGCCGATCATTTCGTCGGCCCGCGCGGCCAAGATCCTTTGCAAGAGATGGTTGGCCCGGTTCAACTACGCACCGGACGCCTTCGTGGTCGAGGGCCCGATGGCCGGCGGCCATCTGGGCTTCAAGAAGGAACAGATCGGCAACCCGGATTTCGCCCTGGAACGGATTATCCCGGAAGTGATCGACGCGGTGCAGCCGTTTGTCGCAGAAAGCGGCAAGGCCATTCCCGTGGTGGCCGCCGGCGGCGTTTATACCGGTGCCGACATTTGCAAGTATCTCGCCATGGGTGCGGCGGGGGTGCAGATGGGCACACGCTTTGTGGCCACCCATGAATGCGATGCCGCGCTCGAATTCAAGCAGGCCTTTGTGGCGGCCCGCCAGGATGATCTGATGATCATCGAGAGTCCGGTGGGGATGCCGGGTCGGGCCATCCGCAATCAATTCCTGGTCGATGTCAAGGAAGGCAAGCGCAAGCCGTTCAAGTGCCCGTACCATTGCGTCTCCACCTGCGATCACAACAAGAGCCCCTACTGCATCGCGTTTGCGCTGATGCATGCCAAGAAAGGCAACTTAAAGCACGGGTTCGCGTTTGCCGGTCAGAACGCTTACCGGGTCGATCGCATCCTTTCGGTCAAGGAACTGATCCACGGCCTGGCGGAAGAATACGCCGCCGCCTGTGGTGTGGGCGGCGTTCCCGCCTCGGCTTGACCGGTATGGCGGGCGCCCTGGGTTGGCGCCACCGGCTCGGCTATTTTGACCCAGTGCCAACCTTCAGTTCAGCCGCGTGGACGTGTGCCGTGCCTCGGTCGGTTCCGTGGCGGGGGCCAGAATCAGGTCATGGGCCTCGCCCAGTTGCCGCACCAGGGTGAGGAATTTGGCCGGCATCGGGATGTCCCGATCGATGATCAGGATGCCGAGTTGGTCGGCGCGCTTGAGGATTTGCGAATCCCCATGACCTTCCTGATGGTCGCAGAGAAAACTGATGCGCAAGGCATCGGTCAAGGGACCCTTCATTTCGGTAAATTCCGCCGCCAATCCATCCAGGATTTCCAGGATGCGGTCACGCTGGGCCCGGGCGAAGGAAGCAAACGGTTCCTGGTCGTTGGGCGTGCCGAACACTTCGTTGATGACAGCGCCGGCCAGTTTGTTGACGACCCCGGCCGGCGCTGTTGGATATTGATCCGCAAGGCGGTTCCGCAGCCGCCGAAAAAAAATCATCTTCACCACCTCGACCCCTTCCCGCAGGATCGGCAACAATCGACTTTCCATTTCCATAACTTCTCCCCCATCGCTCATTTAACTCACGCAAAAGCTCAACGCCGCGAAAAAATCAATTCATTGACCGCGCTTTGCGGCTCGGCGTGAATTCTTCTTGGACTTCACGAGAACACCGCCGTTTACCTCTCGTGGCTGCGTATCCGCGCATGCACGGCCATCACGTCTGCTCTTGCGTCCTCAAGATAGCAGCTTTCCCGATCCGATGAATACCCATAAATGCACCGGCGATTCCTGGCTGCAATACGGGCGCAACTGGAAGCATGTGGGCTCGTAGTGGCGCCGTCGGGCGTTGACGGCGCATCCGAAAGCTGGCCCTTATCATCGTTTCGGCCAATTTGAATAAAGATAGACCAGGGAGTTCACGGAGAACACTGAGAAAACCCTTTCTTTTCGAAGCCTTCTCCATGACCTCCGTGCTCTCCGTGGTGAATCATTCCCATGAAGTGGCAGAAGCGATGATCATCGCCCGAAAGCTCGGTCGACGGCACTCCGGAAAGCGCCGACCACCCTTCGGGCGCGCTACGAACGCATCAGGCTCCAAGCATCAATTCCAACGCGAAAGCATCCCCATCCCCGAAACGCTGATTCTTCCCAAAGGCTTGAATTGCACCTCATCAATACCCCCGAACGCCGGCGCGGGATTGCTTGATCAGATCGGCATCCTGATCGATGCATTCGGGCCGTGCATTCAGTTGCGGCTCCCGGTCATGCTGTGGCATAGTTCAAAGGAGGGGAGACTTGCGACCGGCTGGGAAGGCGGCCATCGGCGAAGCCCCCGAGCGTGCGGTTCCTTTACTTTCGTCGGCACTGCCGAGGCCATGAACACAGATCGACCGCGCATTCTCTTTCTTGAGCCCTTCTTCGGCGGGTCCCACCGGGATTTCGCCGAGGGGCTGGTGGCCTGTTCCGGGCTCGACTTTGAACTGGCCACCCTGCCCGCCCGATTCTGGAAGTGGCGGCTGCGGGCGGCCGCGCTCCACTTCGCGCACACCGTCGAGCACCCCGAGGATTTCGACCTGGTGTTCACTTCCAGCCTGACCAACGCCGCCGATCTGAAGGCCCTGTGGGGAC
>MNZR01000230.1:0-2280 GCA_001873705.1 Syntrophobacteraceae bacterium CG2_30_61_12
GGGCTTTGTGCTATGGGAAGGCGCCGTTGCGGTTCGGCCGCCGCCGTTGCGGTAGCGTTGCTCCGACCCATCCGAGAAAGGCCTGCCATGAAAATCGTCGCCATCGTTCCGGCCCGCTATGCCTCCACCCGGTTTCCGGGGAAACCCCTGGCGCTGCTCCGCGGTAAACCCGTGATCCAGTGGGTCTGGGAACGCGTCTCCAGGTGCACGGAACTGGACAGCGTCTGGATCGCCAGTGACGACGAACGGATCCTGAACGCAGTCGCCGCATTCGGCGGGCGAGCCATCGCCACCCGCGCCGATCATCCAAGCGGCACCGATCGGCTGGCGGAAGCGGCCGCCAACCTGGGGCTCGCCGCCGACGATTTGGTGATCAATGTTCAGGGCGATGAACCGATGATTCAATCAGAATTGATCACGACCCTGATCGAGACCCTGGTTGCCGCACCGGGCGCGGACATGGGGACGTTGGCGACGGCGTCTCGATCCCGGGAAACCTTGTTCGACCCCAACGTGGTCAAGGTGGTGGTGGATCGGGATTGGAACGCCCTGTACTTTTCCCGCGCCGCGATCCCCCACCGGCGCGATCCGGGAGAACCGCACGAATTCCTGCAGCACCTCGGGTTCTATGCCTACCGCCGAGCGTTCCTCGAAACCTTCACCCGCCTGCCGCCGGGGCCGCTGGAACAACTGGAACGGCTGGAACAACTGCGAGCGCTCGAACACGGCTACCGGATCCGAGTGGGGCTGTCCGCCTTTGCCACCATCGGCGTCGACTGCCCGGAAGACCTGGCGCGATTGGAGCAAACCTGGTCCGACTGAATCGACGGCATCCTTTGGGGGAAAGGCCGGCGTGATGACGTGGTGAAGATGGTTCTTGCCAAAGCGAATTTCCTCGCTACAATTGATCGGTTAAAGAACGGATGAAGCAGTTGCAAACAAGGGTTTGGACCGCCGGAAACAACTAGGAAACGCAGCATGAAACCAGCCTGGAAACGCCCCCCCGCCCTGCTGGTCTTGGAAGACGGCACGGTGTTCCGGGGTTTTACCTTCGCGGGTCAGGGTCGGACGCTGGGAGAAGTGGTGTTCAACACCAGCATGACCGGCTATCAGGAAGTGCTGACCGATCCTTCCTACAAGGGTCAGATCGTCACCATGACCTACCCGCTCACCGGCACCTACGGCGTCAACGATCAGGACATGGAATCCGGCGCCATTCAGGTGGAAGGGTTCGTTGTCAAGGAATACCAGAGCGTGGCCAGCAACTGGCGAAGCACCAGGGGCCTGGCCGCTTTTCTTGAAGAGCACCAGAAGATCGGGCTGGAAGGGATCGATACCCGCGCTCTCACCCGGCACATTCGGACGGCCGGCGCGATGCGCGGCGTGATCGCCACCGATACCGACGAGGTGGCGGAGTTACTGGAACAGGTGGCGGCCTTTCCGGGCCTCAACAACGTCGACATGGTACGCCATGTGACCTGTGCCAGGCCCTATCTGTGGCGGAGCGGTCCCAGCGCCGCCGGGACCTGGGACCCCGAGCATCGCGGCTATCGGGTGGCGGCCGTCGATTTCGGCATCAAGTACAACATCCTGCGGAACCTCGAACGGGTCGGCTGTCAGACCCTTGTTTACCCGGCCGCCACCCCGGCCGAGGAAATCCTTGCCGGCGATCCGGACGGGATCTTTCTATCCAACGGTCCGGGAGACCCGGCCGCGGTCGGCTACGGGATCGAAACCGTGCGCCGCCTGCTCGGCCGCAAACCGCTGTTCGGGATCTGCCTCGGCCATCAACTCTTGGGGCTGGCGCTGGGCGGGCGCACCTTCAAACTGAAATTCGGCCACCGCGGGGCCAACCAGCCGGTGAAGGACCTGCGCACCGGGAAAGTCGAAGTCACCTCGCAGAACCACGGCTATTGCGTGGACCTCGAGTCGATGCGGGAAGTGCCGGTGCGACTCACCCACATCAACCTCAACGACAACACCCTGGAAGGCATGGAACACCTGGAAATTCCCGCCTTCAGCGTGCAATACCACCCGGAAGCCGCACCCGGCCCGCACGATGCGACCTATCTCTTTGACCGCTTCATCGACCTGATGGCCGCCCACCGATGACCCCGGCGCGATCCGCCGGTTGCGATCGGCGGCAACCCGGCGACTCCGACCCACCGCGGCCGAGGCCGGCGGTGCGCCGCCCCGCCATGCCGCGGCGCGCAAGCGAGTGAAAACACCATGCCAAAGCGAACCGACCTCCACAAGATCCTGCTCATCGGCTCGGGCCCG
>MNZR01000230.1:2293-24974 GCA_001873705.1 Syntrophobacteraceae bacterium CG2_30_61_12
GGCCTGCAAGGCGCTGCGCGAAGAAGGCTACGAGATTGTGCTCATCAACAGCAATCCGGCCACCATCATGACCGATCCGGAAACGGCGCAGCGCACCTACGTGGAACCCATCACGGCGGAAGCGGTCGCCAAGGTGATCGAACGGGAACGCCCCGATGCCCTGCTCCCGGCCCTCGGCGGTCAGACCGCATTGAACGTGGCGGTGCAGGTGGCCGAAAGTGGGGTCCTCGAACGCTACGGGGTGGAAATGATCGGCGCCCAGGTGGACGTGATCAAGAAAGCCGAAGACCGGGAACAGTTTCGCGACGCCATGACCCGGATCGGTCTGCGGGTGCCGCGCAGCGGTATCGTGCGAACCTTGCCGGAAGCGGAACGGGTGGGGCAGGAGATCGGCTTTCCGGTGATCGTGCGCCCCTCGTTTACGCTCGGCGGCACCGGCAGCGGGGTCGCCTACAACCGCGAAGAACTGATGGAACTGGCCCATCTGGGTCTGGATGCGAGCCCGATCCACGCCGTGATGCTGGAGGAATCGGTCCTGGGCTGGAAGGAATTCGAGCTCGAGGTGATGCGCGACCGCATGGACAACGTGGTCATCATCTGCTCCATCGAAAACCTCGATCCCATGGGCGTTCATACCGGAGATTCCATTACCGTTGCTCCGGCCCAGACCCTCACCGATGCCGAATATCAGAAGATGCGCGACGCCGCCATCGCCATTCTTCGGGAAATCGGGGTGGAAACCGGCGGCTCCAACGTGCAGTTCGCCGTTCATCCGGGGACCGGCGAGATGGTGGTGATCGAAATGAATCCGCGGGTGTCGCGATCGTCCGCCCTGGCGTCCAAGGCCACCGGGTTCCCGATCGCCAAAATCGCCGCCAAGCTGGCGGTGGGCTTTACCCTGGACGAGATCGCCAACGACATCACCCGGGAAACCCGAGCTTCGTTTGAACCCACCATCGATTACGTGGTGGTCAAGGCGCCCCGGTTCACCTTCGAAAAATTCCCGCGCACCGAAGATCTGCTCACCACTTCCATGAAGTCCGTGGGCGAAACCATGGCCATCGGCCGGACCTTCAAGGAAGCCCTGATGAAGGCGGTGCGATCGCTGGAAATCGGCTGCTACGGGTTCACCGATCCGCCGCCTGATGCGGGAGCGGACACTCTCGACCAACTGCGCCGGGAACTGCGCCGGCCCAATTCGAAACGGCTGTTCCAGATCGCCCAGGCCTTTCAGCTGGGCTTGAGTGTCGCTGAAGTCAACCGGCTGACCTGGATCGACCCTTGGTTTCTGCGCCATATCGAGGAACTGGTTGAGTTGGAACAGGCCATTCGCGCGCCGGGCTTCCTGGATGATCCCGAGCAACTGCGTTTCGCCAAGGCCTGGGGCTTTTCCGATATCCGCCTGGCTGAGTTGAGTGGGAGCGACGAAGAAACCATCCGCCGCCGCCGAGCGAAACACGGCATCCGCCCGGTGTTCAAGCTGGTCGATACCTGCGCGGCGGAGTTTGAAGCCTACACGCCCTACTACTATTCCACCTATGAAACCGAAGACGAATCGCGCCCCAACGATCGGCGCACCGTGGCGATCCTCGGCGGCGGCCCGAACCGGATCGGCCAGGGGATCGAATTCGACTACTGCTGCGTGCACGCCTCATTCGCTCTGCGTGAACTGGGGATCGAATCGGTGATGATCAATTCCAACCCGGAAACGGTGTCCACCGATTACGACACGTCCGACAAGCTGTTCTTCGAACCGCTCACCCGGGAAGACGTGCTGCACATTCTGGAAACGGAACGGCCGGAGGGGCTGATCGTCCAGTTCGGCGGCCAGACCCCGCTCAACCTGGCGGTGCCGC
The DNA here is from genome assembly GCA_001873705.1 of Syntrophobacteraceae bacterium CG2_30_61_12. Classification (GTDB taxonomy): domain Bacteria; phylum Desulfobacterota; class Syntrophobacteria; order Syntrophobacterales; family DSM-9756; genus CG2-30-61-12. The sequence continues at coordinate 4,150 of MNZR01000230.1, forward strand.
TGGAGCGCGCCGGGGCCCGCATCCTCGGCACCACGCCCGATGCCATCGATCTGGCCGAAGACCGCAAGCGCTTTCAGGTGCTGCTCAAAGACCTGGACCTGAAGCAGCCGGCCAACGATATCGCCTTCACCGTGGAAGAAGCGGTCGCCGCGGCTGTTAAAATTGGCTACCCGGTGGTGGTGAGGCCTTCGTACGTGCTCGGCGGGCGCGCCATGGAAATCGTCTACGACGAAGCCATGCTGCGCGAATTCATGGCCACCGCCGTGCATGTTTCGCCCGGACACCCGATTTTGATCGACCGGTTCCTGGAAAACGCCATCGAACTGGATGTGGACGCCATCAGCGACGGTCGGCTCACCGTGATCGGCGGCATCATGCAGCACATCGAGGCGGCCGGGATCCATTCCGGGGACAGCGCCTGCGTGCTGCCGCCCATCAGCGTGGCGCCGGCAATCCAGGACGAAGTCAAGCGCCAGACCAGGCTCCTGGCCCGGGCCTTGAACGTGGTGGGGCTGATGAACATCCAGTTCGCGCTCCAGGGTTCCACCATTTATCTACTAGAAGTGAACCCCCGGGCGTCGCGAACGATCCCCTTCGTGAGCAAGGCGATCGGGGTACCGCTGGCCAAGCTGGCGACCCGGGTGATGCTGGGCCAGTCCCTCGAGGAACTGGGATTCGTTGAAGAAGTTCACCCCCGGCATGTGTCGGTGAAGGAAGCGGTGTTTCCGTTTTCCCGGTTCCCCGGGGTCGACTTGCTGCTGGGGCCGGAAATGAAATCCACCGGCGAAGTGATGGGGATCGGCGCCAACTTCGGCATCGCCTACGCCAAGGCCCAGGCCGCCGCCGGCTACGATCTGCCCCGGCAGGGGACCGTGTTCATCAGCGTTCACGACCAGGACAAGGCGGCCGCGGTGGCGGTGGCCAGGCAGTTTCAGCAGCTCGGTTTTAACCTGGTGGCCACCCGCGGCACCCGCGATCACCTTGAAGCTCAAGGAATCCCGGCGCGACTGGTGCTGAAGGTGAGCGAAGGCCGGCCGCACGTGGTGGATCTGATCAAGAATAAGGACATTCAACTGGTCATCAACACCAGCATGGGCAAGAAGACCTCTTCCGATTCCTATTCGATCCGCCGCACCACGCTGCTCTACAATATCCCTTACGCCACCACCCTGGCCGGAGCCCTGGCCATGGCCGAAGCCGTTGCCGAATTGCAGCGCGGCGACTGGGACGTGCGCACCCTGCAGGAATACCACGGTTTGACCTGAAGACTTGAAAATTTGGGGGCATCGTGGATTAACGTGAAAGTGAACGAGTGGGTGCCCCCTCTCCCCCGTTTCGGGGGAGAGGGGGCTTTGAGAGCGGATCGTCCCTCACCCTAACCCTCTCCCTGAGGGAGAGGGGACCCTTACCAGGTCTCCTTTACGCTAATCCGCGAAGAGCCAAAACTTGCAAGCGTTCACCACAACGACGCCGATACGCAAGGGACAGAATGAACCATTTCCAGGGATTTACCCTTGACGAGACTGATCGCCCCATGGATCAATGCTCCTGACTTGAGCTTGGCCCCGTTGATTTTGTCATTTCGAGCGTGGCGCGAATCATACCAGTTGAGGATAAGATCTTTCATTTTCAATGGCGGGCAAGCTGCCCGCGCTCCCAGGAAAGAGCTCGCACGAAATGAAGGTTTTTAGCCTTAACAAGTATAGCTGTGAGCCGCGTATCTCGTGCGCTTCCTCTCTCGGGTCGAAATGACGGAACCCCCGTAGTCAACGGTATCGGCCCCATGCATTCCCCGCTAGGAACTCGCGGGGACGGGTTTTGGGGTTCATGATTGGTTCGTCCCGTGAAGGGTTATTCATTTAGCCTCGAGCAGAAGGGAGGGGTCACCATGCGGATTTTAGAGAGAAAGACAAGGGCGTATGAGATCCAGGGTGATAATTTGGAGATTCTGAAAGTCTGTGTCGACTCGCAACTGAGTGTGTTCGCCGAAGCCGGCAAGATGATTTATGTACGCGGCAACGTCCGGATGGACAGCCGCATGCCGGAAACCGCAAGCGGGGGCGGCTTCCTGGGCAAGGTGATGGGAGCCGGCAAGCGGATGCTGGCTGGAGAATCGCTGTTTTTCACCCACTATGAAGGCCAGGGGGAAGTGGGTTTTGCCGGTGACTTTCCCGGCCGCATCCTGGCCATCGGCTTGTCCAACCAAAGCATTCTGGCGCAACGCGATGCCTTTATCGCCGCCATGGGCAACGTGGACATTTCCATCGCTGTGCAAAAACGGATCGGCGGTGCTCTGTTCGGCGGGGAAGGTTTCATTCTAGAAAAGCTCAGCGGCGATGGATTGGTGTTCATCCATGCCGGCGGTGATTTGTTCAGTTTTGATCTCGCTCCCAATGAAACCATCCGGGTCGATACCGGATCGGCGGTGGCCTGGGATGCGAGCGTCCAGTATGACGTGCGGATGATGAGCAGTGTGAGATCGGCCCTGTTCGGCGGGGAAGGTCTTTTCCTCACCACCCTCACGGGCCCCGGGACAGTCGTGCTGCAGACCATGACCCTCGCTAAGCTGCGCCGCCAAATCGGGCGCTCCGTGGGTAAGACCGAAGCCGCCGAACCCTCCCTGGTGCGCGGCTTGGGCATCGGTGGTCTGGGCGCCGCGGCCGGCGGGATCCTCGGCGGCATTCTGGGTTCCGAGGACGATGAGAGCTGAACCTACCCAGAGAGATGCTCATCAATGGTGGGGCAAGATCCGGGGCCGGAAGAGTGAAATATTCATGCAGCGGTCATCGTGAAATATTTCTTGACCATCGCCGCGATACCCGGTATATGGCAACCATCACGAAACGGATTTTTGTTGTTGATAGGAAAGTGTAGCCAAGGCTTGGCGGGGCCCCATGGAGGCTCGGGTCTTGATCGGCACGTGTGATAACAATCACAAGGAACCTGTTTTTGGGCCGGGCGTTGCCGAGCGACGCTTGCCCAGACTGAGGCTGTGGCGGACATCAAAATCGGATTGAGGGCATGAACGAGTATATATCTGTCTTGATCATGTTGTTCCTGGCGGCGGCCACGGCAGCGGGCATGATTGTCGCCACCTCCCTGATCGGTCCCAAAATAGAATTCGCGGACAAAATGGAGCCGTTCGAGTGCGGTGAAAGCCAGATCGTTTCCTCGAAGCGGCGATTTTCGGTAAAGTTCTATTTGGTGGCGCTGTTTTTTGTCATCTTCGATATTGAAGCGGTTTTCGTTTATCCCTGGGCGGTCTTGTTTAAAGACCTTGGTTGGTTCGGCTTCGTTGAGATGATGATTTTCATCGCCATCCTGACGATCGGCTTGATTTACGTGTGGAGAAGGGGGGCGCTGGAATGGGAGTAACACTTGGGAAAGGAAGTGCCTCTCGGACGATCGTCCCAGGCAGCGCGACTTCCGACGGGCCGGAGCGCCTCCTGGATGGCAGTGTGATCCTGACCAAGCTGCAGGCGGCCGTCAACTGGGGGAGAAAATATTCATTTTTCCTTTATCCTTTCGTTACTGCCTGCTGCGGCATGGAATTCATGTCCGTGGCCGGCCCGAAGTACGATCTGGATCGCTTTGGGGCTGCTTTACCCAGGTTCTCGCCGCGCCAAGCCGATCTGCTGATGGTCGTGGGCACCATCAGCCACAAGCAAGCCCCGATCTTGGTCAAGGTTTACAATCAAATGGTTGAGCCCAAATGGGTGTTTGCGTTCGGGGTCTGCGCGGTATCGGGCGGTTTTTATGACAACTATTCGGTGGTGCAGGGGATCGACACCCTGATCCCGGTGGATGTCTATGTGCCTGGGTGTCCGCCGCGACCGGAAATGGTGCTGGACGGTTTGCTGAAGCTGCAAGAAAAGGTCGCCAAGGAACGCTGGTCGGATTGGCCGCGAGGGGCGGCGCCGGTCACCAAGTGCTGAGTGACTCAATCGAACCCTTTAGGAAGTTTTGGTTGATGGATACCAACGTAACGATCAAGAAATTGAGCCATCGATTTCCGGGCGCGATCATCGCGACCCACTCGTTCCGTGGTGATGATACCGCGGTTGTGAATAAGGAAAGCATCCTTGAGATATGCACGTTCTTGAGGGATGACCAGGACCTTCTTTACAACATGATGATGGATCTCACCGCCGTGGATTACCTGGGCCGAGAGCCGCGCTTTGAAGTGGTGTATCATCTGTATTCCTTGAAGCATAACAGGCGAGTCAGGATCAAGGCCGGAGTATCCGAGGCCGATGCCACGATTGATTCCATTGTTGCGGTATGGGTCGGCGCCAATTGGTTCGAGAGGGAAGCCTTCGACATGTACGGGATCACCTTCAAGGGGCATCCGGAAATGAGGAGGATCCTCCTATACGAAGGGTTTGAAGGCCATCCCTTGCGCAAGGATTATCCCATCAAAAAGAGGCAGCCCTTGATCGGGCCCGTCAATTAACACTACAACGGGTTGTTGTCGAGACATGGCCGATTTAGAAAAAGACCTGCATACCGAACACATGGTGATCAACATGGGTCCCTCGCATCCGGTGACCCATGGCACGGTGAAGTTCCTGGTGACCCTCGATGGCGAGAACATTGTCGATATGAAGGTGGACATTGGCTACCTTCATCGGGGCTTCGAGAAGATGTGTGAGAATGGCACCTGGCAGCAGGTGATTCCTTACACCGATCGGCTCAACTACGTCTCGCCTCTGATCAACAACGTGGGCTACGCGCTGGCGGTGGAAAAACTGATCGGCATCGAGGTGCCCGAAAGGTGCCAATACCTCCGAGTCATCGCCAGTGAACTGTCGCGGATCTCCGATCATCTGACCAATGTCGCCGCCGGTGGACTGGAACTGGGCGCCTTCACGGCCTTTCTCTATTTTGTTGAAGCGCGGGAACTGGTCTGGGACCTGATCGAGATGCTCTGCGGGGCGCGGGTCACCGTCAACTATGTGCGAATCGGCGGACTCAAGAATGATCTTCCCCAGGGATTTCAGGACAAGACCAGGGCGGTGTTCAAAGAGGTTCGTCGCTTGTGGAGCGACGTCGATAAACTGCTGACCAAGAACAGGGTTTTCATCGATCGGGTGCGGGATGTGGGAGATATTTCGGCCGAGGAAGCCATCGCCTACGGGTTCACCGGGCCATGCCTCAGAGCCTGCGGGGTGCCCTACGATGTGCGTAAAGCCCAGCCGTATCTGGTCTATGACCGGATGGACTTCGAAATTCCGATCGGCGAGACCGGAGATAATTTCGATAAGTACCTGGTGCGAATGGAAGAAATCCAGCAGAGCATGAAGATCGTGGAGCAGGCCTTGAGCCGGCTTCCCGACGGTCCCATCAATCTGGACCTGCCCCAATATCGGATGCAGCCCAAGGAAGACATTTACCATCGGATCGATTCCCTGATCTTTCACTTCAAGACCGTTATCGACGGCATCAAGCCGCCTCCCGGCGAGGTTTACTTGGCCGTGGAAGGCACCAACGGCGAACTCGGATTCTATCTGGTGAGCGATGGCAGTGGGAAGCCGTACAAATGCCGGGTGAGACCACCCTGTTTTGCCCTCACCGCGGCAATGCCCAGACTGATGAAGGGGAGGCTGATCGCCGATATCGTCCCCACATTCGACATGATCAACATGATCGGCGGAGAATGCGATAGATAGCCATGGTTGCAGACCTGATCGAATCCATAGCAAAGATCGTATTTGTGTTCAGCATGAATGTGGGCTTTTTTGCACCCGTCCTGGGATGGGTTGAAAGAAAGCAAAGCGCGCTGATGCAGGATCGGATCGGCGCGAATCGGGCGGACATTCTCGGCTTCACCGCGATCGGGTTGTTTCATTCACTGGCCGATGCGCTCAAGGTCCTCGCCAAGGAAGATTTCATTCCCGCCGGTGCCAACAAATTTTTCCATACGGTGGCGCCCTTCATCTGCCTGGTTCCCGCGATCAGCACTTTCGCCGTGGTTCCCTTCGGGGGTCGGTACGAATTGTTCGGACACCAGGTCAACCTGGTGATCGCCGATCTCGATGTGGGTATCCTGTTCGTCTTCGCTCTCGCTTCCCTGGCGACCTACGGAGTGGTTCTGGCCGGATGGTCGTCAAGAAGCAACTGGTCCTTGTTGGGCGGCCTGCGCGCATCGGCCCAGATGCTATCGTATGAAGTCGCCATGGGGCTCACGATCATCGGCGTGATCATGGTGTTCGGTTCGTTGCGGCTGACCGAGATCGGTGCTCTGCAAGAAAATTTCTTCCATTGGGGCATTTTCCTGCAACCCCTCGGTTTTGTCCTGTTTTTCACCTGTGCCATTGCCGAAAACAAACGGGTGCCTTTCGATATCCCCGAGGCTGAGTCGGAACTGGTGGCCGGTTATTTTACCGAGTACAGCGGCCTCAAGTTTGTCATGTTCTGGATGGCTGAGTTTCTTGAAATCGTGACCATCAGCGGGATTGTGACCACGCTGTTTTTCGGTGCCTGGCATTTGCCTTTCGTTACCGATCAGATGTTGCTGTCCTGGTTGCAATTCGCGGGTGCCAACGGCGCCGCCTTCCTGGCCATGCTGGTGAATGTGGCAACCTTCTTCGCCAAGGTCATTTTCTTTATCTGGCTGCAAATGAGCATTCGGTGGACTCTTCCGCGCTTTCGTTATGATCAAATCATGAGGCTGTGTTGGAAGATGCTGCTGCCGCTTGCACTCGTCAACATTCTAATTACCGGGCTGGTGGTTCTGGTGCTATGAGCAAGATGACAGGTTTGGAGCAATCCCAATACCATCCGCTGGTGGGCGTCCCCATGGCTACGCTTAAGCCCAAGCAGGTGAGGAAGAACATCCACCTCACCCTGTGGGAAAAGCTGTATGTTTTTGAGATCCTGCGGGGCCTGTTCGTCACCGGCAAGCATTTCTTCATCAACCTCGTCGGCTTCGTGTTGCCACCCGCGGGGAAGAAGCGCAAGGTCTTCACCGTTTACTACCCGGAGGAAAAAGTTACGCTGCCCGCCGCCTATCGAGGTCGACCGGTTTTAGTGGCCGGTGCCAACGGGGCGGAAAAATGTGTCGCTTGCGGATTGTGTGAAAAGATGTGCCCGGCCAAGGCCATCTCCATCGTGGGTGGGGAAAGGGCCGGCGGGGAACGCTATCCGGTGAGCTACACCCTGGATATGGCGCGTTGCGTATACTGTGGCTACTGCGAGGAAGTCTGTCCCAAGGAAGCCATAGTTATGAGTTCGGAGTATCAGGGCCTGGCGCAGCGGGACCGGGCCATTCTGCGCTACTCCAAGGACCAGCTCCTCAGGTCCGAGGAAAGTGTCAAGGGTCGTTTGGATTACATCAGGAGGATCTACTCCAAATGCAGTTATTGATCTTCAACGCCTTTTGTGTCGGTGCCGTGGTCTCGGCACTGCTCATGGTGACCACCAAGAGGCCGGTGCGCGCTGCCATGAGCTTGGTCGCGACCATGTCCTTTCTCGCTGGGCTATATGTGCTGCTGGATGCCCACTTGATCGCGGTGTTGCAGCTCATCGTCTATGCCGGGGCGATCATGGTCCTGTTTCTGTTCGTGATCATGCTGCTCAATGTGGAAGAAAAGGAAGGCAAGCTGGCGGGCAAAACCATGTTGTTGCAAGCTTTCGCCACCGTGGTGGTGGGTTTGGTCATGGTGACCATGGTGGGACTGTTTAAAGCAAATGGATCGCTGGGGGCGGCTGGAGACGCGAGCGATGCGTTCGGCACCACGAAAGCGGTGGGGCAGATGCTTTTCACCGAGTACTTGCTGCCGTTTGAAATCGCCTCGTTATTGTTACTCGCGGCCATTGTCGGCGCGGTCATCCTAGCCAAAAGGAGGATTGATGATTCGGGGACCGAGTAATCAACTCCGAATCATGAATGGTTGCCTATGGTCTCGTTGAATTCATACTTGATGTTGGGTGCGGTGCTGTTTTCGATCGGCGCGGTGGGGGTATTCACTCAACGCAATGCCTTGATCATTTACATGTGCATTGAATTGATGCTGAATGCCGTGAATTTGACCATCATAGCCTTCGCGCGCTTTCTCAACAGCATGGACGGTCACGTCTTCGTGTTCATGATCATGACCGTCGCCGCGGCTGAGGCTGCCGTGGGGTTGGCCATCATCATTTCGCTTTTCCGCAACAAAGCGACCGTGAATGTTGATGAAATCAATCTAAGTAAAGGTTAAGGAAAACGTGGAAACCATTCTGTCGATCAAACCATTGCTGGCCGTGCTGGCGTCACTTCTTGCGGTGCCTTTGATCCTGAAGACTGGAGATCGGCCTAATGTCCGCGAATTTTGGTCGATCCTGGCGGGGATTGTCAAGTTTTCGTTAGTCATGTCGATGGCACCGGCGATTTTTTCCGGGCACACCATCGAGTACACTCTAGTCAGTGGTTTTTACCAGGGAATCGACATCAAATTTCGGGTCGACGCCTTCGGTCTGCTGCTTGCGACGGTTTCCTCATTCCTCTGGATTGTCACCACTTGTTACTCGATCGGTTACATGCGGGCCGGCAAGGAACACGCGCAAACCCGATACTACAGTTGCTTCGCCGTCAGCTTGTCCGCCACCATCGGCGTGGCTTTCTCCGCCAACCTGGTGACGCTTTTTGTCTTCTACGAAATCTTGAGCCTGGCCACGGTTCCTCTGGTCGGCCACGAGGAGACGCCGGAAGCGATCGAGGGAGCGAAGAAGTATTTCCTATACCTGCTTGGAATGTCCAAGACCTTTCTGCTTTCGGGCATCATCATCGTCTATATGGTGGCGGGCACCACGGATTTTCAGAGCCATGGACTGCTCAACAACCAACCGGCATCGTGGCTGCTGTTTGTCGGCTTCTTCCTGTTCCTGTTCGGGTTTGCCAAAGGCGCGGTGATGCCTTTCCACAACTGGCTACCGTCGGCGATGGTTGCACCGACTCCGGTCAGCGCTCTGCTCCATGCGGTGGCCGTGGTGAAGGTTGGGGTGTTCTCGATTTTGCGGGTGGTATTCAACATCTATGGCATTGACCTGATGACTCGCACCAATCTCGGCGTGACCGCGGCTTACGTGGTCTCATTCACCATCATCACCGCTTCCATCATTGCAATGACCAAGGACAACCTGAAAGCGCGGCTGGCTTATTCAACGGTGAGCCAGCTTTCCTACGTGATCCTGGGCGCGGTGTTGCTGACCCCGAGCGGGATGGTGGGGGGGATCATTCACATCGCTAATCATGCCTTTTCCAAGATCACCCTGTTTTTCTGCGCCGGTTCCCTTTATTGCAGCGCGCACAAGACCGAGATCAGTCAACTGTCGGGTATCGGCAAGAAGATGCCCTGGACCATGGCGGCCTTTTTCATTGCCTCGCTCAGCATGATCGGGGTGCCCCCGGCCGCCGGGTTCACCACTAAGTGGTTTCTCGCGCTGGGTTCGATCGAGGCCGGTTCCGTGCCCATATTGATGATATTGCTGGTGAGCACGGTCTTGAACGCCGCCTATTTCCTGCCGATCACCTACAAGGCATTCTTCGAGAAGGACACGACCGGCGCGGCGATCGATGCTTCCGGTCACGACCATCATGAGGATATTCGGGAAATCAAGATGGTGGTGGTTCCGCTGGTGTTGACCGCCACCATTTCGCTGTTGATCGGGATATTCCCGGACTACTTTATCAATCTCGCCAGGGAGGTGATCCGATGATCAAGAGGATCGTCCTTTACATAGGCAACCCAGCGCATGCCGGTACCCTGAAAAAATTAAGTTACGTGGCTCTGGGGCTTACGGTGGTGGCTGATTTCCTGGTTGAGCGGGAGCATGCCGTCTATATCTGGGACAAGATACCCGGGTGGGGCGCCCTGTACGGGTTTGTGTCCTGCGTCGTTATCGTTCTGGTTTCTAAATTCATCGGCCACCAGTGCGGCGTCATGCGGGGTGAGGATTACTACAATGATTGATTGGTTCCACCCGTCGGTATTTTACATTGTCGGAGCTTTGCTGCTGCCGTTTTTGCGCGGGAAAATCCAAAAGGCCTACATGTTGCTGATCCCGCTGCTCGGAGTGGCGGCGGTCTTTGCCATGAGTGCCGGAACTTACTGGTCCTGGGACTTCCTCGGTACGGTGCTGTGCTTCGGCGCGGTGGACAAACTCAGCATCGTGTTCGGCTGGGTTTTTACCATCATGTCCTTCATCGGGATGGTGTATGCCCTGCATGTGAACGATCGGGGCCAGCATGTCGCTGCTTTGCTCTACGTTGGTGGGTCCCTGGGAGTGACTTTCGCCGGTGACTACCTGACCCTGTTTGTGTTCTGGGAAGTGATGGCCTTCGCCTCGGCCTATCTGGTCTTTGCCCGGCGCGAACCGGCCGCGATCCGCGCCGGCTATCGATACATCTTGGTGCATACCTTTGGAGGGGTGTGCCTGTTGGGAGGCATCATCCTGCATTATCTCAGCACCAGGTCGATGCAGGTTGGACCACTCGATCATGACGGTAGCCTGGCTTTTTACCTGATCCTGGTCGGGGTCATCGTCAATGCCGCGGTACCGCCTCTGCATGCCTGGCTGACCGATGCCTACCCGGAGGGAACCGTAACCGGGTCGGTGTTCATGTCAGCCTTCACCACCAAGACGGCGGTGTATGTGTTGGTACGAGTTTTCCCCGGCACCGAACTGTTGGTGTACATGGGAACCATCATGGCCCTGTATGGGGTCGTGTACGCCGTGCTGGAGAACGATTGCCGACGCTTGCTGGCGTACCACATCATCAGTCAGGTGGGCTACATGGTGGCCGGGGTCGGCATCGGCACCGAAATGTCCCTGAACGGATCGGTGTCTCACGCCTTTGCGCACATCTTGTACAAGGGCCTGCTGTTCATGGGTGCCGGTGCGGTGATCGAAATGACCGGGCGCAGGAAACTGACGGAACTGGGTGGGCTGTACCGGACCATGCCGATCACGCTGGTGCTCTATATGATTGGCGGATTTGCGATCTCGGCCTTCCCGCTATTCAGTGGATTTGTCACCAAGTCGATGGTTATTGCCGGTGCCGCTCATGACCATCGACCGTTGGTGGCCCTGTTGCTGACCATGGCCTCGGCCGGTACCTTCCTGCATACCGGGTTGAAGCTTCCCTACTACATGTTCTTTGCCAAGGATGCCGGGATCGAGGCCAAGGAGCCGCCGCTCAATATGCTGCTGGCCATGGGCATGGCGGCCTTCATGTGCATCGGGATCGGCGTGCTTCCCGGCCCGCTTTACAACCTGCTTCCCTTTCCGGTGCACTTCAATGCTTATACCGGTGATCATGTGACCAGTGCTCTCGGGATCCTGCTGTTCACCGGACTCGGTTTCTTCATGCTGTTGAAGAAACTCGATCCGGAACCGACCATCAGCATCGATACCGACTGGGTCTATCGTAAGGGCAGCCGGGTATTCATGTGGATCGCCAGCAAGCCGATCGCTTCCAGCGATACCTATGTGGGCAACGTCTACGATACCTGGTTCACTCGCTTCATGCTGTTCTTCTCCAGTTTTCTGGCCCGTATTATCGATGTCCGGGCGATTGATGGGTTGGTCAACGGGGTCGCCCAATTTTTCATTGGCCTGGCGGGGGTGGTCCGCGTTACCGCCAGCGGACTGGTGCGGAGTTATGCGGCGACGATGCTGATTGGCGGCGTCGTCATCCTCGGCTACTACCTATTCGCTTCCTTGATGAGTCTATGATGAATGCATTGAATTTGCCGATTCTGTCCTTGATCACCTATCTGCCCCTGGTGGGGATTGTGGCGATCTGTCTGATCAACAATAGCCGCCAGGACCTGATCCGATGGGTGGCTTTTGGCACCAGCGTGGTGACCTTCCTGGTTTCCCTGCCGCTCTATTTCATGTTCGATTGCGGGACTTGGGAAATGCAATTCGTGGAAGACGTTCCCTGGATCAGCCAGTTCGCCGTTCGCTATCACATGGGAATCGACGGCATCAGTCTGCTGTTGGTTCTGCTCACCACCTTCCTCTCGGCGCTGGCCATCCTGTCGACCTGGACGGCGGTAACGGAGCGGGTGAAAGGTTACATGGCCTCGCTGCTGTTCCTCGAAACCGGGATGATCGGCGTATTCTGTGCGCTGGATTTCGTTCTCTTCTACGTGTTTTGGGAAGTGATGTTGATCCCCATGTATTTCATCATCGGGATCTGGGGCGGGCCACGGCGGATCTACGCGGCGGTCAAGTTTTTCATATACACCATGAGCGGCAGCGTACTCATGCTGGTGGCCATTCTGGTGCTCTACTTCATGAACTTTGAGGCCACTGGGACCTACACCTTCGATATCCTCGACTATTACAATCTAGGCCTGCCGGGCAACATTCAGATGTGGCTGTTCCTGGCCTTCTTTGTGGCTTTTGCCATCAAGGTGCCGATGTTCCCGTTCCACACCTGGTTGCCCGATGCTCACGTGGAAGCGCCCACGGCCGGTAGTGTGATCCTGGCTGGGGTGTTGCTGAAAATGGGAATTTACGGGTTCCTGCGCTTTTGCCTGCCGATTTTCCCGCAGGCCACCATCGATTTCATGCCCATCGTTCTCGCTCTGTCCGTGGTAGGGATCATCTACGGCGCGATGGTTTCGATCGCCCAGGACGACATCAAGAAACTAGTGGCCTACTCGAGCGTCAGTCATTTGGGTTACTGCATGTTGGGAATGTTCGCCCTGAACGTGGATGGCTTGAAGGGTAGTTTGATCCAGATGATCAATCACGGCTTGAGCACCGGCGCGCTGTTCATGATCGTCGGGATGTTGTACGAACGGCGCCACACCCGACTGATCTCGGAATACGGCGGCATTATGAAGGTCATGCCGATGTTCGCGGCGCTGTTCCTGCTGGTGGCCTTGTCCTCGATGGGAGTGCCCGGGCTGAACGGTTTCGTTGGAGAGTTGCTGATTCTGATCGGCGCCTTCAAGGCATCGCTCGCTTTTGGCATGGTTGCCACCATCGGTTTGATCCTGGGTGCGATATATCTTCTGTGGATGTACCGGCGAGTCATGTACGGTCAGATCACCAAGGCCGAGAATCAAAATCTTAAGGACATGACCGGGCGGGAATATGCCTATTTGCTGCCCATTGTGTTGTTCATTGTCTGGATCGGGGTGTATCCCAAACCGTTCTTAAAGACCATGGACGCTTCCGTGGATCATCTCCTGGAGACGGTGAACCCGCGGACATCCGCGCGCATGGATGGAGCTAAGCCGACCTGGCTGAACGACGTGGTTGCGAGAGTGGACTTTCAACAGCTTGCCAAGGGTCAAGGGCGATAATTTATGGAACAGGTCATGAGCAGCATCAATTTGAGCGCTATAGCTCCAGAGTTGATTCTGGTGGTTTGTTCGTTGCTGATTCTGTTGATCCAATCCTTTGCCCCCATCAGGCTTAAGGGTTGGTACGGCTATGTCAGCCTGATCGGGGTGGTTGGCGCCGTTGCGGTGGTTTTGACTCAGCCGCAGAGCTTCGAACTCCGCGCGATCGAGTATTCTTTCAACGGCATGTGGGTGGTGGACAATTACTGCCGGTTTTTTAAATTGATTTTTCTGCTCGGCACCGGACTGACCATCCTGATTTCCATTAAATACCTCGATAACGAAGCCATGCAGCACGGTGAGTATTACGCACTCATCATTTTTGCGACCTTGGGGATGATGATCATGTCGAGTGGCGCCGAATTGATCACCATTTTTCTCGGGGTTGAGCTGATGTCCATATCGCTCTATGTGCTGGCCGGATATACCCGTAACCGCATGATATCGAATGAGGCGGCCCTTAAGTACTTCCTGCTGGGTTCGTTCGCCACCTGCTTTCTGCTTTACGGCATTGCGCTGATCTATGGGTCTACCGGCACCACCAGCATTCCGGCCATTGCCAAGTTCATCGCCGGTGCCGGCTTTGGTGGGCCCACCATCGTTATGGGTATGGCACTGCTGGTGATTGGTTTCGGCTTCAAAACCGCTTCGGTGCCGTTTCACATGTGGGCCCCGGACGTCTATGAAGGCGCGCCGGCGCCGGTTACCGCGTTCATGTCGGCCGGGCCCAAAGCGGCTGCGTTCGCCGCCTTTGCGCGGATCTTCATGGAAGCGCTACCGTCGTTGCAGACCAACTGGACCATGCTGATCTGGGTGATGGCGGTGCTGACCATGAGCGTTGGCAACGTGATTGCCCTGGTGCAAGAAAATATCAAACGGATGCTGGCTTATTCGAGCATTGCCCATGCGGGCTATGTGCTGGTGGCGTTCCTGTCGGCGGGAGAGCGTGGGATTAGCAGCATCCTTTATTACATGCTCGCCTACACCTGCATGAATATCGGGGCCTTCGCGGTGATCACGGTGCTCGCCGGTAAGGGCGAACAGCGGGTGCGTATTGCGGATTTTCGGGGACTCGGCTACCGGCATCCGATTGCCGCTCTGGCCATGACCTTGTTTTTGTTTTCGCTGGCGGGGATTCCGCCGACAGGCGGCTTTATGGGTAAGTTCTATATTTTTTCCGCCGCGATCAAGGAAGGTTTCGTGGGCCTTGCGATCATCGGGGTGATCAATAGCGTGGTGTCGGTTTATTACTATCTCAGGGTGACCGTTGCCATGTATATGCAGGCGCCAGATACGGCCGCCGAGAAAGAAATACCGGTGACCGTATTTTCTCCGGCCCTGGTTATCGCGATCTTCATTTCAGCTTATGGGGTTCTGTCCCTGGGGCTCTTTCCTTCCACTTATCTTGCCATGGTCAAGCTGTCGTTTCTGACCTTGCTGTGAAACCGAGGCCAAGGGTCCGGGGATGATCGGGGATCATCAGCCGGTACGAAACTGGGCCGAGGCTGGCGGCAGGTCTTGATTGAGTGCCACACAGGTCGCGAAGAGAGCAAACAAAAATGAGCACGGTCAAGTTGACAATTGACGGTCAGGAAGTCATCGCACGGCAGGATAGTAGCATCCTGCAGGCGGCCAAAAGCGCTGGGATCAAGGTCCCGACCCTGTGCTTCCATGAACGGTTGAATCCAATAGGTTCCTGCCACCTCTGCGTGGTCGAGGTCGACGGTAAGGGCACCCCGGTGGAAGCCTGCAAGACCCCGGTGGCCGATGGTATGTCGGTAGTGACCAGTTCCGACATGCTCGCCGGTATGCGTCGGAAATCCTTGCAGCGCCTGTTGGCCCATCATCCGCTGGATTGCCCGATCTGCGATAAGGCGGGTGCCTGCAGGCTGCAGGATCTGGTGTTCGAATTGGGGGTCAGGGCGGATACCTATGAAGAACCCAAGGACCGGGTCGAGGTGGCCTATGCCACCAGCTTGATTAAATACTGGCGCGATCGGTGTGTCTATTGCCAACGCTGCGCTGCCGCCTGTCGGGAAATCAAGGGCGTGGGGGCGCTGGAATTCGTTGAGACCGATGGGGTGCTGGAACTGACGGTCGACCCTGAGAAGTGCGTGTCTTGCGGGGAGTGTTTGCAGGTGTGTCCGACCGGCGCCCTGACCGAGAACCTCAGCCCGCTCAAAGCCAGAAGGTTCGTTGGCAAGAAGGTGGCCACCACCTGCACCTATTGCGGTTGCGGATGCCAGATCGAATTGAACGTCCTTGACAATCGCGTGGCGAGCGTGATCGGCCGGGGTGATGCCGCGGTCAATCAGGGCAGCATGTGCGTTAAGGGCCGGTTCGGCTATGAATTCATCGGCAGCGATCAGCGTCTGACCACGCCGCTGATCAAGCGCAACGGTCGGTTCGAAGAGGCCGGCTGGGATGAAGCGCTGGATCTGATCGCACGGCGGCTCAACAAGATCAAGAGTGAGCATGGTCCCGATGCGATCGGTGGTTTTTCCTCCGCCCGATGCACCAACGAGGAAAACTATCTATTCCAAAAATTCATGCGCGCGGTGATCGGTACCAATAACGTCGATCACTGCGCTCGTCTCTGACACAGCTCAACGGTGGCAGGGCTTGCCGCCACGTTCGGTAGTGGAGCGATGACCAATCCTTTCAAGGATGTGCTGAACTCCAAGGTCATCTTGCTGACGGGCACCAACACCACGGCGAATCATCCGATCATCGCCAACTACATTCACGAAGCGGTCACCAAGCGCGGCGCTAAATTGATCGTCGCCGACCCCAGAAAAATCAAACTGGTGGATATCTCCGAAGTGTGGCTGCGCCCTCGGGTGGGCACCAATGTGGCCTGGATCAACGGTTTGATGCACGTTATCATCCGTGACAACCTGCAGGCTCAGGCTTACATCGACGAACGCACCACCGGATTTGACGAGCTGAAAAAGTGCCTCGCCAAATACACCCCCAAATACGTGGCCGACATCACCGGCATTCCGGAGAAAGATCTGATCGCGGCGGCGCGCCTCTATGCGACCGCCGGGCCGGGATCGATTTTTTATGCCATGGGCATCACCCAGCATACCAGCGGCACCAACAATGTGAAGTCGCTGGCATCGCTGGCCATGCTGTGCGGCAATATCGGAATCGAAGGGGGCGGAGTCAATCCGCTGCGAGGTCAGAACAATGTCCAGGGCGCTTGTGACATGGGCGGGCTCCCCAACGTCTTCTCGGGATACCAGGTGGTGACCTCGGAAGATATCCGCGACAAGTTTGCCAAGGCCTGGAATGTTGCGAAGCTTCCCGACAAGGTCGGGATGGCCGTGACCGATATGGGCAATGCCGCCGGCAAGACGATCAAGGCCCTTTACATCATGGGCGAGAATCCGGTGCTGAGCGACCCCGATTCGCATCATGCGGCAAAGGGCCTGGCAAGTCTCGATTTTATGGTGGTGCAGGACATCTTTCTAACGGAAACCGCGAAGTTGGCTGATGTGGTTCTGCCCAGTTCCTGTTTCGCGGAAAAGGATGGCACCTTCACCAACACCGAGCGCAAGGTGCTGCGGGTGCGCAAGGCGCTGGATGCCCCGGGGGCGGCCTTGGAAGACTACCGGATCATCGCCGCCATCGCCAAACGCATGGGATACCCGATGGAGTATTCAAATTCTTCGGCGATCATGGATGAGATCAACGCGCTGACGCCGAGCTACGGCGGCATCACCTATGCTCGCCTCGATAAGGAAGATCTGGTCTGGCCATGCCCGACCAAGGATCATCCGGGCACGCCCATTCTGCACGTGGGGCGCTTTGCCCGCGGCCAGGGCGTGTTCTTCTCGATCGAATACCAACCTTCCGCCGAGCTTCCGGACATGGACTATCCGTTTGTGCTGACCACCGGTCGCGTGCATTGGCACTACCATACCGGCACCATGTCGCGCAAAGGCACTGCCTTGAATCGGATGTACCCCGAGGCCCTGGCGGAGATCAACGAAGAGGATGCGAAGAGACTTCGGGTCGCCGACGGGGATTACGTCAATATCGTTTCCCGACGGGGAAGCATAAAGGTAAAAGCGGTGGTTTCCAATATGACCGATCGAGGCGTGGCCTTTGTGCCGTTCCATTTTTATGAGGTGGCGGTGAACCAACTGACCATCAATGCGCTGGATCCCGTATCGAGAATCCCCGAATATAAGATCTGCGCCGTGAGGATCGAGAAAGCGGCCTGATCAGGACGCCGGAAGAAAGGAAGCATCGTAGGTCAGGTTGCGACCACGGGGAGCTACCTGACGGTCCTGACCTCGCGGTTTCCGGTCACAAGTCAGGGAGCGCCGAGCGCACCCTGACCTACGGCTGTAAAGGGGGTCGGGCCGGGTCAGTTGCCAGGTGCGCGCGGATTTTATCCGGGAGTTCCCGGTATTGGCGGGCGCTTTCCGGATGGCCGCGGTTGTCGCGGCCCGAGGCGTAAATGTGGCATTTCTTTTCCAGCACCGCCATGGCCTGGGTCTGCTGCAGGCGAGTCAGGTCGCCGCTCAGCAGGATCTTCACCAGCGCCCGGATGCGGTAGCGGTCGAGCGCCGGGATGGTGCTGGAAAGCTGGTCCGGATGGCCGCCGCGCTTGATCACCAGGGGCTGTTCCACCAAGCCGATGGGGAAACGGCAGCCGAGGCGCAGCCACAAGTCGTAATCTTCGCAGGCGGGAAGGGTTTCATCGAACCCGCCGATCCGATCCAGCAGGCGGCGCTGGATCAGCAGCGCGGAAGGGCTCACCAGGCAGCGTTCGAGCAGTTTCTGAAAACAATAGCCGCTCGGCTTCCGGTGGTAGCTCTTGGGATTCAGACGGCGGCCGTGGCGTAGCCACAGTTCTTCGGTCTGGCAGAGCAACAGATCGGGGTGCTGTTCCAAGTAGCGGATTTGAGCTTCGAGTTTGGTGGGCCGCCATAGATCGTCGGAATCCAGCAGGGCCAGCCAGGTCCCTCGGGCCGCGGCGATACCGGCGTTGCGGGTGGCGCTGACGCCGCGGTGTTCCTGGCGGATGACCCGGATCTTGGGGCCGAAGGCGGCGAGTCCTTCGCTGGTGGCGTCCCGGGAACCGTCATCGACCACGATGATTTCAAGGGGCGGCAGGGTCTGGGCCAGGACCGAACGGATCGCTTCGGCCACCAGGTGGGCGCGATTGAACGTGGGGATAACAACGCTGACGCCAGGCATCAGGAACCAAACAGCAGCCAGACCAGGGCCGGCAATCCGGCCGCCGCCAGCACCGAATCGGTGGTGATTTCAGCGGTCAGCGTGGTGCGCAGGCGGTGCCTGCGGGGGCTTCCCAGGAGCATGGCGTAGGCGCCGACCGCCGGGAGCAGGAATACGGCAAACGGCGAAACAGTCCCCCACCAGGCGAACGCCAACAGGAACACCGCCAGCAGGGTCAGAATGATTTTGAGCAGCCGTGCGGTCTTTGGTTCCCCCCAATAGACCACGATGGTTTCCCGGCCGACCAGGCGATCGCCCAGGACATCGCGAAAATCCAGCAACGCGGTACGCACCAGCACCAGCAGGAAAGCCGTCGTCCAGGCGATGAGCACCCTGGCCGGGCGCTGACCGAACGCGTCCAGATGCGGCACCAGGGCCGTTACCGTGGCCCAGGCGAGAGGCACGCCCAGGGTTTTGGAGGTGGGGATGTCCTTGATTTTGAGGATCGTGAGCAGTGGTCGCCGCCACAGGTGTTGGAGGATCGGGACATTGTAAAGGCCGCCCCAGACGGTGAGCAGAGCCAGCAGCAGCACGGTGGGGAGACCGCGGCGGGCGGCGGCCCAGAGCGACAGGGTGAGCGCCGTCAGACTGCAGAGTAGCAGGATTGCCAGGTGTCTTCGGTAGAAGGCGGCCTGCCGCGGGTCGTTGAGCTGCATCGAGGCCCGGTCCAGATAGCGATTCACGATGTGCATGCCGAATACGTAACAGCCGGCCATGAGCGCGTCGGTGAAAGTCGCCGACAGGCGGCACAGAGCGGCCAGGGTCGGCACCAGCAGGGCGGCCGCGATTCCGGCGGAAACGTTGCTGTAGGCGATCCAATCGAGCAGCGGAGGCTGGCGGTTCCGCCGCGGCTGGTCCGGTTGCACGCTCTCCAGAAATCGCACCACATTGCGGATCATCCAGTTGGGCGTGGACGCGCCGGCCGAAACGCCGACCGTGCGGTACCCGGACATCCGCCGCGGGTCCAATTCCTGTTCGGTTTCCACGTGATAGGTCGGGACTCGACACTCCCGCGCCACCTCCGCCAGGCGCACCGTGTTGCCGCTGTGATAGCCGCCGACGATGACCATGGCATCGACCTGAGCGCACAGGCGGCGGACTTCGTTTTGGCGTTCGTGAGTGGCACCGCAGATGGTGTGAATCACCTCGCCCCGTGGATAACGCAACCGGAACACCTGTTCGATTCGCTCGAACACGTCCTGATTCTGAGTGGTCTGGGCGACCAGCAGGGCCTGCCGCCAGTCCTTCGGAAGCGCTTCCAGTTGTTCCGCTGTTTGAACGACATGGCCGCGGCCTTCGGTGAAGCCCATCAGCCCCACCACTTCCGCATGATCCTGGTCACCGAGCACAATCGTTTCGTAGCCCTGCCGGGCATGGCGCTTGATTACCGCCTGGACACGGGCCACCCGCTTGCACGTGGCATCGATGATTTCAGCCCCGACGGCCTTGAGTTGGCGGCGTTGTTCGGGCGGAATTCCGTGCGCTCGAATAATCACCTTGCGGCCGCCGCAAGCGGCGATGCCGGGCGCTTCCTCGATGCCCTTGTCCGCCAGCATGGACAGCACCTGACGATTGTGAATCAGCGGCCCCAGGGTGTAGATGGTTTCTCCGCTCGACGCCCGCCGCTGAACGTTCAGCGTGGTTTCCAGAGCGTCCCGAACACCGCGGCAGAAGCCGGCCGTTTCAGCAACAATGACCTTCATGGCCTGTCCTTTGGTCGGCATCCGGCAACTCGCCGGCGCCTTGCACCGGAGCGAACCGAACGCCGCTTCGTTCCAGTTGATCCACCCAGCGCTGGAAGCGCTCGAACATTTCTCGGGGTTCCTTGAGCAGGCTCAAGGCGGCTCGCAGTTGGGCCGATCCGGGGCAGCTCTTCGAGTACCAGATGAGCAGTTTGCGGGTGTGGCCGGGTGGGCAGACCCGCCGCCCGGTGAACAGGTTCAGATGCCGCCTGGCCGTGGCCAGTAAATCTTCCCAGCCGGGAACTTGGGGACGACGCGCGGGCGTCTTCCAGGTTGCGGCGATGGCCGCCATCAACCAGGGGTTGCCGATGCTCCCGCGGCCGACCATGACCCCGGCGCATCCGGTGTTCTTGAGCATTCGGCAAGCCCCTGCAAGGCTGGTCACATCGCCGTTGCCGATCACGGGAATCGACACCGCCTGACGCACTTCCTTGATCCAGTTCCAGTCGGCGACGCCCTGGTAAAGCTGCACGGCGGTGCGCGCATG
>MNZR01000044.1 GCA_001873705.1 Syntrophobacteraceae bacterium CG2_30_61_12
GTTGCCTTCCGCGTTAGGCGACGGCGTCGGCATCCCGGAATGGTTGATTTCGCAGCTCAATACCTGGCCTGTGTGTACCCCTGTCAACGCTTCGCCTGTACCCTTACGGGCACCTGCGCATGACTCGGGGCCAGCGTGGCTGGCTAAGCCTTCGCTGTATGACTCTTTCATTCACTACTCCTCACCGGTTTTACCGGCGCACCACCCATTCACCGCTCACCAACGCACCAGCACCGTGCCCCAGGTGAACCCGGAACCGAAGGCGGCCAGCAGGATCAGATCGCCCGGTTCCAGCCGGCCGGCGGCCCAGGTTTCGTTCAGCAGCAGCGGAATGGACGCCGCCGTGGTGTTGCCGCAATGCTCGATATTGTGCAGGAATTTTTCTTCCGGCCAGCCCAGTTTTTGGGCCACCATCTGGTTGATCCGGAGATTCGCCTGATGCGGAATCACGTACTTGATGTCGTCGGGATGCGTTCCGGTTTGAGCCAGGGTGTGCGGGATCACTTCGCACAGCCGGGTGACCGCGTGTTTGAACACGGTGCGCCCGTCCATCTGTGGCCACATGCGGCCGCCTTCGAGGCAGTCCGGGGTGATGTAGGGTTTCTTCGAGATGTCCCAGAGGTCCATGTTGAGTGCTCGAGCGAACCGGCCGTCGGCGTGCAGTTCGGTGTAGAGGATGCCGCGGTCGGGATCATCGCTGGCCGACACCACTACGGCCCCGGCGCCGTCGCCGAACAGCACCGCCAGATCGCGGCCGGAATCGGAAAAATCCAGACCGCTCGAATGCACTTCCGCTCCCACCACCAGGATGTTCCGGTAGACGCCGGCGCGGATGAAAGCATCCGCCACCGCCAGGGAATAGATGAAGCCGGTGCACTGGTTGCGGACATCGAGGCAGCCGGTGTCGGTGAGGCCCAATTTGGGGGCGAAAAAACAGCCGGTGCCGGGGAAGAAATGATCGGGTGTGATGGTGGCGAAGATGATGAAATCCAGTTCGTCAGCGTTCAGCCGGGCCTCGGCGAGCGCCCTCCGGGCCGCTTCCAGCGCCAGGTCGGAACAGGAAACCCCGGGTTCGGCATGATGCCGGGTGCGAATCCCGGACCGGGTCCGGATCCATTCGTCGCTGGTGGTCATGAGCCGGGCCAGGTCGTCGTTGGTCACCACCTGTGGCGGCAGGTAGCCGCCGCTTCCTGAAATAACGCTTCGCGGCATCGGTGTCGGGTCCTCCGTTGCGTTCACCGGTCCGGTTTGCCGTTCAGAACGGCTTCGGCCCGGCGGGTGAGTTCCTTCAGTGCACGTTCCAGTTGGCTGCGTTTTTGTTCCAGGCCCTGATCGTCGGTTTGCGCCGGCACCCAGATCGGCGCTCCGAAGGCCAGCACCACGCGCGCCAGGGGCAGCGGCAGCAGGGTCCGGTCCCAACTGGGGAGGCGCACCGAGGGCCGGGCCGCGGCGCTCAGCGGCAGCACCGGCGCCTGGGTGTAGCGGGCGAGCAGCAGAATGCCTTTCTGGGCCACTTCCGGCGGTCCCTGCGAACCATCGGCCACGAACCCGCCGCTGTGGCCGCGGCGGATCAGCCTGAGCATTTCCTTCAGGGCCTGGGCTCCGCCCCGATGCGACGAACCGCGCACCGTGAGATACCCCAGTTGGTGCAGGGTCCGGGCCGCGAATTCCCCGTCCCGGCTGCGGCTCACCATGACCAGTCCGCCCTGGTCGCGAAAGTAATCGACCAACACCGGGAAGGCGAAGTGCCAGGAAGAAAGCAGCACCGACTGGCGGCGGTTCCGGATCTGATCGTGGTAGCGGCGGCCGATGATGGTGACACGGCACAATCGGAGCAACAGCGTCATGGTCGCGGCCGCGAACTTCGGTGCCCATTCCAGGAGCAACTTGTCGCTGATTGAGGAAGCGGTGGGCATTGCGGGTAGGTGGCTCCTTTCTTCGCTCGGTGAGGTGGCTTGCCGCCACCCTACCATGGCCTCCGGGTGGGATCAATTGACCATTTGCTTGATGGCCGCCGCGTTCGAGTGAACCCAGGCGGACTGGGCGCAATCCAAAGGGTTTGGGTTCGTAGGGGCGCCGTCAGGCGGTGACGGCGGTTCCGAGAGCTCGGTCAGCGGCGGATCGGTAGGCGCTGACTGCCCTGACGGGACGCGCTACGAACGCACCAGATCATACCGTTGACGGTGTGAAAAACGCCGCGCTGGGGCGCGGCGGTCCCGGCTCGGCCCGGCTCGTCCCGAGGCATAGGCTTTGGCGCTAAGGCCCCGCGGTACCGGAAAGGGTCCCAGCCGGCGATCGCAGTCGGTTGGCAAAACCGCCGGCCCTGTGCTATGAGCCCTGGTCAGTCGAACAACGGTGTCAGCACCCTGGGGCCACCCGATGCTGACGCTGACGCCGTCACCCGGCGGCTTGACGGATTGGAGGAAGAACCTGTGCGGATTGCACTGATCGGCTTTCGCGCCACCGGTAAATCCACGGTCGGGAGGATCCTCGCCGGCCTGCTGGAATTTTCCTTCGTCGATATGGACGAGCGGCTGGTGGCGGGGTTTGGGGAATCCATCGAAGCTTATGTCAAACGCTGCGGCTGGCCGGCTTTTCGCCAGGCCGAAGCGGAACTCCTGACCACGCTCCGCGATCCCGATCGGCAGGTGGTGGCCGGCGGTGGCGGTCTGGTCCTGGCCCCCGCCAACCGCGCCCTGCTGCGCCGCCATTTCCAGGTGGTGTGGCTGGATGCCGGCGCCGCCACGGTGCTTTCCCGGTTGCACCAGGACCCGCGCTCCGGCGCCTTTCGCCCGGCCCTCACCGATCTCGCTCCGGACGCGGAAGTGGAGGCGCTGCTCCGCGAACGCGAGCCGCTCTATCGAGAAACCGCCCACCTCCGGGTCGATACGCAGCAGAGCGATCCGGAACAACTGGCCCGCCGGATCCACGACTGGGTGCGGTCCGAAGCGGCGGCGGGGGATCGCCGGTGAACGGTTGTCCCGCTGGCCGAATTTCGACAGCGATAGCGATACCGACCCCGATACCGACCCCGATACCGACCCCGATTGACGATTGACGATTGACGATTGACGACTCACGACTCACGACTCACGACTCACGACTCAACACCCCCACCGCCTCGATCACCCGATCCACCTCGGAGTCGCTCATTTTCGGGTAAAACGGCAGGCTGATGGTGCGCGCGCCAATGCTCTCGGCGACGGGAAAATCCCCGGGCTTGAAACCGAACCGCTCGCGGTAGTGGGTGAGCAGATGCAGCGCCCGGTAGTTGACCGCCACCCCGATCCCGGCGGCTTCCAGGCCGGAGAGGATGGTATCGCGGTGCTCCGGATCGACCCAGATGGTGAAGAGATGATGGGCGTGGACCGAATCCTCGATCTCCCGCGGCAGTTCCACCCCGGGCAGGGCAGTCAGGGCGCCGCGGTAGCGCCGGGCGATCTCGCGGCGCCGGGCCAGCCGGCCCTCGATCTTCGCCAGTTGCGGCAGCAGTAGTGCCGCCTGGAGATCGAACATGTTCAGTTTGTAGCCCATCCGCACCATGTCCCAGTGCCGGTAGGCGCCGCTGTAGCGGTCGGCGGCGTCGCGATCGATCCCGTGCGAGCGCATCAGCTTGAGTTCGGCGGCCAGCTCGGGATCGTTCACGGAAATCGCGCCGCCTTCGCCGGAGGTGAGGTTCTTGGTGGCGTAAAAACTGAAACAGGCGGCGTCGCCCAGTTCCCCAGGGCGCACCCCGGCGCGCGTCCCTTCCACGCAATGGGCGGCGTCTTCGATCACGCGCAGCCGGTGGCGGTCGGCGATTGCCCGGATCCGGCGCATATCGCACATCAACCCGTAAAGGTGTACCGGGAGGATCGCCCGGGTGCGGTCGCTAATGGCCGCTTCGATCCGTTCGGCATCGAGGTTCCCGGTGCCCGGTTCCACATCCACGAAAATCGGTCTCGCGCCGGTTTCGAGCACGGCGTTGGCGGTGGCCACAAAGGTCATCGGGGTGGTGATGACTTCGTCTCCCGGGCCGATCCCGAACGCCTTCAGGCACAAGAACAGAGCCGAAGTGCAACTGTAGACGCCGACCACCGCGCGGCAGCCGAGATAATCGGCGAACTCGGCTTCAAATCGCCGCGTCAGCGGGCCGGCGGTGAGAAAGATGCCGCCCAGCGCGGCGGTGATCGAATCGATTTCTTCCTGTTCCAAATGATGCCGATAGAATTCCACTTTATTCATGGCTGTGCCTGCTGACGACCAGGTTAGGGGTTCGGTTCGGGTCCGCTACCGCCGGCGGGTTGCTCGGCCCGCAAGGTGATGCGGTCGAAGGCCACCGCAAGCTGCCTGGGGTCATCGTTTCCCGGAATCACGTCGGCCGGCCGCGCCACGGTGCCGTAACGGAAGCGCAGCCGATTGAGCCCCGGGCGAACGGCAGCGGCCGGAACCGAAAAGGTGAGTGGAATCCAGGCCGGCTCCGTGAGCCGCCAATCGGCCACCGGGTGGTCGTTAATAAAAAGTTCCAGGCGCTGCGGACCCGCTCCCGGAAACCGCAGCGGCTGCACGATCAGTTCTCCCCGGTAGGCGCGGTTGCCGTCCAGCCACAGGATCAGCTCCGATTCGCGTCCTTCCGACCAGCGCATGGAAAGTTCCGGAGCGCTTTCCGGCCCCCACCGTTCCGGACCGTACCAGCCTTTCTGCACATACCGATACGGTGGTGGCGCACCGAAATCGATCACCAGCGGTTCCGGCGCCGCATTGGCGGGAGTTTCCAGCTCAAACACGCTCACCCCTCGATCTTCGGATTGGAACCGATCGCGCACCGGGAGAAAGCGTTCGATCCAGGCATTCACCGCGCCCTGTTCAGCGGCGCTGAGGTACTGGTTTTCCACGATCACCGTGTGCAAATCGAAAAAATTAATCAGCCAGGCGATTTCGGTCGGATTGGGTGCGGTTCCGGCCGCTTCGACGGCGACCAGGCGTGCCGGGTCCTTGAACAAGCCGAGCAGAGGCTGTTCGTCGCCGTAGCTCGCGTAAACCGCATCCATTCGGGACAGATTTCCGGCCAGCCGGCGCTGACGGTGGAAGATCTGGTGGAATTCATAGGTTCGGATATCGTTTCGAAGCGGGATTTCCAGCGTGGTACCGCTTATCCGACGGTGCCCGATGGAGCGGTAGACTTCCGTTTCTCCCACCGGCTTGAGCGGATAGGGCAGCATCAGCTGTTCGGCCGCCAGCGCCGCGAGCAGCAAGCCGAACACCAGCCGTTTTCGGCGGGCGCACTCGATCACCGATGCGGCGCCGTAGCCGGCAAGCACCGCCAGAGCCAGCGTCGACATCACCAGGAACATGCTGCAATCGCGGATCGCATCGAACACCGGCAGCCAATGGAACCAGACGAAGGGAAGCGGGATCGAAACGGTCCGGCCGAACCAGCCGAACTGATCGCGCCCGCCGACATGCAGCACTGGCCCAAGGGCCAGCAACGAAAACAGGATAAATCCCGTCAGCCAGGGCAGCAGGTCGCGCCGGTTGCGCCGTCGGAACGCCGCGCCGGCGAGCAGCAGCGGCACCAACCCGAGCGTCGCCGACTGAATGGTGGGGTTGGCCCCGAATCCGGCCCGAAGTTCCTCGCCCCAGCCGCCCAGCAGGCTGTGGTCCTGCGTGGGCAGCACAAAAGCCAGCAAATCCACGCTCCACCCGGCCGCCACCGTGAGCGGTTCGGCAAAATGCCCGCCCGAGTGGCGCAGTACCAGAACGCTCACCGGAACAATCACCAGGACCGGCAGCACCGCCGTTTGCAGCAACCGGACCCAGCCGTTTCGGTCGGGGGGGCGAAGGATCAGAACGATCAGACCCATCAGGGCCGTGAACAGGAAATAGTACCAGTAGGAAAAAAACAAGCCGACCAGGGCCGCGGCCAGCAGCACCCGGGCACTAACGCGGTCGCTCCGGCAGGTTTCGATCAGGCCCAGCAGCACCAGCGGGATTAGCGGGATGGAAGCGACCACCAGGAGATGCCCCTGGGCATTGGCCAGCTGCGGGCAGCAGAACGCGAAGGCGAGCCCGGCCAGGTAGGCGGCGAACCGATCGCCGGTCAGGCGACAAACCAGAAGATAGCAGCCGCCGGCGGCCAGGGTGAGAATCAGCAGGAGCGGTAGATTGGCCGCGGCCACCATGGGCAGCGCGGCCTGGAGCGGGATAAAAGCGAGCGCGGGAACCAGACACTGGATCACGTAAGCCAGCGCATCCATCCCCAGGGGATAGAAAATGGAGTCGACCTGAATCGGCAGCGGCCCGCCACCGGTGATGGAGGTGCTGAGTTCATTCAGCCACCAGAGGCTGGTCCAGAGGTTGTGCACCCAGGGGGTGTCCTGGATGTAACGGGGCATGGGGATGGCACGGCCGAGGTTGAGCGCCAGCGGCCAGGTGAAAAAAACGGCCCAGACCAGATAGCTCGCCGGGATGAGCGCCTCGAGCAGGGCGGTACCGGCCCGCTGGGGGGCGGTTTGGGGATCGCTTGCTGATTGCCGCGGATCGTCGTTCAGCATTTCCGAAATCCGGACGTCATTTTCCGCCACCCATTCGCTCCGGCCTGATCTCAGCCGCGGGTCAGCCATGTCGCGTAGTCGCGTAGGTCAGGTTGCGACTTGTGGGAGCTACCTGACGATTTTGACGCCATCACCTCTCCACACAAGTCAGGGAGCGCCGCGCGCACCCTGACCTACTTTTCGAACTTTCGGCCCGACATCGTTTCGATTCCCTCTTTGCCGTCTGCATGCCGCACTGTACCCCTCATTCCCCCCTTCCGAACCTCAATAATACCTGACGCTGCTGCCGCCGTTCTTGATCGGCACCCGCCGCATGTTCAGTTGCTTGCGCCACCAATCCGGATGATCCCGGTACCAGCGGATGGTCTCCTCAAGGCCCGCTTCAAACGGCCGCCCCGGTTCGATCCCGAGCAGTTCCCGCGCTCGATCTTGCGACGAACAGTGGTGCTGCACCTGGCCCGGGCGTTCGTCCATGAAGCTGATGAGCGATTCCGGTTTGTGCAGCATCCGCAAAATGAGCCGGGCAATGGAGCGAATATCGCGGGCCTCGCCGGAACCCAAATTGATGGCCTGGCCCTGAATCCTTTCGATAGGCGCGTGCAGGGCCAGATCGATCCGCCGGCAGGTGTCTTCCACGTGCAGCCAGTCGCGGCGGGCTTCGCCACGGCCGTGGAGGGTGAGCGGTTCGTTCAAGATGGCGCTGGTGATGAACCGCGGGATCACCTTTTCCAGATGCTGATAGGGGCCGTACTGGTTAAACGGCCGCAGAATCACCGCCGGGACGGCGTAGGTGGTGCAGTAGCTGTAGACCAGTCGATCGGCTCCGGCTTTGGCGGCGGCGTAGGGACTCATGGGGTTGAGCGGGTGCTGTTCGGTCATCGGTACCGTGGCCGCGGTGCCGTACACTTCGGAGCTTGAAATGTGGAGGAAGCGTTCGATCCGGTCCCGGCAGCGCAGCACCGCACTGGCCACGCACTGGGTGCCGAGCACATCGGTTTCGAAAAATCGGCGGTCGTCGTAGATGGATCGGGCCACATGGGTTTCCGCCGCAAAGTGGACCACGGCGTCGGCCTGGCTGGTGAGTTCCAGCACCAGCGCCGAATCCCGTACATCGCCGTGCCAGAAGGTGAAGTTCGGGTGGGTTTTGAGCGCCACCGGGAAGTTGTCCAGATTGCCGGCATAGGTGAGCGCGTCGAGCACGATCAGGCGGTAATCGGGATAATGCTGGAACAGATAACGGGTGAAGTTGGAACCGATGAAGCCGGCGCCGCCGGTGATCAGAATGGTTTTCATGCAACAATGCCCCGTGGCCTGCTGAACCTTGAATGAAGTTGATGGATGAAATCAGTGAGCGTGGGTAATGCTCCTCCATGGGATGAGACGGAAAGGCAATCTCGCGCGGAGACGCAGAGGCGCGGAGAATCTAAAGGTTCTGAGGGCCGGGATCACCCGTTGTGTAAATGGCCTCGAAAAATGATTCTCTCTGCGTCTCGGCGCCTCCGCGGGAGAAAACAGTTCGGAATCCCAACTAGGTCCATCCACCCGCCCGCCTGCGCCCGGGGTTTTCCATGAACGACTCAGTGCTCACGGCTTCGGCACCATCATGCAGCAGCCCAGGCAGCCCGGCAGCAGTTGGTGTTGCCGGAGCAGGTTGCGAAAGGCCCGAGCCTTGCCGCTGTTCACCAGGGCCCAGGGCGCGGCCGGGTCGATCGGGCCGAGCAGCGCATAGGGGCAGATCACGCCGTCGCCGAACGCGGTGATCCCGAAGGCGTACCAGGGGAAATGACAGCGGTACCGATTGGCGGGCAAATCGCCGCGGTAGTAACGAACAATCTCTTCCATGCTGAAGCCCTGCGGGGTGGTGCGGATCCGGGTCGGCGAGCCGGTCGCGGCCCGCTCCAGCCGCTTCAGTTCGCGGTCGAGCAGGTCCGGGTCGACCTCGACCACCGCCGGCGGCGGCCGCAGCGGATCGGCGGCGGCGGCGCCACCACTGGCGGCGCTCCGCCCGGCGTGGGGAATGGTGTTCAGCACCATCACGTTGAACAGGTCGGCTCCCAACGCCTCCGCGACGCCGAACAAATCGGTGAGTTCCAGCAGGTTGTCGCGGGTGATCACCACCTTGAGTTCGATCAGGGGATAGCGCCGGTGCCGGCGGCTGCGTTCGGAGACGAGGCGCTTCACCGCCGCCGTGGTGCGTTGGAACGCCCCCTCGCGGCCGACGATCCGGTCATGGGTGGCCGGGAGTCCTTCCAGCGACACATCGATCAGCACCAGACCGGACCCAAACATGCCGCGTGGGCCGAGCGCGATCAGGCGAGCGGCCGTATCCGGATCGATCCGGGTGGCGTTGGTGTAGATGTGCACCTTGTTGCGGCGGGCGGTGGTTTCGGCCAGCTCGATGAAACCCGGGCGCGCAAACGGTTCCCCGCCGGAAAAAGACACCAAGGCTGAGCGCGGCGCCTGGGCCAGGATCCGCCGCCACTCGGCGTTGGTGATCTCCGGCCGCGGTCGGGGCCGGTCGGCCGCGGCGCTTTCCGCCCCTGCCGGCGACGGGTTCAGGAACTGGCAGAAGCGGCAGCGTAGATTGCAGTGGTAGGTGACTTCCACATAAATCTGCAACGGCGGCAGGGCCCGCCCCGGGGTCAGGAGCTGCGGCAGCAGGCTGTAAGCCGCTGCCGCCTGGCGGTAGAGCTTGGAATAATCCATGGTCGCGGTCACCGGATGGTCTTGATCTGGTACAGGGGTTTGGAGTCGATTTTGCGGTAGATGCGGATCACGAAATCGCCGAGAATCCCCAGCACCGTGAGATTCAGCCCGAACAGAAGAGCCAGCAGCAGCAGCGCCTGGAGCCGGTCCCAGGGGGTCGGGAGCAGGGCAAACGCGAACCGCAGCAGCAGGTACGCCATCCCTCCCAGCATGCCGGCGCCGAACAGCAGCAGCCCGACCACCGCCACCCGCTGGAACAGGCGCCGGGAAAAATTGCTGACGAAATCTGCTCTAGGCGACTTCCGGAGCGGGATTGGCGGCTTTTGAATCAAGAGCCGAGGTGAGCGAGCTTC
>MNZR01000234.1:0-3335 GCA_001873705.1 Syntrophobacteraceae bacterium CG2_30_61_12
ATGATGCCGCCTGCCGGGTCTCGGCCTGCCCGGCGAAGCTGGTACTGGCGCTTAAGGATGCCGCGGTATTCACCGACCTGGCCTGACTGTTCGGGGCTGGAAGGAACGGGCAGGCTCCTGGCGCCCGAGGATTTGGAGGAAAACCATGGAACCATGTGATTTGGTCGTGTTCGGCGCGCAAGGCGATCTGGCCAGACGCAAACTGATCCCCTCGCTGTACCAGTTGGAAAAGGCCGAGCTCATTGCCCCGGACACCAGTATCGTCGGGGTGGCGCGGCGGGAATCCAACACCGAGGGCTACGTTGCCCTGGTTCGCGAGAGCCTGGAACGCTTCATGACCGAACCCATCGATCGCGCGGTCTGGGAACGCTTCGCCGGGCGACTGCGCTATGCCCGGATCGATCTCACCCAACCTGACCAGTACCAACTCCTGCAGGCGCAGGTGAACCAGGAACTGCGCGAAACGGTCAATTACCTGGCGGTGGCTCCCGACTTATTCGGGCCGATCTGCCAGGGGCTTGCGACTGCCGGACTGACCACGGAGCGAACCCGGGTGGTGCTGGAAAAGCCCATCGGCACCGATCTTGCCTCGTCGCGGTTGATCAACGATGCGGTGGGGGCCTGCTTCCACGAAGGGCAGGTGTACCGGATCGACCACTATCTTGCCAAGGAAACGGTCTTAAACCTTCTGGCCCTGCGCTTTGCCAATTCCATTTTCACCACCAACTGGGACCACAACACCATCGATCACGTCCAGATCACGGTGGCGGAGGAAGTCGGGATCGAAGGGCGTTGGGGCTATTTCGACCAATCCGGGCAACTCCGCGATATGGTGCAGAATCATCTCCTGCAGATCCTCACCCTGGTCGCCATGGAACCGCCGGTCTCCCTGGACGCCGACAGCATCCGCGGTGAAAAACTCAAGGTGCTGAAAGCGCTTCGGCCCATCACCCGGGACAATGTCGACGATAAATCGGTGCGCGGGCAATACACCGCCGGTTTTCTCAAGGGCGGTCCGGTCCCCGGCTATCTCGAAGAAGCAGGGGGAAACCCCCGCAGCCATACCGAAACCTTTGCCGCCCTCAGGGTGGATATCGACAACTGGCGCTGGGCCGATGTCCCGTTCTATCTTCGGACCGGCAAACGGATGACCAGCAAACGCAGCGAGGTGGTGATCCACTTCAAGCGCCTGCCCCACAATATCTTTAGGGAAAGTTACCGGAAGCTGCCGGCCAACCGGCTGATCATCCAGCTCCAGCCCAACGAAGGAGTGGAAATCGAGGTGCTGAACAAGGTCCCGGGGCTGGGGAAAGGCCTGGAACTGCAACGGACCATGCTGGATCTCAGTTTTTCCGAAACCTTCAAGAACGATAGGATCCCCGACGCCTATGAACGGTTGCTGCTGGAGGCCATGAGGGGCAACCAGGCTCTGTTTATCCGCCGCGATGAGGTCGAGCAGGCCTGGACCTGGATCGATTCCATCCAAAACGCCTGGCGCTCCCAGAATGAACCGCCAAAACCCTATCCCGCCGGAACCTGGGGCCCGGTCGCTTCGGTCGCCCTGCTCGCCCGCGACGGCAGGGAATGGGATGAATGATGCTTCCCCCGGCTTTTCCCGGATATGGTTCGGGGTCGCTATCGGGTGCGGGATCGCTGGTCGATTCCGATACCGATTCCGATACCGAAAAGAAAGAGCACAACGCACCGCGTTGATATGAAGGGGAAAAAAAATGAACCAGATCGTACGGGAAGTTACCGAACGGATCATCCATCGCAGCCGCGAGCATCGCAGCCGATACCTCGAGAACATGACCGAAGCCATGGTGGAGGGTCCCTTCCGGCATCGGCTCCCGAGCAGCAACCTGGCCCACTCCATGGCGGTGTGTCCGAAGCGGGACGGCGAGCGGATGCGCGATCGCCGTTCGCCCCATATCGCCATCATCACCGCCTACAATGATTTGCTCTCCGCCCACCACACCTATGAAAACTTTCCCGCCATCCTCAAGCAGGCGGTGGCCGCGGCCGGCGGCGTGGCCCAGGTGGCGGCCGGGGTCCCCGCCATGTGCGACGGGGTGACCCAGGGGGAACCGGGAATGGACTTGAGCCTGATCAGCCGCGACGTGATCGCCATGGCCACGGTGATCGGACTTTCCCACAACGTCTTCGACGGTGCCCTGCTGCTTGGGATCTGCGATAAGATCCTGCCCGGCCTGCTGATGGGGGCTCTGCAGTACGGCCATCTTCCCATGATCCTGGTGCCGGGCGGTCCCATGCGCAGCGGGCTGTCCAACAAAGAGAAAGCCCACGCCCGGGAACTGTTCGCCGAAGGCAAGATCGGCCAGGATGAGATGCTGGCAGTGGAATGTCAATCCTACCACGGCACCGGGACCTGCACCTTTTACGGCACCGCCAACAGCAACCAACTCATCGCGGAACTCCTGGGGCTGCACCTGCCCGGCGCCTCCTTTGTCAATCCCGACGACCCCCTGCGGGAGGCCCTCACCATCGCCGCCGCCACCCGGGTGACCGGGATGACCCATCTGGGAAGCGATTACACCCCCATCGGACGGATCGTCTGCGAACAAGCCGTGGTGAACGCCATCGTCGGGCTGCTGGCCACGGGCGGCTCCACCAACCAGACCATGCATCTGGTGGCGGTGGCCAGGGCCGCCGGTATCCGCATCAACTGGGATGATTTCTCCGATCTTTCCCGGGTGGTACCCCTGCTGGCGCGGATCTATCCCAACGGGCCCGGGGATATCAATACGTTTCAGCACGCGGGCGGAATGGCCGCGCTCATTACGGAACTGCTGGACGGCGGTTTGCTCCACCGCGACGTGCCCACCGTGGCGGGCCCGGGTCTGGAAGCCTATACGCGCAAGCCGGCGCTCGACCAGGGCGCTCTGACCTGGAAGGCGCAACCGGAACGCTCCTCCGATCTCTCGGTGATCGCCTCGATGCACAAGCCCTTTACCGCTTCGGGCGGGCTCAAGGTGCTCGCGGGCAATCTGGGCCGTGCCGTGATCAAGGTGTCGGCCCTGGCCGCCGGGGCGGATACGGTCATCGAGGCTCCCGCCCTGGTCTTCCACACCCAGGAAGAACTGCTCACCGCCTTCCAGGAAGGCCGGCTCAACCGCAGCTTCATCGCCGTGGTCCGCTTCCAGGGACCGCAAGCCACGGGCATGCCGGAACTCCATAAACTGATCACCCCGCTCGCCGTGGTGATGGACCATGGCCACCAGGTCGCCATGGTGACCGATGGCCGCCTGTCCGGCGCCTCCGGCAAGGTACCCGCCGCCATCCATGTGACTCCGGAGGCGCTCTGCGGCGGGATG
>MNZR01000234.1:3364-5413 GCA_001873705.1 Syntrophobacteraceae bacterium CG2_30_61_12
CCGTCTCGATGTCCAAGCCGGTCGACTTGATCTGCTCCTTGATCAGGCAGTGATCGCGGCCAGGGAATATGCCGATCCAGGCTTGGAAAAGATGCGCTACGGCAGTGGCCGCCAGATCTTTGCCCCCCTGCGGAGCAATCTACTGAGCGCGGAGGAGGGCGCGAGTTCCTTGTTCACCTATGTCCATGAAAAATGCCGGGTGAATATCCCCTTTCAGGAGGAGTGAGAACCATGCCGAGGCAATGGCGAATCCAACCCGAGGAGGTCCTGCGCCAGGGACCGGTGGTGCCGGTCATGGTCATTGAGAAACTGGAGCAGGCGGTGCCCCTGGCCAGGGCCCTGGTGGCCGGCGGCATTCGAGTGCTGGAAATCACCCTGCGCACGCCGGTGGCCCTGGAAGCCATCCGCATCATCAGCCGCGAGGTTTCCGGCGCCCTGGTCGGCGCCGGCACGGTAACGCGCGCTGAAGAACTGACCGCGGTGGCCGAAGCCGGGGCGGTCTTTGCCATCAGTCCAGGGCTCACCGGGGAACTGCTCGATGCCGCCAATCAGGGACCGATCGCCCTCATTCCCGGCATCGCCACAATTTCTGAATTGATGACCGGCCTCGCTCGAGGGTACAACCATTTCAAATTTTTCCCGGCCGAGGCCGCCGGCGGCGTGAAAATGCTCAAGGCCATGGCCGGACCTTTTCCCCAGATCACCTTCTGCCCCACCGGCGGCATCACCCCGGCCAATTACCGGGATTACCTGGCGCTCAAGAACGTCGCCTGCATCGGCGGTTCCTGGGTCGCCCCGCAAGCGGCAATGGATCAGGAGGATTGGCCGCGGATCAGCGCGCTCGCCCGGGAAGCCGTCGACCAATCGGGGCGCTGAGTTGCCTGACGGCCTAGGGCGAGGAATTTTAGGGTTTTTGAAACAATCACTAAAGGGCTTGAACGAACAACCCATAACCCAGGAGGTTGACCATGGCGGTACCCAAGATCGCAATCAACGGCTTTGGCCGGATCGGCCGGATTGTCACCCGAATCGCCAAGCTGCGCAAACATTTCGATGTGGTGGCGATCAATGACCTGACCGATCCCGAACACCTCGCCTACGCCTTCAAGTACGACAGCGTCCACGGGTTGTATCCGGGCGAGGTTCGTCTCGATGGCGATATTCTCACCATCGACAACGACCCATTCAAGGTGCTCGGCGAGAAGGACCCCGAAAAACTCCCCTGGGCTGAACTCGGGGTGGATTACGTGATCGAGAGCACCGGCCGGTTCCGCAAGATCACCGAACTCGAAAGTCATCTGCGGGCGGGGGCCAAACGGGTGATCGTGACGGTGCCCACCAAGGATTATCTGGAGAGCACCGTGGTGCTCGGGGTGAACGATCACGTCCTGA
Source organism: Syntrophobacteraceae bacterium CG2_30_61_12 (assembly GCA_001873705.1). GTDB lineage: Bacteria > Desulfobacterota > Syntrophobacteria > Syntrophobacterales > DSM-9756 > CG2-30-61-12. Next base: position 4,757 of record MNZR01000234.1, read on the forward strand.
CCAAGGACGCAACAATCATCAGCAACGCCAGTTGCACCACCAACTGCGCGGCGCCGCTGGCCTTGGTCCTGCACCGGACGTTCGGCATCAAGCGCGGGCTCCTCACCACCGTCCATGCCTTCACCGCCGACCAGCGGCTGGTGGATGCTCCGCACCAGGACTTCCGGCGCTCCCGGCATGCCAGCATGAACATCATCCCAACGGAAACCGGGGCGGCGCGCGCCATCGGCCGAGTCATCCCGGAATTGGCGGGGAAACTCGACGGGATGGCCATGCGGGTGCCGGTGCCCGACGGCAGCGTGGTGGATTTGACCGTCGAACTGGAACAAGCGGTGACCAAGGAACAGTTGAACGCGGCGGTTCGGAAAGCCGCCGAGGGGGACCTCAAGGGCATCCTTCAGTATCAGGAGGACCCCATTGTCTCGACGGATATCATCGGCAACAGTCACTCGAGCATCTTCGACCCGGCCCTGACCCAGGTCATGGACGGCACCCTGGTCAAGGTGATCGCCTGGTACGACAACGAGTGGGGCTACAGTTCGCGGGTCGAGGACCTGATTTCGCGCATGGCCGCGCTCGATGGCTTGACGGCCGATTTCGCCGGCTAAAAGGCAGCGGGTCGGCGCAGGCATCCTGCTGCCTGCACCGACTCCGCTT
>MNZR01000031.1:0-5282 GCA_001873705.1 Syntrophobacteraceae bacterium CG2_30_61_12
TCATTTCCACGCGGAGACGCGGAGGTTGATTTCAGGGCTCTTCTCCGCGCTCTCAGCGCCTCCGCGGGAACACAAAACGAATTTCCCAAGCTAAACAAGAATGGCATCTGAATGGTGTATATGCGGGAATCCAAGCTGGCGCGCAGTTTTGGATCCCCGCTCTGAGCATGCGGGGATGACGCTCAGAGGGTTGCGGCGGAGGTCTTGTTTTTGCTTGGCGCCCCAAATGATCTCCTCTTAACCAATGTTACCCCGCACCAAGTTACCGCAATCCACTCAGCAGCAGAAACGCCGGGATCATCCCGGCCTGCCACCGACCCTTGCCGGCAAGCGTGGGGATTTCCGCGCGATTTAACCGCTCAGCCATTTCCTCGTAGCTGATCCCAAGGGTTTTCATGGCATTCAGCCACCGCAGCAGCAGAGTGCCACGAATCTCCTTGAAGGAAACTCCGGATTTCAGACCGGCCACCATTTCCGCCAGGATCGGGTCGTCCGCCGACGATGCGGCGGCCGCGACCGGTTCATCTGGTTCGGCCACCTGTTGCCTCGGCTGGAGCGCCTCCAGCGGATCGCCCGCTGTTTCGGCAGCCGGTCCCGCCGCTTCGGCAGTGGTCGTTGGCCCGGCGGCGGCGGTTGCGGTCACCGCTGTTTTGGCCGCCGTTTTATCGGTTGGGGTCGCGCGCGGCGATCCCATGACCACCGTTTGTTCGGTCCCGGCCGCGGCCGGCGCGGTCAGGGTCGGCTTTTCGTCAGTCCGGCATTCGAACGTCAGGGCATGGAGAGCTTCGATGGAGCGCGCCACCAGCGGCGAAGTGGTGTCTCCGAAATGTTCCTGTAACGTCTGGAACATCCGCGCCGTATCCGGTTCCAGCCAGGCGCTGAGACTTCGGCCCCCTTCCTGACTCTTCCGGTCCCGCCAGTCGCGGACCCGATCCCTAATCGCTTTGGCCATGACGATCCCGCCTCGCTGCCCATGTTTCCAGACGGCGAGCGCTTCTCGATGAGCCGAGTCGCCCGAACTGGTTACATGGAATTATGAAGACACATGTAACGCATGAAGAATTGCGCTTCCCCCGCTCCTCGCTTATGATTTTCCGCTCCAACCGTCGCTAACCCTTGGCGGTGGCAAGCACCAGCCGCATGGCCAGATCCATCGATACCCGGGCCATGTTGATGGTGAGATGAAACAGTTTCGGGTCATAGCAGCCTTCACCGCACAGGGAACGGTGAAACCACAGTCGATTCCGATCGTGCCGTTCAAGGAAATCCCCCGCCTGTTCAGCAGCGATGCCCAGGTGCTCGATGCTAAAGCGCTGGCGCCATTCGGCCGGGGCGACCAGTCGGATGTGGCAGGCATCATCCAGGTCCTGCAGAAAGTAATAAGCGGCGCGTCCGATGATCACCACGTTGCCCTGCTTGGCGAGGGCCCGGATCAGGTTGCGGAGACTCTGCTGATATTCGTTTTCTTCCACCACGCTCTTATCGTGACCGACGATCCGTTGGATGTATTCCCTGGAATACATCTTCGAAAACAGATTGGAAACCCGGAACGCCCTACCCTTTTCAAAGCCTTGCAGAGCGCGCTCGCTGACATTGAGATCTTCCGCCACATTTTGCAGAAGACTTTTGTCCACATATTGATAGCCGAGCTTTTCGGCCAGCAATTTGCCCAATTTTCTGCCGCCGGTTGCCACTTCGCGACTGATGGTGATGACCGCCATGTGCATGCTCCTTTACCGTGAGTGACGTTACGGGCGCTCTCAGCCGACGCCCCAACCCGAGATCCGCGCACTGAATGGTCCCGTTGATACCGGTAGGCTCATGGTTTCACATTTCACGAAGCTGCCGTATTGCTCGGAACGCTGCATGAACTGTCTGACTCAATTACAGAATAAAGTAAGGTCGACGGCGTTACAAGGGTTGATAGGTGTTTCCAATCACGGCTGCGGAACGCCCTCACGGGCGCATCACCAATTTTCGGTTTCCATGGGCGCCGGCCGCCGTGGCCTGCCCTGTCCGACCATATTCCCGTGGTCCCCTGAATGGTTGCGGTTGCAGCGCGCCGCCAGACCGCGCTATGAAAACGCCGTGGGGAATAAGGTTATCCCAGCCTTGTGTGCCCTATTCCGGCGGAAGGAGACAGCCGACCATGGTGGAATTTCAAGAACGGCGGAAAGGCCCGCGCTACCTGGTGGAATGGCACGGTCTTCCGCATGCCCAGTTCGCGCGGCAAGTGCACACCGTGTCCTGCGATGTATGCGAAATTTCCCGGGGCGGAGCCAGACTGCGCTGTGCCGGCCTGCTGGCCGGAAGCCGCCATCTGGTGGCTGATGGCCCCGATCCGCTGCAACTGGAAGTGATGCTCCCGATCGGCCTTCTGACCCTGCCCCTGGCCTGTCGCTGGTACGATTATTCGGCGGAAACCGGACTGTTTGTCCTGGGCGTGGCCTTCACCGGTGGCTCGGCGACGGATCTGGCCCTGTTGAATGAGGTGCTGCGGCAACTGGGCCACCTCTGATGGCAATCAGCTCGCGCTCGATCGATTCGAGCGGGGGTCAAGCCGAATCTCGGGCGGTGTCGCGGCCCGGGCCTTGAGCGACCGCAGCCGGGCCCAGCGGCCGCCGGATCTATTGTTGCGTTGACAAGCCACCGCCAGATTGCTAAGGACTGGAGGGAAACGGCCGGTCAGCCGCCGGCACGGCCCCCGGTACCGGGGCGCGGCAACGTTGAAGGCGGAGGTCGGCGAGACCATTCCGATGCCGGCGGAGGGACGCGGATAACCAGGACGCAAGGAGAAGGAGCGAAGATGAACAGATCATTGGCTACCAAACTGTTACTGGTCGCGGTTCTGCTTTCCCTGATCGCGGTTCCGGGTTGGGCCGCAAACTACAAGGACGAATACAAGCTGAGCGTCGTGGTCGGCCCCAAAGGTCCCTGGGGGGAAGCCGCGCAGAAGTTCGCCGACTTGGTGAAGGAACGCTCCGGCGGCAAGATCAACATCAAGTGTTATTTCGCTGGTCAGTTGTTCGCCGGCAAACAGACCAATGAATTCCTGCTGCTCCGCCAGGGGGTGGCTGATTTTGCCCTGGCTTCGACCATCAACTGGTCGTCCCAGGTGCCTTCGCTGAACCTCTTTGCCCTACCCTTCTTTTTTGCCAGCTACGAACAACTCGATGCGGTGAAAAACGGGGCGCCGGGCAAGAAATTGCTCGCCGAAATCGAGGATAAGGGCGTGGTCGGGCTGGCCTGGGGCGAGAACGGCTACCGCGAACTCACCAACAGCAAACGGGCCGTGGCCAAACCCGAAGACCTGGCCGGGCTCAAGGTGCGGGTCGTGGGTTCTCCGATCTTTATCGATACCTTCCGAGCGCTCGGCGCCAACCCCATCAATATGAACTGGGGTGAAGCCCAGACCGCGCTCCAGCAGGGCACGGTGGACGGCCAGGAAAACCCGGTCAACGCCGTGATCGTTCCCTACCAACTGTGGCAGGTGCAAAAGCACATCAGCATCTGGCATTATGCCATCGATCCCTTGATCTTGGGGGCCGGCAAGGAAACCCTGGCGAGCTTTTCCGCCGAGGACCAGGCCATGATCAAGAAGGCGGCTCAGGATGCCTGCGGCGAAGAAATCGGGCGGGCTCGTGAAGGCCTCGCGGGGGATCTGCCGGGCCTTGCCAAGCTGCGCGAAAACGGCATGGAAGTGACCGTTTTTAGCGCTGAGCAGCGGGCGACCTTCAGGGCCAAGACCCAGCCCGTTTATGACACCTGGATCGAGAAGATCGGCGCCGAACTGGTGGCCGAAGCCGAAAAGCTGGTGGCGAAGCAATAAGGCCGGTAAGGTCCGCGGGCCGCTGTCATGGTCGGGGGCGACGGCCCGCGGACAATTCGCCGTTTTCTTCCACCGACATCGCCGCGAACGCCCCCCTGGGGCGCGTCCAGTGACGCCGGCGCCGGCGGCCTTGCCCCTCACCTGCTCACCCGGACCCACTTTCATAACCTTCCCGGGCCGGCGCTTCGGTGCGGGTGCCAACCGAGTGATCCCATGACCCCTTCAGCGACGTCTCCAACGCCGGCCTGGAAGCAGGTGGTCGACCATTTCGAAGAAGCGGTCTGCGCCGTTCTCATGCTGGTGATGGCGGTCCTCGCGTTTGCCAATGTGGCGCTGCGCTACCTCAGCGATTATTCGTTTGCTTTCACCGAAGAACTGGAAGTGAGTTTCCTGGTCTTTCTCACCCTGTTCGGGGCCGCCGCCGCCTTCCGCCGCGGCTTGCACCTCGGCCTGGTAGCGATTCAGAATCGTTTTCCGCCGGCCATGAAGCGCGCCCTGCTGATCTTTTCCACCCTGCTCACCATCGTCACCTTCGCCGTGTTGATCTACTACAGCCTGGTTCAGATTCAGGATGAAAGGGAACTGAACACCCTGTCGGAAGCCCTGGAAGTGCCCCAATGGATTTACACCCTGGCGATTCCCCTGGGCTCCGTTTGCATCATCGCGCGCGTACTGCAGCGAGCGGTGGAAGCCTGGAAAGAATTGAACACCGATTCACGCCGGTCCCGATAGAGGCGATCGCAAGCATGGAAACCGCTATTCTCCTATTCGCGCTGTTCCTGTTTCTGCTGATGCTGGGCATTCCCATTGCCATCGCGTTGGGCAGCGTGGCCATGCTGATGATCTGGCAGCACGATCTGGGGATCATGGTGGTGTCGTCCAACTTTTACGCCGGCATCGCCAAGTATCCGCTGTTGGCCATTCCGTTCTTCATCCTGGCGGGAATGATCCTGGAGCGCTGCGGCGTGTCGCAGCGTCTGGTCCATCTGGCCAGTCTGATCGTCGGCGCCATCCCCGGCGGGCTGGCGATCGTGGCCATTCTCGTCTGTGTGTTTTTCGGTGGCATCAGCGGTTCCGGCCCGGCTGATGCCGCAGCCATGGGAGCAGTCCTCATTCCGGCCATGGTGCGCAAGAATTACCGCAAGGACTTCGCGGCCGCCCTGATCGCCGCCGGCGGGTCCACCGCCATTGTGGTCCCGCCCAGCATCGCCTTCATCCTCTACGGGGTGATCACCGCCACTTCCGTGCCGGCGCTCTTCGCCGCCGGCGTGTTCCCGGGAATCCTCGCGGGATTGTCGCTGATCGTTCCGACTTACTTCATCTCCCGGCGCCACGGCTACGGCGGCGAACGCCGCGGCACCTGGAAGGAAATCGTGCAGGCCGTCCGCGAGGCGCTGTGGGGCATCCTGGCGCCGCTGGTGATTCTGGGCGGCATCTACGGCGGCATTTTCAC
>MNZR01000031.1:5307-9508 GCA_001873705.1 Syntrophobacteraceae bacterium CG2_30_61_12
CGCCATTGTCGCCGTCTTTTATGGCCTGTTCGTGGGTTTCGTGGTGTACCGCAGCCTCAACCTCAAGACCCTTTACCAGGTCCTGGTGGATTCGGCCGTGTCTTCGGCCGTGGTGCTTTTGATCGTGGCCCTGGCCGGCCTGTACAGCTGGGCCGGCGCGACCCTCGGGGTGATGGAAAAGATCGCCGCCCTGATCCTCAATCTGACCCAGAACCAGTGGGCGGTGCTGGTGCTGATCAATCTGCTGATCCTGTTCGCCGGCATGCTGCTGGATGCTATTTCCATCTATTACGTGTTTCTCCCCATCCTGATGCCGATCGTGGCCCATTTTCACTGGGACCCGCTCTGGTTCGGCGTGGTCATGACGCTCAACCTGGCTATCGGCCAGTTCACGCCACCGGTGGCGGTGAATCTTTACGTCACCACCAACCTGGCGGGGATTCCCCTGGAACGGGCGGCGGTGGCGTCGTTGCCCTTCATCCTGGCGATGACCGCGAGTCTGGTTCTGGTCATCCTGTTTCCGGCACTCAGCCTGTATCTGCCGCGGCTGTGGGGGCTGTACGGAGGCTGAGGGCGGAAGGCGGTTGCGAGGTTTTTGGCAGTGGTTTCGACCGGCCGCGGCGACCGGCCAAGGCAGCCGGCCGGACCCATTCGATGTTTTTCTGAAGGGGACCAGCCATTGACCTGCACGTTCACCCCCGCCATTCAGCCGGCTGACACCAAGCCCCGGCCGACCTGGTATTTCGCCTTTCAGGGCCGGCGCCTGCTGCTTTTCGGTAACGGCCGAGCGAGCGCCCTGCCGGGGGATGCGGACCTTCGCGAACTGGCGATCGAACTGAGCGGCGGCCACTACCTCGGCCGCCATGGCGAACAAGACTGTTACGCTCTGGCCCTGCCCGAAGATTGGCAGCCGCCCCGGGATCTTCAACTGGTGCCGCTGCGCCGTCTTTACGGCCAGTTCTCGGAAGACCTGGTGGGTTTGTGCGGACGCGCCGTGCAAATCATCGAATGGGACCAGACCCACCGCTATTGCAGCCGCTGCGGCGCTCCCACCCGGACCAGCACGGAAGAACGGGCCAAACAATGCCCGCGCTGCGGTCTTCTCGCCTACCCGCGCCTGTCGCCGGCGGTGATCGTGCTGGTGGAACGGGGTGACCGGGTCCTGCTGGCGCGCTCGCCCCACTTCCCGCCGGGCATGCACAGCGTGCTGGCCGGCTTCGTCGAACCCGGCGAAAACCTGGAACAGGCCGCCGCTCGGGAAATCGCCGAGGAAGTCAATGTGCGGGTGCGGGATTTGACCTATTTCGGCAGTCAGCCCTGGCCCTTCTCGCATTCCCTGATGCTGGGCTTCACCGCCACCTACGCCGGCGGCGATCTTCAGCTCGACGGCAAGGAAATCGAAGCCGCCGACTGGTACTTGGCCGATCGGCTGCCGCTCATTCCCGGTCCCGGTAGTATCGCCCGGCAACTGATCGACTGGTTTGTGGATAAACACCGGAAAGGATGCCGCCATGAAGATTCATGAACAGGTGCTAGCCGAAGCCCGTGGATTCCTATCCAGCCGGGTGATTCTCACCGCCGCCGAACTGGACCTTTTCACCCGGCTCGAAGCCGGCCCCGAAACCGCCGAACAACTGGCCGCCGCCCTGCATTTAAACTTGCGGGCCCTGACCCGACTCCTGGACGTGCTGGTCACCCTGGGATTTCTCGATAAGGTCCCGAACGGCTACGGCGCGACCGCCAAAGGATCCTGTCTCGGTTCGAGCCACCCGGATTCGGTGCGCCCGATGCTTCTCCATCAGGCGAGACTGTGGCGGTCCTGGAGCGGTCTTACCGATATCGTGAAGCAGGGCCGCATCCCGGGCGAACAGCGCATGGCCGTTTGGACCACCAGCGAGCGCGCGGCGTTTATCGGCGCCATGCACGTGGTGGGCCGCGATCTTTCCCGGGAAATCGCCGCCGCCTATGATGCTTCCCGCTGCCGAACCCTGCTCGATATCGGCGGCGCTTCCGCCACCTACACCATCGCCTTTCTGGAGCGCTATCCCAACCTGCGGGCGGTTCTGTTCGATCTTGAAACGGTCATCCCCATGGCCCGCGATCGCTTGACTGCGGCCGGACTGCTCGATCGGGTGGAACTGGCGGCAGGCGACTTCTATCGCGATCCGCTCCCCAGCGGCTGCGATCTGGCGCTTCTTTCCGCCATCATCCATCAGAACAGTCGCGCGCAAAACGTCGCCCTCTACAAAAAAATCCATCAGGCCCTGGTTCCTGGCGGAAAAATCCTGATCCGCGACCACATCATGGAACCGGACCGGACCAAACCGCCGGCCGGAGCGCTATTCGCCCTCAACATGCTGGTCAACACCGAAGCGGGCGACACCTACACCTTCGCCGAAGTGAGCGAAGACCTCGGCGCCGCCGGCTTTGACCACCCGACCCTGGCGCGCGCCGGCGCCCACATGGACTGCCTGGTGGAAGCGATCAAGCGGGACGGCCAACCCAGAGCCTGAAAATGGGTATGGGCAAGACGGCCCAGGGAGAGATCCCCCCCGTGATAACCGCAGGAGCCATGCTCTTTTTGCAAGCACCCCATGGCCGATGAATCAGGTACCATAAAATTTGTTCGAAAGACGGCTACAACAAGGATCATTTATCTCCCTCATGCTATCCGCCGGATGTCCCGGCGAGCATTTACACCATGCCATTATGCAAGTGGTCGAAAACCAGCTTCGCGACAAAGCTGGAGGACGCGGAGCAGTTTTTGAAGGAGAGGGGGCTATGACGAATCGAGATGGACCGTATGGACAAGATGGACAGCCGGAGCCGCTGATTCCAAAACACGGCGGATACCGCAAGCTGAAGAGTTTTCAGATCGCGCAGTTGGTCTATGACGTTACTGTGCGGTTCTGCGACAAATACATCGACAAGAAGAGCCGCACCCACGATCAGATGGTTCAGGCGGCACGCTCCGGCGTGCAGAACATCGCCGAGGGCAGCGTGGCCAGTGGCACCTAAAAGAAAATGGAACTCAAGCTGACCAATGTGGCGCGGGCGAGCCTGGAGGAACTGCGGTTGGACTATGAAGATTTTCTGCGGCAACGCGGGATGCGCCTATGGGCGCCAGACGACCCACGGCGTCAGGCGCTGGTGGCGCGGCGCTGCAAGACAGCCGACGAGGTGGCAGCTTGGGTCGTGGAGATGGCGAAGATCAGCCAGCATGGACAAGATGAACGCGATGGACAGTCAATGAAGTCCATGTCGTCCATGCGGTCCGTTCTTTTCCCCGAAATCTCGGCCAACGCGACGTTGGTCTTGGTTGGCGTGGCAGTCTCGCTGCTGGACCGACAGATCAAGGCACAGGCTGATGCCTTTGAAAAACAAGGGGGGTTTACCGAACGTCTTTACCGCACCCGTCAGGCAAGGAGGCGGGGCGAATGAGCGAGCGCTTCATCGAATCCACCGTCAAAGACACCGCCCTGGCCTGGCTGGAAGACATCGGCTGGCGGATCGCGCACGGCCCAGACATCGCGCCGGACATGCCGGCGGCCGAACGCGATGACTACGGGCAGGTGACGATTGACTGGACCCTGCGCGAGAACGTGCGGGCGTAACTGCGAGTGCTCGTGAAGCGCATCCCACGCAAGCTCGGTTATCCCCCGGACAAGCAGGAGAAGGCGACTTGGAACGGGGTCTGGCCAAGTGGGAACGGTGGGAACGGGGTCTGGCCAAGCTAACTCATTGACATTGTAGCAATTCAAATACGTAGTACCACGGTAAGGATCTGAATTTATAGAATCAGATTTTGAAAATTGGTAAGCTCCTGGCCTGGCTTTCGCTGGAGCCGACGCCCAAGAAGCCGGGCGCGGCTCGGCTGGCAGTTAGGCGCACCCAGGCCGGTCGCGCGGCGAGAGTCCCCAAGAGGTAACACGTGGCCAAAGTGAAGAAGAACTCGCCCCCCGCCGACGGCACCTCCGCCACCGTCGGCTACGAAGCCCAACTCTGGCGGATGGCCGACGCGCTGCGTGGCTCGATGGATGCAGCCGAGTACAAGCACGTCGTCCTCGGCCTGCTGTTCCTCAAGTACATCTCCGACGCCTTCGAGGAGAAGCACGCCGCGCTGCTGGCCGAAACAGCGCAGGGCGCCGACCCCGAGGACCCCGACGAATACCGCGCCCAGAGCATCTTCTGGGTGCCGCCC
>MNZR01000138.1 GCA_001873705.1 Syntrophobacteraceae bacterium CG2_30_61_12
GCCACCTGGGAAGCCCTCCTCGGCTACATCCTGGAAAAACCCGCCGACTGGGACCACCTGGCCGCCGCCGAATCCATCCCCGACCAACTCCTCTACCCCGGCCTCGACGCCGAACGCTGACCCCACCCCGTCGGGGTTGCGGACCACGCTGATCTCTCCGACGGGTTGTATCCGGTTCCTGGTCTCGTTGAACCTGCAATCCTTCATTTTCAGCGGGCGCTTTCCCGGGAGCGTGGGCATCTTGCCCGCGCTTGATCATCGCTTCGGCCTCCCTGTTGTGGCGGAAAAGAGGGCCATGATCCCCAGGCGGAGGACACTTTTCGGACCCTGTTGTAAGGGGCTGATGCGACGCCCGAAGTGCTGGAAGGCCGTTATCTTTGCCTGATGAAGTGGAGCACGGAGCGTCTCGACGGGCAGTCCTGAAAAAGTTCGCGGCCGCGACCAACCCGTCTACCCATCATCCCGCCTTGATTTCTCCTGCTGTTTATCTTACATATCATCCGATTTGCCCTGGCTGAATTGGCGGTGCAGCGGTGGAACAAGTTGATGCTCCGTTTTTTCGGAAGTCGCCCTGCGTGCGGCTTCATAAAAAGTGATAGATCAAACCCCATGCATTACAAATTGATCAATTGGCTGGCATGGGTCGTCCAAGCCTGGTTGCCCCTTCCTCCAGCCATGAAAATCTGGTGCAAACACAAGATACTCGGGCAGCCCGCCTGGAGCGAGGACCCATCCGCTCTGGCCCGAGCCATGATCCGGAGCGCCGAAGCTGGCTCAGCCCTGGGCGACACCGAACAAGAAAGCTCCTACGACCTGATCTGCTTTGCCGATGACCACCAGGCCGCCGCCGCCCTGGCGCTCGCAGGCCAGTTCGAGTCCGGTCCGAGGAAACCGCATCGGATCTTCCGGGTACTCACTCAGGCGCCCGCCGAACAAGACCGAAGGTTGCCCCTCTTAGCGGCGCAGGCATGCGGAGCCGAAATCCCCAGCCTCCAGTGGCCCGGTTTCAATCCCACACCCGGTTCGGAACCCCAATCGGAAAACGGGCGCAACAGCGGAGGGCTCGATCACTTTCAGGCCTTGTGCGATGAGCACGGTATCCTTGAAGCGTTCTGCTATGTTGATGAACCGCGGTGGCTTCCCCATGCCCAGGAACTGAGGCGCCGTTTCCATTGGACCGTCGGCTTCGATGCGCGGCCCGGCTCGGGATCAAGCCCGGCTGGCCCGGGACACTCCGAATTCACTCCGCTCGCGTCTCTCCATGCGTGTGATCTGCTGATCACCGCCGCCGGCAATGGAACTCACATTCCACCCGATTATCGCGGCCCAGTGGTGACGCTTCCGGAACAACCCGCACCCCCAACCCGGGAGGGTTCCCGGGAAAGGGCAGTCGCCCCGGCTGCCGGGATCGATCCTTACCCGCGCGCGCCGGCGGAGCAATCCGAACGGTCTCCAGCGTTGTTCGGAGGTTTCGACCGTATCGAACCCGTGGTGCGCTCTCTTTATCGGAAGGCATCCATTGTGATGGTCACCTGCAACGGTCTTCCGCTCAATCGCCTGGCCTTGCGGAGCATCCTGAAAAACACGGTGTGGCCGAATTACGAACTCATCATTATCGACAACGGCTCGCAAGATGGCACCAGGGAATTTCTCCGCGGGATCGAAGCCCGCCACAGCCAGGTGCGCGTGTTCCACAACCCGGTCAATGAGGGGTTCGCGCGCGGCACCAATCGCGGGATCCGGGCGGCAACCGGGCACTACGTCGTGCCCTTGAACAATGACACGATCGTGACTCGAGGATGGCTGGGGCGTCTCATTCGCCATCTGGAATCGGATTCGTCCATCGCCATGGTCGGTCCGGTCACCAATTCAACCTGCAACGAAGCGAAAATCCATACGGACTACACAACCTTGGCTGGTCTCGAAAGGTTTGCGGCGGAGCGCGCGCGGAAATTCAGGGGCCAAACCATCCCGGTCTCGATGCTGGCCCTCTTTTGCGTGGTCATGCGGCGTGGATTATTCGATGAGGTCGGATTCCTGGATGAACGCTACGAATTGGGAACGTTCGAGGACGACGATCTCGCCATGCAGGTTCGCAACCGAGGCTACGCCATACGTTGCGCCGAAGACGTGTTCGTGCACCATTTCGGCAAGGGCACTTTCAAGCAGATGAGCGAACGCGAGTATCAACAGATTTTCGACGCCAACCGCAAGCGGTTCGAAAGCAAGTGGAAGGTTCGCTGGTATCCCCAAAATATCCGAACCAAGTCATGCTCCCATTGACCGATATCCTGTCCGGTTGCGACGCCCCCCTGGTTTTCCACGCCACGCTTCTCACGGATTGACCGATCATGTTGCGAAGCTGCGCCCAGCTCATCAACTACAAGGAACTGATCAAGGCCCTGATCGTTCGCGATCTGAAGACCAGATACAAGAGATCGTTTCTCGGATACCTCTGGGCGCTGCTGGATCCCCTGTTGATGATGGGGGTGTTCATATTGGTGTTTGGCACAATTTTGCAGTCGACGGTTGACTACTACCCGATTTTTCTCCTTTCCGGCCTGGTTCCCTGGTCTTTCTTCAGTGGTACCATTCAACAATCCGTGGATTCCATCACCCGCAATCGTGGCTTGATTGAAAAAGTCTATTGCCCGCGCGAAGTCTTCCCGCTGACGGTGGTGCTGAGCAACGGGGTGAACATGGCCTTCAGCCTGGTGGTGCTGTTTGCCCTGACCTCGTTTTACCGGATCCGATTCGCCATGCTCTTCACCCTATTGGTCGTGTCGCTGGCGATCTTGAGCAGGCTTCTCGGGCGACAACGGCAGCGCTGGCAGCTTCCGGCGACCGGGGCCGCGGTCGTCGGTCTGTGCCTCTACCAGCCCGACTTTGGTCCCCTGCTGCTGTTGCTCGGCTTTGCGGTCTTCTGCCTGAGCAGCCTCGCGCTTGGCCTGGCCCTGGTGTTTGCCTGTCTCAATGTGTTCTTTGCCGATGTCACCTACATCGTGCAAGTTCTCCTGCGCCTGGGTTTTTTCCTCTGCCCCATTTTCTGGGCGCTGGAAAGCGGCAGGCTTTCGGACACCCACCTCCACTACTACCTGTTGGCGAACCCCCTGGCCGTGATCCTGCAGATGTTTCGCTCGGTGGCGCTGGGCTACCCCTGGCCCGGGGTCGGGTATCTTCTGCTCACCGGAACCGTTTCGATCGTATCGGCCGGGTTGGGGTACTTCATCTTCAAACGCTCGGAAGACATCATGGTCAAACGGATCTAGCTCCATGATCGTGTTGGATGTCAACAAAGTCGGCCTGCGGTTTCGGCTCAATCCCGGCATCACCACCCTGCGGGAAACGGTGATCCGATTCATCAAGAACCGCAAAACCGGAGCGCCCGGTTCCGTAAACGGGAGCCGGACGTTCTGGGCCCTTCGCGATGTCACCTTTCAGGTACACCAGGGGGAAGCGATCGGGATCGTGGGACGCAACGGAGCGGGGAAAAGCACCCTGCTGAAACTGTTGGCGGGGGTCTACCGCCCCGATGAGGGAGAAATCAGAAGGGTCGGCACCATCAGCCTGCTCCAACTTGGGACCGGTTTTCACCCGGAGCTGTCAGGCCGGGAGAACACCTATCTGAGCGGCGCGTTCCTGGGATTCACCAAGAAGGACATCGATGAACGATTCGAATCGATCGTCGGATTCAGCGAACTACACCAATTCATCGATGAACCGATCAAGTGCTACTCGTCCGGCATGATCGCCCGGTTGGGTTTTGCCATTGCCATCAATATCCAGCCGGATATTCTGTTGATCGATGAAGTCCTCGCCGTCGGCGACCAGAACTTCAAGGAAAAATGCCAGCGCGAACTGGAGAAGATACGAGCGAGTCACCGGACCATCGTGTTTGTGTCTCACGCCATGCAACAGGTCATAGAAATCTGCGAGCGGACCCTATGTTTCGACCAGGGTGGGATTGTTTTTGAGGGAAACAGTCGCGAAGCGGCCGCCTTTTACCAAGATTCTCTGAGAAGCTTGCAGTGAGGCCCATCCCCGGCTTTAGGAAACATTCCGTAAGGGGGCACCCGATGGACCAGGCTTACGAATCATGGCAAAACTGGTTCACGCAAAGAGGCAAAGGCGCAAAGGAGTGGGGACGGTGGGCGGCAACAGGCACCATGCCTGGCTCCAAGGAATGAACGCTCACTATAAATGATGACAACGAGGTGTCCGGTGAACGCTTACAACATTCCCATTGATAACCTTGGATTAAGGTTCCCTCTCCCGCGGGGCAATGTTGTTGATTTATGGTCCCCTCTCCCCCGAACCGGTGGCGAGGGGGATTACAGAAACCGTTGAGTCAACGGCATTGAGGGATTCCTCCCTCCCTACTCTACTGGTTCGTCTTGGTTCTCGGCCTCGGCTCGGGCCCTGGTGCGGCGCGGTCGGGGAACGGTACCGTCAGCGCCACCGGATGCCTTTTGAGATAATGCCGCAGGGGGTTCTCACCGGATTCGGCCAGCTCCGGATGGCGCGCCACGTATTCCGCCATGGAAACCCGGGGGCCGGGTTCCCGGCCTTCCCCGGCGCCGGTGACCAGGTAATGATACAGGGGGTTGATGCCGCTTGCGGCCACGTCCGGGTTGCGGTCCAGATAGAACCCGGTATCGAACAGCGGGTTCGGGTCCCTGCGTTCGGAGGCGCCGCGCAGAATGTAGTCGAGTAGAGCGCTGCCGAGGATGCGGTGGCCCCCCTCCGGATCTTGGCGCCGGTAATACTTCGGCCAAAACAGGCCGCTTTTCAGAATCACCAGGTAAATCTTCACCAGAAACGTGAGAGATAGGGCAGTGGGGAGCCCACGGGCTCCCATTCGCCGGGAAAAAACCACTCCCAGCCATGCGCGGCTGAACTCCGATGCGAAATCCAGCCAGCCGACCGGTCTCGAGTCCAGGAGCGTGAGGCTTCGAACCAGGATCCCCTGATGCCCCGAAAGGTCATCGCGGTCCGGCCCAGCGGAAGGCCGCTCACCGGCCACCCCATCCCCGGTTTCAGCGGCCGCTTGAAACCCGAGAACCGAGTGGGGTTCGCGGCAAACCACCAGCCAGGGTCCGAACAGGCGTAATCTTTGGGAAAGGATGGCCTCATGCAGCAGCCGCCCGTCCCATTCGATCTTGAGGCGGACGGGGCGTGCCGGCGAGCCGGCGAAAAAGAACAGCAGGTGCCTGCCCGAGTGCGAACCGTGGCAGCAAACGCTGCCGGATTGGTGAAGGCGGCGCCGGCACCCA
>MNZR01000296.1 GCA_001873705.1 Syntrophobacteraceae bacterium CG2_30_61_12
CATTCGGCTGCTGACTTGACCTTCGGCGACCGCCGACGGTACAAGCAGATCCTGTTCCCAGCACAAGTTCATTTCCATAAGGAGAGTTCAACGTGTCGAAAATCAAGCTGAAAACCCCGCTGGTCGAAATCGACGGCGACGAAATGACCCGCATCATCTGGTCGATGATCAAGGAAAAACTGATCCTGCCCTTCCTCGACCTGGAATTGAAATACTTCGATCTTGGGATCAGCGAACGCGATCGCACCGACGACCGGGTCACCACCGAAGCGGCCTACGCCATCCGGGATTACGGCGTGGGGGTGAAATGCGCCACCATCACCCCGGATGCCGAACGGGTGACCGAATACCATCTGAAAAAAGCCTGGCCTTCGCCCAACGGCCGGATCCGGTCGATCCTGGACGGTACGGTGTTTCGCAAACCGATCCTGGTATCGAACATCACCCCGGCGATACGGAGCTGGAAAAAACCCATCGTCATCGGCCGCCACGCCTACGGCGATCTGTATCGAGGGGTGGAACTGGTGGTCGACCGGCCGGGCCGGGTGGAACTGGTCTACAGCCCCGAGGGCGGTGCGGAGGCGCGGCTGCTGGTGCACGATTTCAAGGGACCCGGGATCGTCATGGGCATTCACAACCTGGACAAGTCGATCCGGTCGTTTGCCCGTTCCTGCATCACCTACGCGCTCAGTGAAAAGATGGACCTGTGGTTTTCGGTGAAAGACACCATCAGCAAGAAGTACCATGCCCGTTTCAAGGAGGTGTTCGCCGCCGAAACCGCCGCCCGCCGGGCCGAATTCGATGCCGCCGGAATCAGCTACCGCTATCTCCTGATCGACGATGCCGCGGCTCAGACCATGAAGCACCCGGGCGGCTTTCTTTGGGCGCTCACCAATTACGAAGGGGATGTGTTTTCGGACGTGGTGGCTTCCGGCTTCGGCAGTCTGGGGATGATGACCTCGGTGCTGGTTTCCCCCAACGGCCAGTTCGAATTCGAAGCCGCTCACGGCACGGTGCGCCGTCACTACTACGAACACCTGAAGGGCAACACCACCAGCACCAACTCGGTGGCCTCCATCTTCGCCTGGACCGGAGCCATCCGAAAACGCGGGGAACTGGACGGCACGCCCGAAGTGACCCGGTTCGGGGAAACGCTCGAACGCTGCGTGATCGACTGCATCGAAGCCGGGATCGTCACCAAGGACCTGGTGCCCCTGATGGAACCGCGGCCGCCGCGCCACCGGAGCACGGAGGAATTTATCGACGCCGTGGCCGAGCGGCTGGCGCAAAGCGAATAAGAAGAGAATGTCGAATATCGAATATCGAACACCGAATGTCGAAGTAAGATTTCAAAGGCGAATCATGAATATCGAATATCGAACACCGAATGTCGAAGTAAGATTTCAAAAGCGAATGATGAATATCGGATGGTTGAGGGCGTGAACGGGGGCCGGTCGATTTGAACAAACTCTATGATGTACTGGTGATCGGCGGCGGCAACGCCGCCCTGTGTGCCGCCATGACCGCCCGCGAAGCGGGTTGCTCGGTGCTGATGCTGGAAAGCGCTCCGCGCGAATTCCGCGGCGGCAACAGCCGCCACACCCGCAATCTGCGCTATTGCCACGACCAGGGCAACGCCTTCTTGACCGGTCCCTATGAGGAAGAGGAATTCTGGAACGATCTGCTCCTGGTGACCAAGGGCCAAACCAACCAGGCCCTGGCCCGGCACGTCATCCGCGAATCCCGTAACCTGGGCGGCTGGATGGAAGCCCACGGCGGCCGTTTTCAACCGGCCATGCGGGGCACCCTGCACCTGGCCCGGACCAACGCTTTTTTTCTGGGCGGTGGCAAGGCCCTGATGAACGCCTACTACGCCACCGCCGGGCGCCTCGGGGTCGAGGTGCTCTATGAAGCCACCTGTCAGGATCTGGAGTTGGATCAGGGCGTGTTCACCGCCGCTCGGTTCGATCACCTGGGGGAATCACGAACGGTTCAAGCGCGAGTGGTGGTGCTCGCTTCCGGGGGCTATGAAGCCAACCTGGACTGGCTGAAGGAATCCTGGGGACCGGCGGCGGAAAACTTCATCGTTCGCGGTTGTCCTTACGACCGGGGCCGGATGCTGCGGGTCATGCTCGACCACGGTGCCCGACCGGTGGGCGATCCCACCCAGGGCCACGCGGTGGCCATCGACGCCCGCGCCCCCAAGTTCGACGGCGGTATCGTCACCCGCCTCGACTGTGTGCCCTTCGGGATCGTGGTCAATCGCGACGGACGCCGGTTCCACGATGAGGGTGAAGACTTCTGGCCGAAACGCTACGCCATCTGGGGGCGGCTGGTGGCCGGCCAACCGGACCAGATCGCTTACTGCCTGATCGACGCCAAATCGATCGATCTGTTCATGCCCTCGGTGTTTCCACCGATCACCGCCGGTTCCATCGGGGAGATGGCCGAGCGGCTGGGCCTCGATCCGAACGCCCTCGAACAGACCGTGGCCGGATTCAACGCAGCCGTTCGCCCCGGCCGGTTCCACCCGGGGGAACTGGACGAGTGCGCCACCGCCGGGCTCGATCCCCCCAAGAGTCACTGGGCCCGGCCCCTGAACACCCCGCCCTTCTACGGCTACCCGCTGCGGCCCGGGATCACCTTCACCTATCTCGGTCTCACCGTGACCGCCAGGGCCCAGGTGGTCATGGCGGATGGACAGCCTGCACCCAACATCTTCGCCGCCGGTGAAATCATGGCCGGCAACATCCTGGGCCAGGGCTACATGGCCGGGTTCGGCATGACCATCGGCACGGTTTATGGCCGGATCGCCGGCCGGGAGGCGGCGCGCCATGCGCTCGAACAATCTGAACGAAGCTGAACGGGTGCTGACCATCTGCAACGCCTGCCGCTACTGTGAAGGGTTCTGCTCCGTGTTTCCGGCGATGGAACTGAGGCGCGCGTTCACCGCCGGCGACTTGAACTACCTGGCCAATCTCTGCCACAACTGCCGCGGCTGCTATTACGCCTGTCAGTACGCCCCGCCCCACGAATTTCAGGTGAACGTGCCGCAAACCCTGGCTCGACTCCGCCTCGAAACCTATCGCGAATGCTGCCGGCCCCGCTTGTTCCGCTCCCTGCTGAACGGCAGCGCCGTCCCGGTCGGGCTGGTCACCGCGCTGGCCACCGCCCTGGTCCTGTTCGCTGCTCGGTTCGGCGGCGGACCTGGGGCACTGTTCGAAACCCACCTCGGCGCCGGCGCCTTCTACCGGCTGATCCCCTATTGGGCCATGGTGCTGCCGTTCACGGCCGCCGCCGCGTTGGCGATCCTCGTCCTGGGCCGGGGGTTGACCGTTTTCTGGAGCGCCACCGGCGGCAATCCGGCCGAATTCCGGGACCTTCGGGCTCACCTTCACGCCGCCTGGGACGTCTTGCGATTGCGATATCTGGAGGGCGGTGGGGATGGCTGCAATTACCCGGACGAGCGCTTCAGCATGAGCCGCCGCTATTTTCATCACGCTGTCTTCCACGGGTTTCTGCTTTGCCTGGCTTCCACCAGCCTGGCCTTCGTCTATGATCATCTTCTCGGCCGGGCGGCGCCTTACCCGGTGCTGAGTTGGCCGGTGGCGTTGGGCACCCTGGGGGGTCTTGCTCTGCTCATCGGCACCGGCGGCATGATCTATCTCAAAACGAAAATGGATCGGGCGCCGGCGGCGGAGGAATCCTTCGGCATGGACCTGGCCTTCGTGCTCCTCCTGTTCGCCGTCAGTCTGACCGGACTCCTCCTGCTGCTGCTCCGCTCCACCCCGGCCATGGGCACCTTGCTGGTCCTGCATCTCGGTTGCGTGGCCGGATTTTTCCTGACCCTGCCTTACGGCAAGTTTCTTCACTCGGTCTACCGCTACGCCGCCCTGGCGCGCAACGCCGGCGAACAGTTTCGGCAGCGGGCGGGTTCAGCCGAGAACGATCCATCCGCTTAACCTTTTTCATGTTTTTCCCTCCCCGCCCAATAGGCGTTGACACGTTACCGTCTGTTCCTTACAATAAAAGTAAGGATTATTATTCCTTACCGCGAGGTGCTTCATGATCACGGCAAAGATCACTTCCAAAGGACAAATCACTCTTCCGAAGAAGATCCGGGAAAAGCTCGGAGTCCATCCCGGCGAGGAGTTGGGCTTCGAGGAGCAAGACAACCTGATCGTCATCCGTAAAGTGGTCACCGAATCTCCCTTCGATAAATGGGTGGGCAAGCTGAAGCACTTGCAGGGACAGCGCAGCGACGACCTGGTAAGGGAGGCTCGCGGCCATGATAACGTCGGTTGACACCAACATCATTCTGGATCTCCTGATCCCGGGCGAACCCTTCAGCGAGTCGTCAAAGGTGCTTTTGGACCGTCATTTGGCAAAGGGGAAACTGATCATTTGCGAGGTCGTTTTCGCCGAACTCGCGGCCGGTTTCCCCACCGAGGAGGAACTCGGGTGCTTTCTTGCGGACACCGGGATGAAGGTCGTCTCTTCCAATGACCGCGCGCTTTTTCTGGCGGGTTCGCGGTGGGCGGAATATTCGAGGAGAAGCGCCCGGAGCAGGCTGTTATGCGGCAAGTGCGGCCATGCCTTCGAAGTGTCCTGCCCAGAATGCGGGACAATTCTCGGCAAGCGACTCCACGTCTTGGCGGATTTTCTGATCGGCGCCCATGCCCTGGTGCAGGCAGACTGTCTTCTTTCGCGGGATCTTGGGCTCTACCGGACCTATTTCGCCGATCTGAAGGTGGTCAATTCAATCTGAACGGCCCTCGGGACGTGTTTGACCGGATTTCTAGGACTGACAGGTTCGAGACGATGCGATCCTACCAGCCTGGTCTCGGGAGGCCGTGAATGATCCGATTCGAAGATCTACAACCCAATGCCGCGGTGCGAGGCGTTCTTCCGGACTGCCTGGTCACTGTGGTGAGCGTCCAGTGGTTCGGTTCCGAGGCCCTGGAACTCACTTACAAGACACCCACTGGTAAGGTGGCGAACGAACTGCTCTATCGAACCGACCAGGCCCGGCTCGATCTGGTGGAACAAGGCCGGCCCTGGAGCTTCGACGGCGACGGGGCGCTGTTCCGCCTGGTTTCCGAAGCGCATCGGATCCGCCTGGCACACCTGTTCGACCCCGTGCTGGCCGTTCACACCTCGCTGGTGGATCCGCTGCCCCACCAGATCACCGCGGTCTATGAAGCCATGCTGCCACGCCAGCCACTGCGCTTCCTGCTGGCCGACGACCCGGGCGCCGGTAAAACCATCATGGCGGGCTTGCTGATCAAGGAACTGATCGCCCGCGGGGCTCTCC
>MNZR01000352.1 GCA_001873705.1 Syntrophobacteraceae bacterium CG2_30_61_12
TGGAAACCGCCTGGGACGGGGTGAAGATCGGTAAAGACATGCCGAAGATGGGCCTCAAGGCCAGCTCCACCGCCGCCATTCAGTTCGACAACGTGCGCGTGCCCAAGGCCAATTTGCTGGGAGAGCCCGGCGACGGCTTCAAGATCGCCATGACCATCCTGAATTATGGACGCCTCGGCCTGGGAGCCGCCTCGGTCGGCATGATGGAGCGCTCGACCGAAGACATGGTGAAGCGGGCCCGGACCCGGATCCAGTTCGGCTTACCCATCGCGAGCTTCCCGCTGATCCAGGAAAAAATCGCCAGGGCCAAAGTGCACGCTTTCGTCAGCCGGGCCATGAACACCTTTGCCGCGGCCCTGCTCAACGACGATCCGATTCGCAACGTGGCCATCGAAAGTTCCCACTGCAAGCTGTTCGGCACCACCCGCGCCTGGGACACCCTCTACGATGCGTTGCAGGTCGCCGGCGGCGCCGGGTACCTCGGCACCAACCCCTATGAAAAACGGATGCGGGACTTCCGGGTCACCACCATCTTCGAAGGCACCACCGAAATCCATTCGATCTACCCGGCCCTGTTCGCGTTCCGGCGCCTGGCCCGGGAAGCGGCCGCTCTCAAGGGCAACCGGCGTGGGCAACTGGCCTCGATCTGGAACTTCGTCAGCTGCCGCATGGACTGGCCCCTGGCCTATCGGGACAAGACCCTGAAACGCGCCGCCCGACTGGCTCGCGCCAACGCCCGCACGATCCGCTGGATGCTCCTGCTGGGTCCGGTGCTGCACAAGAAAGACCTGGCGAAACGGGAATTCTATCTGCGCCGGCTCAGCACCCTCAGCCTGTACACCTATGGCATCCTGGCAGTGCTGGCGAAAATTCAGGAGGATCATAGGATCGGTCGAAACGACGAGCAAGGTCCGATACTGCTTGAATATTTTCTGGACGAGGCGCGGGAAGCGCGACGAATCAATCGAAGCTATCGGGAATCCGCGCGAGAAAGGCTCACATCCGCCATCGCCGACTCCATGAAATAGAAGCATCGGAATGATGGCGCGATCGAGAGACCGCGTCCCGGTGAACTGGACTCCCTCAGTGGGACTGCTGATCCAGCATCTGTTGGACACCCTTGAAGTAGGGCAATCGAGGTCTCAGGTATTTGAAAGCGATCCTGGCAAGAATGTATAGGGGGATGAACGTAAAGGTGTAGCCCACCGTGGAACCAAAGATCAGCGACAGGGGGAATGCCAAGGGGAACTCGACGGCTTGGAACCGGGTTTGCATCCACCCCAAGGCAAACGGTATGGGCCATAGAATCCCGGCGGAATAAGCCACCATGGTGAAAAAATACTTCCCCCAAACATCGGTGGCCTCCTTGTTCAAAGCCTTGTAGCCATCCTTATCTCCGACCTGATAAGCCTGCATGGAGAGCTGTTCCTTTTCCTTCATCTCCCTCGACATGGAATCCAGATAAGATTTGTTGAACCGAATGGCCAAGGAAATGCTCAACTCGCCCACAATCACGCAGAGAAAGCCAAGAACCAGCGTGCCGATAAGATAATCGATAAAAGCGTAGCCGGTGATTCGGAAAAACAAGATGAGAAAACCGTCCGCATAATCAAAGGCTGTTGTCAAAAAGGTATGCATATCCATCCAGTTCGAGACTCACATCGGTCGGGGGCAATCGCCATTGCCTATTTGCAAGACGTGCATGACGGTTAGGTGGGCTGCGTGCTGACCGCTGGGTTCAGGGCCGGACCCGCTGCCATTCGACCCTGAACCCGCGCAAAGCGATGACGGAAAAACAGCTTAGAAGGGAAGCTTGATCGCAAAAAATCCGGCCAGTGTGTATTTGGTCCCGATATAGACAGCCAGCACAATGAAAATCGACGTCAAAACCCTGGGCGGAATATACTTACCGGTCCTCGGACCGATCATCGAACCGATAAAGATACCGACCAGTTCGGCCCCGATCAGAGACCAGTGGACCATGACGCCCTTCAACACCATGAAGTTGAAGATGGCGAAGATCATGCCGATCAACACGGACAGGGCCGAGGTGCCCGCCACGACATACATGGGCAACCCCACCACGCTGGTCAGGAACGGAACATACAGGAATCCACCGCCGATGCCGAGGAAGGACGCCAGGGCCGAGATGAAGAAGCCGCCGACAAAAGCCCAAATCGGGCTAAAAGAGAAAGTCTGACCGAAAAACGAGATCTCGATTTTTGCCAGGCCCCACCCCAAGGTCTTCACGCCCTGCGCGGTGATATCGGTTTTTTTCTTCACCGCCTCCTGAAAGGCGGCGGCCGCTTCCTTGGCCGCTTTCTTTCCCTTCGTTCCGGCAGGCGTCATCTTATAGACCATGAATCCACCGATCACAAACACGACCAATCCGAACCACCCTTGATATTGGGAGAACTTGATCTTGCCGGCGGTGGTGAAAACCACCAGCAAGGTCGCAAACAAGGCCCCGACCCCCAGGAAAAAGCCGAGCGCCGGTACCATACGTTTTTGCTTGGCGTAGTTGACGCTGGAGACGAGGGCCGAAAGCCCCACGAGCCACTGGTTGGAAACCCGGATGCTGTCCGTGACCATCTTGTTCAAATCAGGAGCGGTCGTTTTGAAGCTTTTTGCATAATTGCCGAGACCGTAAATGGTCATGTGACCGACCCCGGCCATGATTCCGCCAAATGCGCCCACGGTGGAAAAAATCCAACCCACCCAGATGGCCCACAAGAAACCGACGATCGGATTCAGCTTGGGAGCCCCTGGGATGCCCATATACCCCCGTTCGGCAGCCGGATCGATGAGACCCGTCCCCGAGCCCTTGGTCGCCTTGGAGACGGCAATCCCTAATTTTCCGGGTAGTCCCAGCGTATCGCCGACCTTTTCCGCCGTGGCGGTTGCCTGGGGTTGGGCCGCGGCCGACTGGGGTGACGCGGCGGGCTGCTGGGGCTGCTGCTGAGCCAAGGCCAAGGACATAACGCTCAACAGAATCAACACGGAGGTCCAGACAAGAAATTTTTTCTTATTCATGATGTTCATCCTATGAGTTTCGATTGTTAATAATGCGGCTAATCAAAATCCGTGATGCTAAAGCCAACCGAACCATCCCCCCCTTTCCTTATTATGACGTATCCTCCTAACACCACTCGAAAAACATCGCTCATCACTCGAAAATTACGATGCGAACAACTCGCGCCTAATGGAGTGAGCAAGCCTTGTGCCAGTTCCATGAAAGGATGAATCCGCCGGCATCGACTCCGACCGACCGCCGCATCCAGTATCGATCCGACACCGGCAATCCCGCCCCGGTGCCCAACGATCAACGGTTCCGTGCTTGCCCATGGGCCCGATCCGGACCCTCGATCGTCAGGGACAGCCTGGCAAGGAATTGTTTGCACATCATCCGCAACGCCGTCGCAGCCCAGTCAGGTGCAAGAAATGATTGCACCACATCTTGCCAAGGATTCATTTCCACTGTATTCATCAGTGGTTAGTGGATGCGACATATTTTTTATTCCCTGCATTATTTTTATTGCGATTTCCATCCACCGAGATTTTGTTCCGGCCTTTGTTCCGTTCCATTCTGCCTCCATCGTGCACCCATATCGGCTGCACAACCTCCATCGGTCCCGCGTTTTTCCGCTATTTTCCGCAGTCTGCGCGTGCCGACTGGAATTCAAGGCGGCAGGGGATTGCCGGTTTCCACGATCAGTGCCCGGACCCGGATGCGATCGATCCATGGTATGGAAATTGCCTTTAGCTAAGCGGGTCGGAACTGCCGGTGTGCATTGATGTGGAGCATGGAATGGCTCTTATCCTCGTGATCGATGACGAAACAGATGCTTGTCGCCTCATGGAACGAATCCTTTCGGCTGACGGGCACCGGGTTTTCGGATTCACCGAAGTGGAAGCCGCGATGCGTTGGCTGGATGACAATGTGCCCGACCTGGCCATCCTGGACATCAAGCTGCAATCGACGGACGGGATCTCACTGCTGAAAGCCATGCGCCTGCGCGACCCGTTCATGAAGGTGATCATGATTGTCGGGACCTCTTCGGTCGAAGCGGCCAACCTGGCGATCGGGCAGGGCATCGATGCTTATCTGGTGAAACCACTAGAACTTGACGAACTGGAACAGCGGGTCGCAAGTGCCCTGGCTTTGGAACAGGCCCGATGATCGTTTTGGACCCATAGGGCTTTACTCACAAGTTGGTTGAGCGCTACAGAAAGACAGAAAGGATGAAGGCATGTCAAACGAAGTCTACAGCCTGTGTTTCATGTGTTCCATCCGCTGCCCCATTCGGGTGCTGGTGGAAAACGGCGAGGTCAAATGGATCGAAGGCAATCCGCACGTGGCCGGGATGGAAGGCAACCTGTGCCCGCGCGGCGCGGCCGGGATCGCCCTTCTGAACGATTCGCAACGGGTACAATCGCCGATGATCCGAAGCGGCCCCAGGGGTTCCGGTGAATGGCGCAAGGCGAGTTGGGACGAAGCGCTCGACTACGTCGCGGAGAAGCTCAAGACGATCATTGAAAAGCATGGGGGTCACAGCCTTGTTCTGGGCGAGCGCACTCAACTCGCCACCCATGTGAGCAAGACCTTCCTGCGCGCGCTCGGTTCCCCCAACCACTTCACCCACGACGCCCTGTGCAAGGGTTCGGTCAACGTGGCGGCGCGTTCTCTGTTCGGCTACACCGACGCTCAAATCAGCATTGATTACAAGAACGTAAAGCACCTGGTGCTGTACGGCCGCAACTTTTTCGAAGCGATCGAGGTGAAGCCGGTGGGCGCTTTCACCCAGGCCATGGAAAACGGTGCCCAACTGACCTATATCGACCCCCGGGTCACCATCACCGCCACCAAGGCCCACCGCTATTTCATGATTCGCCCGGGAACCGATCTGGCTCTGAACTACGCCCTGATTCACGTGATTCTGGACGAAAAGCTCTATGACCCTGAATTCGTCAATCGCTGGGTCCAGGGCATGCCGGCCCTGCACGATTTCATCCGCCCCTACAGCCCCGAATGGGCCGAGCAGGAAACCGGGATCCCGGCCCAAGAAATCGTCAAACTGGCGCGCACGGTGAGCAAGGACAAACCAGCGGTGGTGTTCCATTATGGCTACCGGGGCGCGGGCCATCCCAACGAGGTCTATTTCCGGCGCTCACTCTTCATCTTAAACGCCCTGATGGGCAGCATCGAAACCAAGGGCGGGCTGTTCTTTAAGAAAGGCCCCGGCGAAGAAGGCGGCAA
>MNZR01000334.1:0-2107 GCA_001873705.1 Syntrophobacteraceae bacterium CG2_30_61_12
TGGTCAGCAGGGTTTCGCAATCGCGCAATTTTTCCGGGAAAGCGCGGGCGAAGGCGCGGGTGGTTTCGACCCAGCCCTCGGGGAGGTCGCGAGCCACCCCGCCGACCCGGAAATGGCAGGGGAACAACCGGCCGCCGGCTACCGCTTCGAACAGATCCATGATCTGTTCGCGTTCGCGAAAGGCGTAAAACAACGGGGTCATGGCGCCGAGATCATGGGCATGGGTACCGAGCCAGAACAGATGGCTCGAGATCCGCGTCAGTTCGGCGACCATCACCCGAATCAGACGCGCCCGCGGCGGCACTTCCAGATCCAGCAGCTTTTCCGCCGCCAGCACGAAGCCCAGGTTGTTGGCGGCCCCGGCCAGGTAATCGATGCGATCGGTGAGCGGCAGGCATTGGTGATAGGTGCGGGCTTCCATCAATTTTTCGATGCCGCGATGCAGATAACCGATCACCGGTTCGCACTTGACCACCACTTCGCCGTCGAGTTCCACCTTGACCCGCAGCACTCCGTGAGTGCTCGGATGCTGAGGCCCGATATTGAGCACCAGGGTGTCCGAGCGCGCCATCAGCTTGCCGCTCCCTCATCGCCGGCGGGCGTTGCGGCCGGCGCCGGCGGAGCATACCGCGGCGGCACCCAGTTCTGCACCTCGGGCGGCCCCATGGTGGGATAATCCTTGCGCAGCGGATGCCCCACCCAGCCGTCCGCGGTGAGGATCCGCCGCAGATCCGGATGGCCCCGGAATTCCACTCCGAACAGATCGTAGCATTCGCGTTCGTGCCAGTTGGCGGTGGTCCAGAGCGCGGTCACCGAAAGCACCGTGGGCGGTTCGCCGCGGGCTTCGGTCTTGACCCGGATGAGACGCCGTTCGGCGTGGTTCCACAGGTGATAGACCAGCAGGAAGCGGGGTTCCCGGGGCAGCCGATCGAGCGCGGTGAGGTCGGCGAGGTAGCGGAACCCGCCCCGGTCCTTGAGCAGTTTCATGACGCTCACCAACAAACCGGGATCGACCAGCAGGCTGTGTTGGCCGCGAAAGCTTTCCCGCCCCAACAGAGCGCCCGCCGGCAGCGCCGCGCACAGTTCGTCCAGCCAGGCCTGGGTCTGCTGTTCGCTCATTTCAGCTCGCCTTCCTTTCCCGCCGCGGTCGCCCGCGGGAATTCCAGGTGCGCGTATTTCTTGGTGAGAAACGGGTCTTTCAGGATCTTTTCGTGGAGCTTCATGATCCCGAACAGGAGCGCTTCCGGCCGCGGCGGACAGCCCGGCACGTACACGTCCACCGGAAGATACCGGTTGATCCCCTGGACTACCGCGTAGCTGCGGAAGATCCCGCCCGATTCGGTGCACGAACCCATGGCGATCACCCATTTGGGTTCCGGCATCTGTTCGTAAATCCGGATCACCGACGGCAGCATCTTCCAGGTCACGGTGCCGGCCACGATCATCAGATCGGCCTGGCGTGGCGAGGCCCGAAATGCTTCCATGCCGAACCGGGCGATATCGAACCGGTTGGCCGCCGTGCAGATCATTTCAATGGCGCAACAGGCGAGCCCGAAAGTGGCCGGCCAAACGGAGGATTTACGCGCCCAGTTGACCACCTTTTCCAGGGTCGTGGTGACGATCCGATTGTCGATGTGTTGTTCTATTCCCATTCCAACGCACCCTTGCGCACCAGATAGAGCAGCCCGATCAGCAGCACCGCGGTGAACAGAATCATTTCCACCAGCCCGAGCAGACCCAGACGGCCGAACACCACCGCCCAGGGATAGAGAAACACGGTTTCGATGTCGAAAATGATGAACAGCATCGCCACCACGTAAAACCGGATGGGAAAGTGGACCTCGAGGCTACCGATGGGGTCCACCCCGCATTCGTAGGGCAGCATCTTTTCCACGGTCACCCGCCGGGTACCGACCAGCGCGGACAGACCCAGCACGGCACCGATCACCACCACGGTGAGCAGCAGGTAGATGAGCGCGGGCAGGTAAGTGAGGGTCATCGGCGACCTCGATGGCTAGGCTTTAAAACGTGGCCGATCAGCGGCAGGCGCCCAACGGGCAGGCCTGATTGCGGATGTGGGCCAGATATTCGTCCTTGAATCGTTCGA
>MNZR01000334.1:2132-5223 GCA_001873705.1 Syntrophobacteraceae bacterium CG2_30_61_12
TGACATGGCCAGAGCGCAGTTGGCCGTGGCCGACATGGTCTGGGCCAGATCGATCATCAGTTCGAGATCGGCTTCCCGGCCGCGGCCCAGGGCCACCCGGCTCATGGTGTCGTAGAGCACCCGGGTGCCGCGCCGGCAGGGAGCGCAGAAGCCGCACGATTCGTGCTGGAAAAAATACAGAATGTTGCGGACCACATCCACCACGCAGGTCTTTTCGTTCATTACCAGCATGGTGCCGGAACCGAGCGCGCCGCCGCGCTTCTGCATCGGACCGTAGTCCATCGGGGTATCGAGATGTTCGGCGGTGAAAAAGCCGAACGAAGCGCCCCCGGTCTGGCACATCTTGAACGGGATGCCGTCGCGCATGCCGCCGCCGTAGTTTTCGATCAACTCGCGGAGACTCAGCCCGATCGGGGCTTCCACGATCCGCGGGTGGTTGACGTGGCCGCAGATCTGGTAGAGCTTCACTCCGGGCGATTCCTTGGTGCCGAAGGACCGGTACCAGTCGGCCCCGTTGGCGATGATGGCCGGCACATTGGATAGGGTTTCCACGTTGTTCACCACGGTCGGCTGCTGCCACAGCCCGCGCACCCCGGGAAACGGCGGCTTCACCCGGGGATTGCCGCGCAATCCCTCGATCGATTCGATCAGCGCGGTTTCTTCGCCGCAAACGTAGGCCCCGGCCCCGGAACGCACCTCGATTTCGAAATCGAAGCCGCTGCCCAGGATGTTTTTGCCCAGCAGACCCCGCTCCCGCGCCTGATCCACCGCCCGCCGCAGCCGGTATATGGACAGAGCGTATTCGCCGCGCACGTAAATGTAGGCCTTGCATGCCTGCACCGCGTAGCCGGCGATGATGTTGCCTTCCACCAGCCGGTGCGGATTGCCTTCCATGATGTAGCGGTCTTTGAAAGTGCCCGGCTCGCCTTCGTCGGCGTTACAGATCACGAATTTTTCCGGGACCTTGATCGGCAGCGTGAAGGACCACTTGAGCCCGGTGGGGAAACCCGCCCCGCCGCGGCCCTTGAGCCCGGAATTCTTGACGACCTCCACCACCTGTTCGGGAGTCATCTTGAGGGCTTTGCGGAGCCCTTCGTAGCCGCCGATGTTCTGGTAATCGTCCAGGCTTTCCGGATCGATTTCCCCGACCCCGTTGAGCAGCACTCGCCGGTGGTGAGGATCCTGGTCGGTTCCGAGCACCCCGCCGGAAGCCTTCAGGGTCCGGTAATCCGGCGCTTCCCCGCGGCGGTATTGATCGAGGATGCGAGTGATTTTGTCGCGGTCGAGATCGCCCCAAACCACTTCATTGATTTGCATGGCCGGGGCCACTTCGCAGACCCCGAGGCAGGACGAACGTTCCAGGGTGAAGAGCCCGTCCGCGGTGGTTTCGCCGTCCGCCACCCCGAGCACTTCGGTCAGAACATCGACGATCGTTTCCGCGCCCAGGATATGGCAGGTGGGCGATTCGCACACCCGCACTACATAGCGGCCCCGGGGTTGGAGCGAAAACATGGTGTAGAAGGTGGTGATGCCGTAGAGGTAACTCAGGTGAACATCGTATTCGTCGGAAATCCAGGTCAGGACATTGGCCGGCACCCAGTTGCCGCAGATGTTCTGGGCTTCGTGCAGGAGCGGCAGGAGGGCCCCTTGTTGGCCGCGATAACGGTCGATAACCGCTTGGAGTTGCTGCTTTTCAGCAGCACTGAGATCTTTGGACGGATTTTGAAACAGGGCCGCTCGCCGCATCATCCACTCGCCATCCGCTTCCGCTCGAGAACAGATTCCCACTGGGTTCCAGCTTGCCACTCCGGCGCATCAGGGATTGCAATATTAGCCAGGTAATTCCCACTGTCAACGCTAATTTTCACAAAGTCTCTTCTAGGGTGTGCATCGAAGCGATTTTGCGCGGGAAAATACGCCCGGCGGCGGCGATCGCGATGCCGAAGCGCCCGTCCTCACGCTGCCGTCGGTTGTGCCGCTCCGCCCCTCCCTCTCGCGGCATCGGCGTCTTCGGTGCAAGCGGCCGCGTCGGCGTCACGGGGTGCAATCCAGATGGGTTGGGCTCGTAGTGGCGCCGTCAGGCGCTGACAGCGCATCCGTAAGCTCGGTCCAGGGCCAGCCGGTAGGCGTTGAACGCCCTTACGGGCGCACTGCGAAAGCAGCGGGCTGAAGACATCAAGCTCAGCGCGAATGCCATACTGTCCTCGAACCGGTAACGCTTTCTCCCAGCGGTTTGACTAGCACCCGCGCATCGCTCGGTCTTGCCAGAGTCTTCGCTTTACGGCACAATGGGTCACTCGTTACCGGCACCGAAACCCCTTTGCAGGGCACCCGCTCACCCGAGGATTCCATGGCATCCATCCCCTCCGCCACCACCGCAACATCTGCTTCCGACTGGCGAACCAAACCCACCGATCTCTTTGTGCTCAAATGGATCAAGATCCGTCTGTCCGCGCGGATCACCCCGCACCTGGCCCAACATCAGCAACTGCGGCCCTGGATGATCACGGTCACGGCGGCCGCCATCGGGGTCCTGGCCGGCCTGGTGCTGGCCCTCGGCTGGGCTTTTACCGCCGGCTGTTTGGCCGCTCTGGCCCAGGTCCTGGACGGGGTCGATGGCCAGTTCGCGCGCCTTACCGGGACTCAGACCAGGGCCGGCGCCTTCTGGGATTCGGTCCTGGATCGCTACGCCGACGGCGCTCTGGTGATCGGCCTCGGCATTTACCTGATTCGGTTGCCGGCACCCCTGCCCCCGGGCGTCCTGGTGGGCCTCGGCGCCCTGGCCCTGATCGGCAGCAATCTCATCAGCTACGGCACGGCCCGGGCGGAAACCCTGGGCCTCGATCTGGGCCGCCCGACCCTGGCCAGCAAAGGCACTCGCACCACGGTCATGATCGTGGCCGCCTGGCTGAGCCTGCTGTCGCCGCTTGCGCCCCTGGCGGCGCTGCTGGTTCTGGTGATCCATACGAATGCGGTGGTGCTGGCCCGCCTCCGCCGGGTGAAGCGCGCCGCGGACGCCGCATCGGCGGCATCAGCCGAGCCCAAAAACCCGGTGCTCGGCTAATTTACCCCGAACCCGGAAACCCGGTGC
>MNZR01000223.1:0-5119 GCA_001873705.1 Syntrophobacteraceae bacterium CG2_30_61_12
CCGTCGATTTTTTCCGCCCGGAAGCCGCGGATTGCCCCCGCCGGCGCGGCTGCGGCCGGCGGACCGTTGGCGGCGCTGAAGACCGCGGCCCGGATGTTCGGCACCTTCTGGCTCGTTACCGGCACCTGGGTGTTTTTCCGTTCGGCAAGCATGACGCAGGCACTGGAATATCTGGCGAGAATGTGCGCGTGGGACCTGCGGCGGCCGGCTTTTTCCCGGGACGCGCTCGTCACGCTCGCCCTGGTGGCCTTATTGCTGGCGGCGGAATGGCTGCAAGGCGACCAGGAAACGCCGCTCGAACTCGATCGACTGCCGACGGCGGCGCGCTGGGCCTGCTATTACCTCCTGATTGCCGGCATTAGCGCCTTCTATCAGGAGGCCAAGACATTCATTTACTTTCAGTTTTAGGTCCCGGGGATGAAAAAGTTCCTGCTGAGAGTCGGTCTATTTGCAAGCCCCTTCCTGGCTTATGCCTTGTTCCTGGTGCTGATCGACCCGTATGAATATTTCCATGGCTCCGGACCGGTAGCGACCGTTACTAAAGAGTGGACTTTCTGCACTGAAGGCGGGCTGTGGCCGGTGGAAAACGCTCTGTGGAAGATGATTCACTTCCGCCGCACCCCCTGCCCGAACATTCTCCTGGGGGATTCCAGGCCTTACCTGATTAATCCAAACCTAGTCGTACATCTCACCGGCACCCGTGTCTTCAATCTGGCTATCGCCGGCGGCGTTTACAATACCAGCACGGAACTATTTTGGTTCGCCAACCAGTTGGTGGAACTGCGGAACGTGGTGATCGGAGTGAGCTTCTACGCCTACCATCAGACGATGGAGAGAGACTATTTGAGCGAACCCACAGCCGTTCTCCACAATCCGCTTTATTATTTCACCCGTGGCTGGGTGCGCAAGAGCTTCCTGCAGGTGCTGAAAGCCTGGACCCTACCGCTACTCCAGGCGGCCACCAAGCAGGTGGCCGCGGCACCCCCCGGGCAGACGGTTGCCGCGACGGCCAGCGCTCAGGACTGGCAGAAGATCATCGACACCTACACCGGTCATTATTCTAACTACGCTTATCCCGAACATGCCTACAACCAGCTAAGGGAAATCGCCGATTACTGCCGGCGCAAGGGCATCCGCCTGACCCTGGTGGTGTTCCCGACCCACCTGGATCTTCAGGACCGGGTCCGCCGGTTCCACCTGGAGGCCCACCGGGACCGCTTCCTCCGGGATATGGCCGGCCTGGCGACGGTTTATGATTTCAACTACGATAATGATCTCACCCGGGACCGGCGCAATTTTCACGATCCCTTTCACCCCAATCAGGATACCCTGGCACAAGTGATTCGCGAAGTCTGGGGCGGCGAGATCAAGTATGCGCGGATCTACCGAGACGGCCGGATTTCGTCTGGTGAAACCGCCTCACCCTCGGAAAGTGGTCGATGAAAATCGAGTGCGGGCTGTTGCGGCGGGGATCGAAGCCGAATCACGTGCGTTTGCCCGACCCCACCGATTCCCCGATCCGGCCGCCGCCAGGGACCAGGTTTCCGATCAGAGGGTGAGCGATTCGCCCGGCTTCAAGGGCATGACATGGGCCGGGGTTTCCCGCTCCACCCGTGCTTTCCAGGCGATTGCATCCTGCTTGATCAGGTCGAAGGTGTTGTAGTGGATCGGCAGAACCAGCGCCGGTTCGATCAGTTTCACGGCGCGCAGGGCGTCGTCGGGCCCCATGGTGAAATTATCGCCGATGGGGAGAATGGCCAGGTCGATCCCTTCTTCGCCGATCAGTTTCATATCGTAGAAGAGACCCGTATCACAGGCGTGATAGATTTTCTTCCCCGCCGCATGGAACAGGAAGCCGCAGGGATTACCGCCGTAGGAACCGTCCGGCAGCGCCGAACCATGGTGGGCAATGGTCAGCTTCGCCCGTCCCCAGGGGTAATCGAAGCCGCCGCCGATGTGCTGGGGATGCAGCTTGGTCAGGCCCTGGGCGGCCAGCCAGTTGTAAATCTCAAAGTTGGACACCACGGTAGCCCCGGTGCGTTGGGCGATCTTCACGGTATCGCCCACATGGTCGCCGTGGCCGTGGGAAACAAACACGAAATCGGCGGCCACCTGATCCGCCGTGACCGGTGCCAGGGGATTGCCGGTGAGAAACGGGTCCACCAGCAACCGGGTGCCGTCCACTTCGATCAGAACACATGCATGACTGTACCAGGTGACTTTCACGCCCATGATTTCCTCCTTACCGTCCTGAGAGTTCACCAGCCATTGCCGGCGCGGCGCCGCAGGCCCCGCCCAGGCTCGGCGCCGTCCGGCGGGCCGGGAACCGACCGGGAAACCCACTGAGGAATCGACTTCACTCCGGGACACCGCCCGCTCCCGGCCGACACAGCACCATAACACGCCGGTGCCGACCTTTGAAGTAGCGGGCCTCGCTGAAATTTTTCAAATCCGACAGGGTATCTTGAAACGATCGATTTTCCGTTTCCACCACCACCAGGACCAGCTTTTTGGAATCGTGGATCGACCGCAACGGCGCTTTGAGGTCCCCATGACTTTCCCAAGTGGGGATGTCGGCGATGCGGCCGGCGTACAACAGGACCCGGTTGTCGGTGCTGTAAATCTTCGCGCTCCGCCATGATTTTTGGGCGGCGATCCATTGACCGGCCGGGCGCAGGGCGGAATCGGCGTTTTCCAGCGCCAGACCGGCCGACGCCCAGAGCGGCAGCAGGAAAAAACCGGCCACCGCGGCCATCGCCACCGCCCGCAGCCACCGGGAGCGGGACGCGGCCTCGAGCAATGCGACCATGCCCCGACCCACATAAGGCGTCGCCAGGACCACCAGCAGCGACAGGTAGCGCTTGGCGATCCAGCCTTCCTGGAGCAGATAGAGGTAGCTCACCAGCCCGAAACCGAACGCGGCGGCCGGCGGCAGCCATCGTGCCCGCTCGTGGCCCGGCATCCACAGGCCGACCGCAAGCGGCAGCGCGTAAGGAACGAACAGCAGCCGCAGAAAATATTCGATCAGCAGCAGCCCGTAAAGGACCAGCAGGTAATGCCTGGCCATCTCGGGGAACAGCCCGCCGGCCCACCCCTGATCGGCTGCTTCCAAATTTGTCAGCCCCTGGTAGATCGCTCGGTAATGATCGAGAAAACGGAGCGACAGCAGGTCCCGCAACCGCCTCGTGATAAAATCCCCCTGGGTGACGGCCAGCCATTGATCAGGAAAAAGCCAAGCGACCGCCGCCAGCACAATCATCGGCAGTCCCACCCAGAGCAGCGCCGCTTTCATTAACCCGGCGCGCCGCCGCGGCTGAACCCAGGCCAGGCCCAGCAGCAGCACCGGCAGCACCGGGAACAGATACACCCCATCGATTCGAAACAGCAGGGAAGCCCAAAACATGATCATGCAGCCGAGCAGCGAGAGCTTGCTTTCGGTGATCAGAAAGCGCGCGGCCAGGGCTACAGCCCAGGTGAAACAAAAGAGAAACAAGGGATCGCGAATGAGTTCGGCGCCGAATTTGTTCAGGTAAGGTGACAGAGCGAAAGCCGCCGCGGCCCAGAACGCCGCCCGCCGATCGAACAGATCGGTGGTGAGCCGATAAATGGGCACCAGGGTCAATACGGCCGGTACCACCGAACAGAGGTAGGCGGCCGCTTCCCAGCTCCCCAAGCAGCGGTGCAGCAAAGCCAGCAAGAGAGAGAGGACCGGCAGCGGATAAACGGCAAAACCCGCGGCCCAGGAACCGGCTTCAAAATGGGAGGCGGCCGCGATGTAGAGGGCGGAATCGGGGCTGTAGCCGCCGAGCTTCCAGACCAGGGCCGACTTGATCCAAAGCGAGAGCAGCAGGAGTCCGAGCAAAGGACCGGACCCGGCGCCGAGGGCCGGGAATTTCCATAAACGCAACGATTTCAGATCAGCAACAAACGGCATAGCGGATGAGCTCAATCCTCGGGCTAAACCCCGCGGAGAGGGGCGGTTCGAATCGGATCGGGTCAGTTCAGGTCTTGATATGGTTGGGCCATTGCAAACAGCATCTACCACAGAGACACAGAGGACACAGAGAAGGCCCAAGATTTTTCTCGGTGTTCTTGTGCCTCTATGGTGAGAGCTTTGCGCATTGGCCGCAACGACGATCACCGCCTCAGTTCAGCTCGAAGCCGAGCGCGGCGGCGTAACGGCGGGCGCTTGCGGTGACCCCGTAGGGTTGCACCGCTTCCCGCAACAACCGGGAATCGACGGGTTCCCGCAGGGCCTGGAGGATGGCAGCGGCCATCGCTTCCGGATCCTTCATCGGCACCAGGCCGCCGAGGCGCCCCTGGTCCAGAATTTCCCGCGGACCGCTGGGGCAATCGGTGGCCACCACCGGGACCCCCAGGGCCAGGGCTTCCACCAGCACCACCGGCATGCCTTCGCACACCGAAGACAAGACCAGCAGCGCCGCTCGTTTCATGTACGCATAGGGATTGGTCACAAAACCCGGCAAACTCACGCTATCTTCCAGGTCCAGTTCCCGCGCCAACTGTTCCAGTCGGCGTCGCTTAGCGCCTTCGCCAAGGATCACCAGGCGGCAATTCAGCACCCGGCGAACCAGGGCAAAAGCGCGCACCAGGGTGGAAAAATCCTTGCGTGCGCTGAGTTCCCCCACCGCCACCAAAACCGGCCGATCACCCGCATCCAGCCAGGGATGGCCGCTGGGTTCCCGGGCCGCCGCCGCGATGCGGTGATCGACCACCGGGCTCGGGATCACTTCCAGCCGCGGCGGCCCGAGCCCGGAAATGGCCGTCAGATCGCGGGCCGCTCCTTCGGAGGGCACGATCACTCGATCGGCCCAGCGGTACCACCAACGGATCGAAGCGAGTTCCAGGCGGCGCCGCAGCCAGCCGCGACGACTCAGGTTGGCGCTCACCGTGGTGCCGATGCGAACCGCCACCGTGGCCGGTACGCCGGTGCATTTGCGAGCCCAAAGCACCAGCCGATTGACCCGATCCTTATCGGAGAGAATCGCATCCGGGTGATGGCGAACCAGATAAGCACACAAGGGGAGAAAGGCGCTGTTCACATGAGCAACCGGCAGCGCCATGATCCGCACCCCTGCCGAAACCGCTTCCAGGTGCG
>MNZR01000223.1:5250-6741 GCA_001873705.1 Syntrophobacteraceae bacterium CG2_30_61_12
TTCATGGCCTTGGTTCCTCGACTGCCAGGGCCCGCGCCCCGGCCGCCAGCACCGCCGGCACTTCAAGCGCCGCCATGCAGTCGTGGCGGCCGTCGCAGGTGGGCCGTCGGCGGCAGGGTGAGCACGGGAATCCGGCATGCAGCACCTGGGTGGTGGGCCGCGCCGTGGTGAGATACGGACAGGTGGACCCGAACAGGACCACCAGCGGCCGGTGAAACGCCACCCCCATGTGGGCGATCCCGGTGTCCACACCGATCACCAGTCGGGCCCGTTCGATGATGGCCGCCGCTTCACCGAGACTGGTGCGGCCAGCCAGATCGACCAGTCCAGAATCCGCCGCCCGGCGGATTCGCGCCGCCGCCACCCGGTCGCCCGCACCGCCCAGCATCACCAGCGGCCATGAATAGCGGTTCCGAAGCCGCAGGCTCAGTTCGACCCAACGATCTTCCAGCCAATGCTTCTGCGGCCGGGTGGTGAAAGGAGCGATCACCACGAAATCGCCCGCGATGCCGGCCGCCGCCAGCAGGCGGCGAGCGCCGAGGCGATCTTCCCCGGCCGGCACCAGGCGCGGCTCGAAGGCGCTGGTGTCGAGCCCCAGCAGCCCGGCCAGGTGCTTGTATTCGGAACTCATTTCCTTGCTTTCCGGGCCGCGTGACACCAGCCGGGTGAGCAACCACCGACCCGGTTCGCGGGATTCGAACCCGATCCGTTCGGGCGCTCCGGAAAGCCAGGCCAGCCAGCGGCTGCGCAGCAGGCCCTGAACATCCAGAGCAAGATCGAAGCGCCTCTTTTTAAGCTCCCCGGCAAAGCTGACCATTTCCAACGCCAGTCGAAGCCAGCGCCCGCTCTTGAACCATTCTTTCCAGGCCGCTTTCGGCCACACCAGCACTTCGTTCAAATCGGGATGGGCGGTGAGCAATGGGGCCAGGGCCGGTTCCACCAGCCAGGCGATATGGGCGTCCGGTGCGGTGCGGCGTAGCGCCGTGAGCAGCGGCGAAGCCATGACGATGTCCCCGATGGCGCTCGGGCGAATGATCAGAATGCGTCTGGCGGATGCCGCACCCGGGATCAAGGCCGGTCTCGACTCTAGCGGTATTTTCGAATCAGTTCCCAATACATATCCCGATAAGCGGCAACCACCGCCGGCTGTGAGTGGGCGCTGATCAGACTGGTCATTCCGGCCGCGGCCAGATTTTCTCGGGTTGCGGCGCCTTCGCGCAGCAGCAGCGAGCAGCGTTCGGCCAGGGCCGCCGGATCCCGACGTGGGCAGAGCAGCCCGTTGACCCCGTCGCGGATCAATTCGCGGGCGCCGGAAGTGGCCGTAGCCACCACCGGTAGCCGATGGGCCCAGGCTTCGAGGATCACGTTGCCGAGGGTTTCCCGGATGGAAGGGCAGACGAAGAGGTCGGCCAGATCGAACAATGGACCCGGCTGGTCCTGCCAGCCCGGCCAGCAGACCCGGTCGGTGATGCTGAGCTGAGCGGCCCGGCG
>MNZR01000161.1 GCA_001873705.1 Syntrophobacteraceae bacterium CG2_30_61_12
TTGATCGTCTTACCCTCTTTCGCCGCCTCCAATGCTAATTGAAACTTGAAAGCACCGCTGTACCGTTTCCTCGTCTCGCTCATCTACTACCTCCACATGCTCGCTGTTGGTCCGCCAATCCACCCTAGCACGTGGTCCAGTTTTTGGGGGTCATTATACAATGACGAGGCCTGCGAGGTGATCATCGAGGCCATCGAAGCCGCTCGTTACCTACCGGGAAAAGACATCGCCATAGCCCTCGATCCTGCCGCGAGCTCCTTCTTCGATGGAGGGATCTATGACCTAAGCAAGTCCGGCCAAGGAAAGAAAACAAGCGCCCAGATGACGGCCTTCTACGAGTCCTGGGTCGAGAAGTACCCAATCGTCTCCATTGAAGACGGCCTCGCCGAAAACGACTGGGATGGCTTCCGTGAGCATACCGCCGTATTGGGCAGTCGAATCCAGATCGTTGGCGATGACAATTACGTCACCAATACCCGGTTTATCGAGCGAGGGATCCGCGAGAAATCAACCAACGCCGTACTCATCAAGCTCAACCAGATCGGCACGGTTACGGAAACCATCGAGGCCATCAATCTGT
This sequence comes from Syntrophobacteraceae bacterium CG2_30_61_12, assembly GCA_001873705.1. GTDB lineage: Bacteria > Desulfobacterota > Syntrophobacteria > Syntrophobacterales > DSM-9756 > CG2-30-61-12. The sequence goes on from MNZR01000161.1 coordinate 581, forward strand.
GCAGAAAGGCCGGCTGGGGGTTTGTGATCTCTCACCGGTCCGGTGAAACGGAAGATCCCTTCATCGCCGACTTTTCCGTTGCGATGGGAGGAGGGCAGCTCAAGACCGGTTCTGTTTGCCGCAGCGAGCGCATTGCCAAGTTCAACCGGTTGATCGAGATAGAAGACGAGCTCGGGCGAGCGGCGGTTTTTGGAAATCCACTGGCGTGATTTGTGGCGATTTGAAATTGTTGGTGGGGCTGCGGTTGTGGACTCGCCGGCACCTCTTTGAAGGGGCATGATGCCGGCGGGCCATTAGTGCGCTCAGGTCTCAATCTGATCTTTCATGTGCCCTGCCCCAACGGCCCGACCGTGCGCCGCCGAGAGGCTGCATATCTGGCGGTCCACGCCGCGCCGGAAAGCCTTACGCTGCTGACCGGCGACTTCAATTCAGCCTCGCCTCACGACCCGGAACCGGAAGGAATCGATGAACTCCCGGCCCACTATCGCGTTCGTTATCTTGCCGAAGACCTACGAACGGCGGATCGGCGTGTGCTGGCTCAGCTCGAAGCGGCTGGGTGGGTGGATGTCGGTCATGCCTTGGGCGGCTCCAACATCCCGACGGTACCCACGGCAGGTTTCAACGGCACCGAATTCGCCGTGATGCGTTGCGACTACATCTTAGCGTCGAGTGGTCTTGCAGCTTGCGCTGTTTCATATGGGGTCGTCCGCACACCCGTGACTGACATGGCGTCTGACCACTATCCGGGCCTTGCGATCTTCGAGGTCTCCCGATGAAGCAATCCAATGACTACCCCATTGCCCGATCGACCGATGCCACGGAGGGTATCCCACGTGCGAAACCAGCACGATGGCTCAACCGTACCGTTGGAGGGGTGGGTTTGACCAGTGCTCTGGGCGATTTCTGCTACGAAACGACCACCGTAATTCTGCCGGGCTTCTTCGCGGTGCTCGGCTTGCCCGCGGCGCTTCTGGGTATCATTGAGGGGATTGCCGATGCCGTTGCCAGCTTTACCAAGATGGCCGCCGGTTTCATCGCCGACAAGCTCGGCCATCGCAAATTGCTGGTACTGATCGGCTATGGGCTGACGCCGCTCGGACAGGCGCTGATCGCTCTGGCGGTAGGCTGGCCGTTGCTGATGATGGGCCGACTGGTTTCCTGGTTTGGCAAGGGGCTGCGAGGTCCTTTGAGGGATGCCATCGTAGCGCAGGCCATCCGCCCAGAAACCCGCGGTCGAGCTTTCGGTTTTCACCGTGCCATGGATACCGTGGGCGCTGTTTTGGGACCGCTCCTCGGGATAGGCCTTCTGGGCTGGGCCCAAACCCTGCATTGGGCGGACCCGTCCAGGGCGTTCCGGTTGGTGTTCTGGCTGACCCTGATTCCGGGCGCTTTGGCCGTGCTATCCTTCCTGATCTTGGTCAAGGACCCTGGACATAGGCCCAATCCGGCCTTGAAGTTCTTCACCGCGTTGCGTGAGTTGCCTCCCCGTTTCAAGCGTTATCTGGGCGCTGTGGGTTTGTTCGGCATCGGAGATTTTTCACACACCCTACTGATTTTGGCGGCGACGCAACTGCTCACTCCCTCCATGGGAGTGGTACGAGCAGCCCAAGTGTCCGGATTGTTTTACGTTATGAGGAACGTGACGCAAGTAGTCGCATCGTATCCGGTCGGGATCATGGCGGACCGCTTCGGGGCCAAACATGTACTGGTGATCGGCTATATCCTGGGAGCGCTTACAGGGGTCCTGACAGTTGCCGCCTTCTGGTTTTCCACCGTCAGCATTGTGATTATTGCAGGGATTTTCTTTGTCGCCGGTTTGTACATGGCGGTGCAGGAAGCCCTCGAGGCCGTAATCACGGCGGACATGGTCAGCGCTGACAAGCTGGGCATGAATTATGGCGCATTAGGCACAGTCAATGGAAGCGCCAAATTCATTTCGAGTTCATTGGTAGGCATTTTGTGGACCGCTGTATCCCCGACGTTCGGGTTCGGACTGGCCGCGTTGCTCATGGCCGCTGGTACGGTGGACTTGATGCGGTTGCGAATGCGATAACACCCAAGGCCAACGCCTCCGAAGCGATCCCGGCTTCCTGGGAGAACCGGGCGCGCAAGGCCTGGGAGTATTACCTCGAAGAGCCGCTAATGAAAAATTGCGTCAACTCCTGGCGCACCTTCACTGTGGGCGAAGCGATCAAGATCGCGGGCGATGACGAGAAGGTGAAACACATGGCATCCGGCGGCATCGCTCTCCCGGTCGGAAAGATGCCGGATAAACGACACCAGAGAACTCTTGCCGATGCTTCGCTCGCCGCCCACCAAACCAATCTTGAATCAGCCCTGGACGCTGGCGCGGACCATGCTTCCGAGGCGCTCAATTGCTCTGATGCGTCCGACAAAAAACTCTGACGGCACCGGTTGCCCCGGCCAAAACGGACTGGATTCAGAGTCCATGACTTCAGTTTTCCTTCGCACCGATCGGCTTCAATAACCAGCGAATCAAGGCCGCGCTCTACCCATCTTTAGGATGAGAGCATGCATTACCAAAAGCGGGCAAGATGCCCGCGCTCCCGGGAAAGAGCCCACACCAAGCGAAGGGTTACATCCTCAACGAGTAGACCTATTCGCTGCCGCCGCCAAACCCTCTCCAGGTCAGTCATGAACTCCGGTCCGGCGGCGGGTCGGGGGCACCGAAGACCGCGCGCTGCCAGTTAGCCAGGCAGGTGTTGATCAGTTGCTCCGCGCGCTGCTGATCCAGGCGCAGTTTCTCCGGAAGGCAGCCGACATCCAGGCAATGAATGCCGTCCAGAGTGGCGACAAAGGGGTGACTCGCGAGGGCGTCCGGTTGCAGTCGCGACAGGGTGAGGAAGGCCTGATTGAGGCTCGCTTTGCAGGCCTTGATCTTGAACCCCTGGAGGGTGAAGTTGTTGGCGAACAGCCGGATTTCGGGAAAAACGGAGCCGCTCTCCGCGCGCCATTCCCCCGGCTGGAGCTGTTCTTTCAGGAAGTAAAAGGGGGCGATCAGGGCCAAACGCCCCGGTTCCAGACCATCCTGCCGTAGTTCCGAACCGATGCGTCGAACCATATCGAGTAGCCGGTCCTGACCGGGGCGGAATTTCAGCAGCGCGCGGCAGCCGGGATCGTCTTCCAACGTCCCCGCCGGGTCTCCAGCCTCGGGGGCCAGCAGGCGGAACAGGCGGCCCGGATAGGAATGGGTCAATGCCGGAAAATTCAATTCGCAGGGGTCCTTGACATAGATCACCGCGGCATCGGTCCGCTGGGTCGCCGCCGCCGCGATCGCCGCGGCGTCGGCCGGAGCCTGAGCGAGCAGGCAGGCGCCGGCCTGGTCCAATTCCTGCCGGGTGATGAAGGCCACCGCCGCCGCCTGAACGATGTTTTCCACCGCCACCACCTGCAGCACCTGCTTGCGATAATCGAAAACCGAACGGCCTTCACGCCAGTCGGCGAAGGTGAGGATCTGCAATTCTTCCTTGAGGGCAGCGGAAAAGCGTTCAATGCCGTCGTCACCGGTGAGGTTTTCCATCGGGATGACAAAGGTCTTGCAGCCGGCGTCGTAGGCGGTTTCCAGCTTGATATCGAGCCCGCCCACGGCGGTGATCCGGCCGTGGGTGTCGATTTCTCCGGTCATGGCGAGATCGCGCCGGAGCAGGGTGCCGGAAAGGACCGAAGCCAGGGCGAGCGCGATGGCGCCACCGGCGGAGGGACCGTCCTTGCGCGAGGACCCGCCCATGAAATGCAGATGGATCGGCAGATCGCAATGCGCGGTGTCGATACCCAGTTCCTCGGCACAGTAAAGAATGGCGGTGGTGGCCACCTTGCGGCTCTCGTCCATGACCCGTTCGAGGTTGCCGGTGGCATGCACCATGCTCAGGAAAGCCTGCGGGCGGCCGCCCGCTTCCCCGTCGGTTCCGATCCGAGTGGCCTGGATCGGGATGATGGAACCGATGCCGCGCTCCGGATCGACACCCAGACCGAGCATTTCCCCGATCCGGTCGTCGGGATTGATGCGCCGACTGGGCGCCGGGGGTTCCAGGTATTGCTTGATTTTGGCTCGGGTGATGAGCACCGAACTTTGTCCCTGGCCGAGGATTTCTTTGCGCAGCAGGCGCAGAAACAGGGTCCGGATCACCCGTTCCAGTTCCCGCACGCCGGCTTCCCGGGTGTAGGTCTTCACCAGGTAACGCAACAGATCGGTCTGCTGCCGCGGATCGAAGGCGACTTCCCGATCGCTGATCCGGTACCGGTTGCGCACCCGTTGAATCAGATGGCGCTCCGCGATGGCCACCTTTTCGTCGATGCTGTAGCGGTCGAGCACCACCACTTCGCAGCGGTTCACCACCGCCGCGGGCACCGGTTCCAGGGTATTGGCGGTGAGGATGAAATGGCAGTTGGACAGATCGATGTCCACCGTGGTTTGGGTGTACTTGTCGTGGAACAGGTGGTTTTGTTCCGGATCGAGCACTTCCAGCAGGGTGGCGATGGCGAATTTTTCGGTCTTGTCGGCTTCATCCAGGATGAACATGCCGTTCATCACGCCCATCTTGATCAACCCCTGGACGATCGCGCCCGGCTTGGAACCTTCATAGGTGAAGCCGTGCCCGCGCAGGTCCGCTTCGTCGCGCATCCCGCCCAGCGACAGCTTGTGGTAGGGAATGCCAAGGTTGCGAGCGATGGAGATGGCGAGCGAGGTCTTGCCGACTCCGGGCGGGCCGACAAAGAGATACGCACTGCCGAGGCGGGCCTGGGGCTGGGCCAGGTCCGGCAACTGCCGGCAGCGCCAGATCAGGTTGATGAAAAAATCGCTGACGATTTCCTTCGGCTTGTCCAAACCGTAGTGGGAACGATTCAGCCCCTGTTCGAACTCTTGCGGGCTCACCTGAATCGGTTCGCTGCGACCCCAAGGAATGGCCAGGAGCGTTTCGATCATTTCGCTGTACTTGGAACCGCTGTGGCCAACCGCATTGAGCTTGTTTTTATCGATCACTTCCATGACCGGAGCCGGAAAGCGGGGATTGTTCCGGGCTTCCTCGATACGATCCTTCAAGCTCTTGGTCGCTTCCGGTTGCTCCGAACGCGTCGGCGCCAGCGCAGCCGGGTCCCGAAGGCCGGAAGCGGCCGATCGGGCGCTCGGTTCCACTTCGCGCATAAAGCGGTCGAGCCCCTCGCGAAAGCGGTCGAATAGCAGGTCCCCGGCGGCGCTGTCGAGGCTGTCCGATTCCAGGTCCAGTTCGTGGAACAGGGCCACCAACCCCCAGCGTTCGACGAAGCGCCGAAACAGTTCCCGCGCCTGATCCTGGTCGCGGTCGATGCGACCGGCAAAAAGAACCATGAGTTTACGCAGTTCGTTGGCCCGTTCCACCAGGGAATAGCTGGTGGAGCGGCTGCGCTTATAGCATTCACCCAGAATCCGGGCCTGCACATCGAGATCCAGCCAGGTCAAAATCGGCCCCGACCAGGGCTCCGGCAGCAGCGACAGGCTGGGGACCAGGCCCGTCAGCACCTTCTGCACGCGTTTGTCGGTCGCCTGCCCGCTTGCGGCCGCTTCCAGCAGCGCCGCATAGGCAGCGCCCTTGAGGCCGTTCAATTCATCACCGAGGGCCTGCAGCAAGTCGCGGTAGAAGGTCGGGTCAGCAATCGAGCGATCCCGGGCGAAATCGGCATCGGCTTGCACCACCGCGGCTGCCGTCTGCTCCGGGTAGAGGATATGCTCCAGCAGATGGCGCAGCACCAGTTCGGCAAACGCCAGCACCTGGCGCTCGTTGGCGGTGCTCGCGCCGAGCCGGGCTTCGGGATCGCTCGGGATGACGAACGCCAGCAGATCAAAAAAGCGTTCGTGAATGAACACCAGCGGCCGTTCCGGCGACGGTTCCACCAGAGCGATCAGGTTGATGACCCCGGCAGGGTCCTCGAGTCGTTCGATACCCAGGCGATCGCCGATGGCCCCCAGTTGAATCGAATCGGTACCGCGATGCATTTTGAACTGCGGCAGCACTCGACGGTGCACCAAGGATTGCAGAACGCGAACCGTGCGCCGCACCGCTTCGGCATCCGGCAACGGCAGGCCGTCGAGGACCCTACGATCGAATTCCATGGGAAACATGCGCCGACTCCTGGCCGTGAAGATGGTCTTCAATCCATTGGCGGGCGATGGGTTTGCGGGCACGATCCTAGAGCAGCGACACCCCGATGCTCATTTTGCCGCCGGCACAGGACAGATCGTATTGGTGCAAACACCCCTTTTCCCACTGGTAAACCTCGGCCGCCACGGTTTCCATGATCTTGTGGATGATGTTCGGGAACTGATCGAGGGTCTTACGGAATTTTTCCCTGGTGAGAACAATGCACACCAGTTGTTGCTCCGCGCGCAGCGAAAACAGGCGCTTCATATCTCCCAGCAGGCTCAGTCCACCGATGAACCGGCCTTCGGAGATGGTCTGGAGCGGCGCCGGGGCCTGCTCCAGCAGCAGGGTCCCGGTGCCGGAAAGGACATAGTAGGCGCTCGGGTCCACCTCGTCCTCCCGGAACAAGAACTCGCCCGGCTTGAAGGTTTCCCGCCGGCAGAAATAGGCGATCAGCTTGAGCGCTTCCAGGGGCAGGCCGGCAAAGAACGGAATTTCCATCAGGATCTGCAGGGTGTCCTGATACTCGCTAGGCTGCTTTGATTCCACTGACGAGTTCATAGAGAATGCCCTTTCTTGTCATGAGTTCGGCATAACTCCCGATTTCCATGATTTTGCCGGCCTTCATCACCGCCACCTGATCGTAATTCTTGATGGTGTCCAGGCGGTGAGCCACGGCGATCAGGGTGCTGCGCCCTTTCCACTTGGATTCCAACAGGTTCTGGATACGGGTCTGGGAGGCATTGTCGAGGGCCGAAGTCGCTTCGTCCATCACCAGGACCGGTGGGTTCTTCAGAAAAATTCGGGCGATGGCCAGTTTTTGCTGTTGCCCGCCGGAAAGCCGGTCGCCCTTGGTGCCCACCCGGAACTCCATGCCGATTTCGACGATCCGTTCAAGCAGATCTTCTTCGATCAACAGCTGAATGATGCTCATGTTGATCCGATCCTGGGACTTGGGATGGTCGGTTTTGGGTTTGCCGAACAGGATATTGTCGAGGATGGTTTGCGAGTGGATGTAATTGGACATCCGGTAGAAGCTGAAGGCATCCGGCAGGTCGCGGGAGATTTTCTCGCGGAACAGCATGCGGCCGTCCAGCAGCAACTGCCGCAGCACGTCCGGCAGCACCACCATTTTGTGAATCCCCGGGGTAAAGCGCAGCGCCAGTCGGAGCAGCAGGTCCTGGTCCTCGGGCGCGACTTGATGGATGCGGGAGCGTTCGATACGCCCGATCAACTCCTTATAGGTTTCAAATTCATTCGCCGAAATCGGGCTTTGTTCAAAGAATACCTGATCCGGCGGTACGTCACCCAAGATGTCCACGGTTTGAGTCGCCAGTTCCCGCCCCAGGTTGAGCAGGGGTTTCTTCAGTTGAGCTTGATCCAGAAATTCCAGGAAGTAAGGGTTTCGCGGCAGTTGATCGGGTTGGAATTCGGCCTGATTGGGGTTGCCGAAGATCAAGTTGGAAGCCGCATTGGAAAATTCCAGGTACTCCTGTTCATTGAAAAACTCGACCAGGTCCGCCAGGTCCTTACCAAATTCGGTCTGGAAATTGCCCCGCACGCGAATCAGCCGCTCCACCAGTTGCGTTTCTTCACTGGCACCCACCACGGCGTGCAGGCCGAAGCGCAGCACATCGACGAACAAACCCACCTGCTGGAGGATTTCAATCATTTCATCGAGGGTCGGCAGCGGTTCCGGGTGATCGCCCTCCCGGTCGAGAGCGGCCTCGCAGGAATACACCAGGTTTTCCTTGATGGTGCCGTCGAAAATGTAGGGCGACTGGGCGACCATGCCGAGATTGCGGACCACGTCCCGTTTGCTCAGTTCGCTCACTTCATGGCCGTCGATCAGCACCGAACCGTCCGTGTACCGATACAGCTGAGCGATACATTGAGCGAGGGTGCTCTTACCGCTGCCGGAATAACCGATCAGAGCCAGTTGCTCACCCGGCCGCAGTTTGAGACTCACCCGTTTGAGCAGCCGAATCCCGCCGCTGACCTCGTAGGTCAGGTCCTTCACCTCGATCGCCCCCTGCATCCGGTAGGGCTCGCGACCCGCCGGCAGCAGCCGGTAGTCGGGCTCGACGTCGAAGTATTCCATGGTCCTGCGATAGCGTACCGAGGCGTCCTGATAGAGTTGATAGAAATCCATCAGCTCTTTCCAGGGATCGTAGAGTTTTTCGTTGGCCGATAGAAACGCCACCAGCGCCCCCAAATCGAAGCGGCCCTGGATCGCCAGATAACCGCCGACCATGAACAAAATGAACGGTCCCAGGTTCTGAAAGAAATTATTGATGACCTTGACGCCGTTGCGATACAGCACCCACACCACCCGGATCTTGCACAACTGATCGACAAAGACACCATATTTGGAATTCTCGATGGCGTAGCTGCCGTTGCCGTGAACTTCGTGAATCCCGGAAATGGTTTCCCCGATTTTACTGCTCAGGTTGCGCGTGACGTCCACCCGCTGTTTGTTGGCGCGATTGGACAGCCGCTGCATCCGGGGGACCACGATCATGACGAAGGGATAGATCGCCAGGCTCAAGCCGGCCAGCATCGGGTTCAGATAAAATAGATAAGCGCCGAAAGTGAGCAGGGTGAGCAGGTTGGTCACCGGCACCGCCACCGCCTGACCGACAAATTCGCCGACCGAGGCCACTTCGGTCACCAGTGAACTCACCACCAGACCGGCCGGAGTTTTCCGATAGTATTGCAACGGCAGTTGCAGGATGTGGGCGTAGAGGTCCTTCCTCACCTTGACCAGGGTCTGCTCGCCGATGTAGGTCTGCAGGATGGTGATGACGTATTTCAGGAGGCTGGCGGTGACCACCGCCAGCAAGTAGTAGCTGCAGTAGACGTAAAGCAAATTGAGCTTTTTCAGGTTGATGGCTTGATTGACGATGCGTTTCTGCATTTCCAGCGGCAGCACCCGGGCCGCCACGGTGACCACGATGACCACCAGCAAGATCGCCTGCAGCTTCAGGTTGCTGGTCTTGACCCAATACCAGAGCGGACGTCTGGTGACCATGGCTTACTCCTTCAACGCCCCGTTGCGCGGGTGGGCAGGATCACGGGTTGACGCGACCGATGGTCGCCTCAATCGGCGACGCGTTTGGCGTGCAAGCGCGCGGTCGGCACAAAATGCCGAAATGGTCGCGCCAAACCGGGTGGACCGGGACCTGCCGCACAACCCAGCGGCTGGTTTGATGCCGGGCCTGGTCGCCCGGCCGAGGATCCCGGTCAGAAGGCCCGGAGCGATTCCTCCAAGGAGCCATGGATCGGCAGGAAGGAAACGAAGCCGGAGAGATCAAACACCTCACGCACATAATCCTTGACCGCGCAGAGAAACAGGCGGCCGTCACAACGCTTGAGTTCTTTCACGGCCTTCAGCAGGACCCGCAGACCGGCGCTGGAAATATAGTCCAGTTGCTCGAAGTCCAACACCAGACGGATGGAGCCTTGGTGGATCATGACCAATAATTGTTGCTCGAAATCATTGGCGGTGGTGGCATCCAATCTGCCCTGCAGGGCCAGGATGGTGATGCCGTCCTGCTGTTTGGCAGTGACTTCCATGATTTCCGTCTCCTCTTGGGGGGGGGCGAGTGACGGGTCGCGGGCAGCCCTCGCCTGATTGCGACCCTGATCTATCCGTAACTTCAACCCGAGGCTTCCGGCTAACGCAAAACCAGGCGTCATTATAGACCAGTCTTGCGCGACTGTCATTGGGCATTGCCATGGAGGGTGCAATTCAAAGCGTTAGGATGAATGCAATAAAAAGTGCATGTTCGGGCTCGTAGTGGCGCCGTCAGGCGCTGACAGGCATCGGAAAGCTCGGTCCACGGCAGACCGCCGGGCGTTGAACGCCCTGACGGGGCGCACCACGAACGTACCCGGCTCAAGGCATCAGCCGCGGCGCGAATGCATCACTATCCCTGACACGGTAACGCTTTCCGCTAACGGTTTGAATTGCCCCCTGGATATTCGACATAGCGACCTTGCCATGCGGGTGTCGCACGGGAACGCGGCAGCCGGCCCAATGGCCACCAGAGAGAGCATCACAACCGTGGGTCAGGGTGCGCGCGGCGCTCCCTGACTTTCGTGGAGAGGCCCCGTGGGCAAGATCGTCAGGGTGCTCCCCTTGGTCGCAAGCTGACCTACCGTGTGGAGATGCCGCCTTCATGCTCGCCAGTTGGTCGAGCCTTATGTCGAATATCCAGATTGCCGCCGGTCGGCTTGCCAATTTCTCCAAAAATCCTTAAGATGACCGAGCAAGGGAAAGGCAACTGGTTTGGTAACCGTAGTGATGTTCCGTACCGACTGGTGGTCGAACAGGTTTCGGGAACCATGGCTTGATTGCTCGGCATTTCGTTAACCGGCCATGGCCTCGGAGCAATCTAAAAATCCGCATCACGCAAGGGCACGCAGCCCGTACGGAATTCCATGAGGATAATGTTCACAAGAGCCGTTCACGGTTAGGCAAGTGAACCGGCACCTTGCTTGAAGGAAATCAATCATGAAAATGCTGATCGAAGATCCGAAAACTTTTTTTCAAGAGCGCGGCGAAAAACTCCATTACGTCGGTTTCTTGAAAGCCCCTCAAAACTGGTTGCCCTTGTGCCATGCCAGTTGCCCTGATTCCAACCCGCATCTGGATACTCTGTTTCTTGCTGATTCCTACGCTGTGATGGACGAGGTGCTGAAATTCCATGCCGATCGCATACCCGCGGTGGACAAAACCTTGATCCAATACCTGTTGCCCGAGGAGATCGCCAATCTAGTCGATCGTTACGCGCTACAGCGGATCGCACTGCTGGTCAAGGACGATGATACCATGTTTCAGTGCGATTGCGGCTGCGGATGTGGCTAAAGACCGAAGCCGATAGGGAAAGGACCAGGCCATGGCTCGAGTGATCTATTGCCATCCCAGTCAAACCAGGCACGCCTATCATGTCTACACCGATCTGGATTTCTGGGATGCGCGCAAACTGTTGGGCAACCTGGCGACGGTTGGACGCAACTTCGGTCACCAGCCGGATGGCGATGTTTACCCCAGCCAGGTGGTTGCCGATTCCATCAGCCGGATCGAAATACGGGTCATCGAACGGCGCTTGGCCAAGGCTATCGCTTCGCCTCCCCGGCATGTGATGGTCAAGGCGATTCTTCTGGACGGGGCTTACGAATTCGACCCCAAGACATATTACCCGGAACGCTGGGGGCCCACCCTGATGCTGCATTTCACCCGCCAGCGACTGCCCATGCAACAAAGTGCCATCAGCAGCCCCTATAAAACGGTCCGCCTAACCCTGACCGAGGCCGGCAATATTCGAATTGAGCAGGTCCGGCGCACGGAAAAACACGATCCGGTCATTCGAACCCATCACGATGCCATGCGTCGGCAGATCGTTCCCAGTTGTTTTTGATCCCCCGGTTGCCGCGATGACTTCCTTGGATACCGCGGCCCGTCCGGGATTGCGACTGGGTTCGCGAACCACTTAGCCGGGTTTGCGGGGCTGTCTGGGTCTGCCGACTCCGTGATAATCAAAGCCGAGTTGAACCAGGCTGGACGGGTCGTACACGTTGTGCAAGTCGATGAAGATCGGATTTTTCATGAGCGCGTGAACCCGGTTCAGGTCAAGCGCCCGGTATTCGTTCCACTCGGTCATGAGGATCAAGGCATCGGCGCCATCGCAGGCTTCGTAGGGCGAGGCGCACAGGTCGACTCCGGGAAGGCTTGCGGCGACTTCAACTGGATTGGCCTGGGGATCATGCGCCCGGATCCTGGCGCCGTGCTCGACCAGGGCCGGCAGGATGGTGAGCGAGGGGGCTTCTCTCATGTCATCGGTTTCCGGTTTGAAGGTGAGTCCCAGTACGGCGACCGTTTTATCCGCTTCGTTGCCACCCAAGGCCGCCCGAATCTTTCGGACCATCCGGGCCTTTTGGGCTGCATTTACTTCCACCACCGCTTCAATGATCCGACTGGCCACCCCGTGTTCCTGAAAAATGCGCAGCAGTGCCTGGGTGTCCTTGGGAAAACAAGACCCCCCATAGCCGGGACCGGGGTGCAGAAATTTTCGACCGATGCGGCCATCGAGACCCATTCCCTTGGCGACATCATGCACGTCGGCTCCGACTTCCTCGCAAAGATTCGCTATTTCGTTGATGAAACTGATCTTGGCGGCAAGGAAGGCGTTAGCCGCGTACTTGATCAGTTCGGCCGTTTCAATACCGGTGATCACAAACGGCCTTTCGATCAGATACAAGGGGCGATAGATCGCCTTCAAGACTTGCTCTGCCCGGCTGGAATCCACACCGATGACCACTCGGTCGGGGCGGAGAAAATCGGAAATAGCCGCCCCTTCGCGAAGGAACTCGGGGTTGCTGGCCATATCAAAATCGGCCTCCGCATTCACGTCGGAAATGATCCTGGCAACCTGTCGGGCGGTACCGACCGGGACGGTACTCTTGTTGACGACCACCGTATAACCGGTCAAGATCGGGGCGATCTGGCGTGCCACGCTGAACACGTAGGTGAGATCGGCGTAACCGTCGCCGCGCCGGGACGCCGGTGTGCCAACGGCAATGAACACCACATCCGCATGCGGCACCGCGGGAGTGAATTCGGTGCTGAAGAGCAGTCGGCCGGCGCTGTGGTTTTTCGCCACCAAGGCATCCAGTCCGGGTTCGTAGATGGGAATCCGTTGCTCCTTCAGGTTCTCGATCTTGGCCCGGTCCACATCGATACAGGTGACCTCGTGGCCGAATTCGGCAAAGCAAGTACCGCTTACCAGCCCCACATAACCGGTCCCGATGACCGCGATCTTCACTGTCAGCCCCTTTTCTTTGCAACCGCATCTTTAATGCGACCCAGCACACACTAAACACCATGCAAGGCAAACGGCAAACCCGTTATGGTCATATTGGGAACTTGATCAGTTCCAAAAACATATCCTTGCCGCAAATTCCAAGCTCGGCTGGACCACCAAGGTCCTGCTGTTTTGCTGATTTGTCCTCCCCTTGCAACTGGTTGAGATTGGCGGCCACCGCAACTCAGGCGACTGCACGCGATCCGATGACCTTTATTGGGATTCGAAATAATCGGACAGATCGATCGTTGGGAAATCGAAGATGATGGGAGTGCAGGTTCCCGTTTGAATCACCCGCATGATGCATGGGAAATGTTTGCCCGGCTCAATTCCATATTTGGTCAGAAACTTCGGTCCGGGGGCCCAAGAGTTGGCAAGCCGTAGAATTTGCTCTCGTCCATGATCCTGAGCAAATGCTTCCGTCACCTTACCATCCGGAACACATGTGAATCTAACTTCATGGGCTTGATAGGAAGGGCCGCCCACGACCTTTGCCTCTTCCGCTTTCATGGTGGAAATGATCGTCGCGGTCCCGGGATAATCTCGGTACCGACATTGACCACCCACCATCCTTTCCGTCGCGGTGGGTCCGCCGCCACACCCCGAGCCGACCCAGCACAGCCCGGCCATGGATGCGCACAAGGCGGCCCAGAAAAGGAAAGTGCCCCGCATTTCCCCCCCCTCCCTCTTGAAGAAAATGATACCCGCAAGTGACTATCTCGCAAAAGCTACAGCGCCGTTCGGAAATGACGACCAAGTTGATCATATACCGGTTTAGGATGAGATCTTTCATTGCTAAATGCGGGTAAGATGCCCGCGCTCCGGGAAAGGGCCCACAACAAATGAAGAATTTCACCCTCAAGGACTATAGCAGGCACTCCAGGCCATGGCAAGGCCGTTCGCCCTTCTCCGGGAATCCCCATGGAGAACGCCGCGGCTCACTCTTATACTTGGCGAGGTCGAGAATATTCGCTCTTCAACTCACGCGGAGTCGCCGAGACCGCGCGGAAATACCGCGCCATGAACTGCCGCGATCGGGATGATTTCTAATTCTTCGCGGATTAGCGTGAAGGAGACCTGGTGAAGGTCCCCTCTCCTTCAGGGAGAGGGAAGATCCGCGCTGAAAGCCCCCTCACCCCGACCCTCTCCCCCGAAACGGGGGAGAGGGGGGTCCCCACTCGTTCAATTTCACGTTAATCCGCGATGACCCTGATTTCTCCACTCCAATCTCTTCTTGCTCTTCGTGTCCTTCATGGAGGGGATATCTCCTTCACGCCCCCGGCACCGTGAACGATGATTCAAGAAGCATCCGCCGGCCATCGACTTCGGTCACCGCAATCCACACCAGGTTGCCTTCGGCGCGCAGCGTGATCTTGATGTCCGGGTCGATCGACGGATTCGGTCCCAACTCACCGACAATCGCCGCTGCCGTCACCCGGTTTCGCTCACCCGGGTGTTGCAACAGCAGCCTGGTACAGGTCAAATAGCACCAGCCCCTTGCCTGGGAAACCGCGCCCTGGGCCGCGGTTTCCCGAGCTTCCGCGGTCCAGGCCAGATACCTGGGGGCCGCGACCATCAGTACCAGGGCCAACACCAACGCCATCAGGACCGCCGGCAGTCCGAACAGGGTGAAAGCGCCTGCCTGTCTCGAGTGGTTATCTCCGTTCGGCACTGCTGTCCCTCCTTTGCCGGGTACGATGAGATGTCGCATTCGCCGTCGCCCCTGAATTTGATCCCTAATGGGAAACAGGGCCCCTATCATCGTCTCGGCCAATTTGAATAAAGATTAACCACGGAGTTCACGGAGAACACCGAGGAAACCCTTTCTTTTCGAAGCCTTCTCCGTGACCTCCGGGTTCTCCGTGGTGAATCATTCCCATAAAGTCGCCAAAGCGATGATCATCCCGGAAGCAGGTTTCATGCCAACGGTTTGGGTCCGGTTGGCACCGCTGCCAGCCGGCAGCGCCTCGGATGGCCGCGACAGCCACGCCGGGGCGCGGCGGTCCCGAGGGCGGCCAGGCAAAGCCGTGGCCGGACTTGCCCGCGCGCCGTCGTCACGGGTGCCATGCGGGAACAACCGCGGTGATTCCTCGGCCAGGCTTCCGGCTGAAAATCACCATTGCAGGCGGTCAATCACCATTCTGTATCGTTGGTAATCTCCGCTTTGGTAATTGGGGCGGTGCGAAGAACACCGTCACGGTTTTCGACCACTTTTTCCCACTGCCCTTTTTCGGCTGCATAGGCGACTTCCAATGACCCGCTGGAGGGCCGAAGCGGCTGCCGCGGGAAACCGCGTCGGGCGACCTCCATGGAAATTTAAGTAGTAGATATCACTTCTAAAATAATGTCAAAAAAAACCGATGAGCAGCACGATTAGGGTTTGACACGAAGCTCTGGGTGGTGCTAGAAGCACCCTAAGTGGGAAAATGTGGGCGAAAGGGGATCAGAGTGGGTTTGCTCAGTCAGACGCGCTTTCGGGGCCAGTCCCTCAATCGGCTCGATAGCAAGGGCCGCTTGCGGATTCCCGCCAAGTTTCGGGAGGTCCTTGACAGCCACGGGATCGCCGGGGTGATCGTGACGGCCACGCCGAAGCATCTGGACGCCTACACCCCCGAAGCCTGGGAGAAGTTTGAGGCGAAAACCTTGAGCGCGTCGGAGGTCGATCCCAACCACCGGGCTTTCATGCGCTACTATATTTCGGCCGCCGAGGAATGTGAGCTGGACAAACAGGGCCGAATCCTGATTCCACCCATCATGCGCAAGAAGGTTGGGATTGAGCAGGAAGTGATGCTGGCCGGGATGGTAGGGAGTTTTGAAATCTGGGATAAGGAACGATGGGAAATGGAAATGCAGGACGGTGCCGACAAATTCGATGAACTCGCCAAAGGCATGGCGGCATTCGGTTTCTGATGGCAGGCTCGTCCGGTTCCATGACCTCGTTCGCCCGGATCGCTTGCCTGGACCTTCCCTGATCGGTTTTCGGTTTGCCGCGGTGAGCAGCCGATCAGGTTGTGCCGTCCGCAAGCTGTCATGATTTTTTGACGAGAAGCAACCGTCACCGATAAGGCTTCGCCATGCCCCAGCGCGAAGGATTGGATCACGTCCCGGTAATGCTCGATGAGGTCATGCGGTTGCTGGCCTGCCGGGCGGGTGGGTGCTATGTGGACGGCACCCTGGGCGGCGGCGGCTATGCCCGGGCGATCCTGCGGGCATCCGGCCCCGACGGCCGCCTCTTGGGGCTCGACTGGGACGCCGCGGCGATTGACCGGGTCGGCCATGAACTGCGTAACTTCACCGATCGGATCAGCCTCAGCCGGGCATCCTTCGACCAGGTGGCGCCACTGATCCAAAACCTGGGGTGGGGACAAGTGGATGGCATCGTCCTGGACTTGGGCCTTTCCAGCTTTCAGTTGGACGATCCCGAACGGGGTTTCAGCTTCACTCAAGCTGGCCCGTTGGACATGCGCATGGACCGTTCCCGTCCGCTGACCGCGGCGGATCTGGTAAACGGTTGGAGCGACGCCGAACTGCGGCGGATCATCCGCGATTATGGCGAGGAACGGTACGCCCACCGGATCGCCAAAGCCATCGTCAACCGGCGCCGCGACCAGGCCTTCACGACCACCACGGATCTGGCCGGGTTGATTGCGCAAGTCGTTCCGGCGTCGCGGGACAGCCGCAGGATTCATCCGGCAACCAGAACCTTTCAGGCCCTGAGGATCGCCGTCAATGCCGAATTGGAAGTGTTGGACCGCTTTCTGACGGAAGCGCTGCCGCTTCTCCAAAGCGGCGGTCGGCTTTGCGTGGTGGCTTTTCATTCGTTGGAAGATCGGCTGGTGAAACAGCAGTTTAAGCATTGGGCGAAGACCTGCCGCTGTCCGCGGGAACTGCCCGAGTGCCGCTGTGAAGGGCACCCCCTGGTGCGGCTCCTGACCCGCAAGGTCAAACGCCCCTCGGCTACCGAGATCGAACGCAACCCGCGGGCCCGCAGTGCCCGATTGCGAGCGGTGGAGAAGTTGTGAGGCCCGGCCGGCCGGCTGCAACCCCCGCGGCCGTGTGGTTTTGCCGGCGATCATGAGAAGTGAACGGCTGGCTGCTTAATGGAAGGAGATTTCCATGATAACGAATCCCGGATCACGAGCGAAGGCGACCACGGCGGCCGCAACCTGGCAGGTGGCCCTGTGGGTCCTGGCGGTTTCCGGTTTCATTCTGGCTTTGACCTTCGTCTGGATGCAAACCCAGCAGATTCGAGGCGGCTATCGTCTGGCTCAGGCGCAATCGGAATACCACCAGCAGTTGAACCTGAAACGCAAGCTCGATCTGACCTGGGCCCAGCTCACCGCGCCGCAGCGTCTGACACAACTGGCGCGAGCTCAGTTTCAACTGGCGCCGCCGAAGCCGGAACAAATCCTTACGGTCGGTGAGGCCGTCGATTGAGCAACCAGACGAGCCAACCAGGGTCTCCCGCGGCAGTCGTTTTCCCCAGGCGCTACGCTTTGCTGTGCGCGCTTCTGAGCGGGTTTGTCCTGGTTGGGTTCGGGGCGGTTCTGCACAAGGCTTTTTCCTTGCAGGTGCTGGAACATGAATTCTGGCTCGGCAAGGCCCGTCTGCAATCCGAAACCACGTTCCGTATTCCGGTTTACCGGGGCAGCGTTTTGGACCGCAACGGGCGCTTGCTGGCCACTTCCGTGCATCAGTTTTCGGTTTTCGTGGATCCATCGAAGGTGCCGGACAAACCGGGTTTGGCGCGCAAACTGAGCCCCATCATCGAGTTGCCCGCCGCATCCATTGAGGCGCAGACAAAGAATCGTCAAGGTTTCACCTGGCTCAAGCGCGGCATTTCCGACCAGCAGAGAAACCTGATCGAAAGGCTCCAACTGGAAGGCGTTCAGCTCAGCCCCGAATATCAACGCTTCTACCCCTTCGGTTCCCTGGCCGGGCAACTGCTCGGGTTCACCAACGTGGACGGCAAGGGTTTGGAGGGTATCGAAAAGCTCTACGACACGGTGCTCGATAAGGAACCGATCGATTGCAGTCAACTCCGCGACGGCGCGCGTCGCAGGATTTCGCTGCACGACCAGGGCTCGGATGATACGGACCAGGCGGGTGGCATCACCCTGAGTCTGGATGCGGTGCTGCAGGCGATTGCCGAACGCGAATTGGGCGCCGCGGTGGCGGCCCAGGGAGCAAGGGCCGCCGAAGCGGTCATTCTCGACCCCCGAACCATGGAAGTCTTGGCGTTGGCCAACTGGCCGCCGTTCGATCCCAACCGTTATCAGGCGGCCGCCTCGGAAGACTGGCGCAATCGGGCGATCACCGATCTGTTCGAACCGGGGTCGACGTTTAAGGTGTTCTTGTACGCGGCCGCTATCGATCAGGGCACCGTCCGGGAGACCGACCGGTTTTTCTGTGAAAACGGTGTCTACCGTTTGGCTCGAAACACCATTCACGACGTCCATCCGCACGGCTGGCTGACGGTGCCGGAAATGCTCATGGTTTCGAGCAACGTGGGGGCCGCAAAGCTCGCCACCAAACTGGGAGCGGGAAAGTTTTATCAGTACATACAAGCCTTTGGGTTTGGCCAAAAGTCCGGGATCGGGTTGACCGGAGAAGCCCAGGGGCTGGTTCGACCCTGGAATGAATGGCGTCCCATCGATTTGGCGGTGACCGGGTTTGGTCAGAGCATCGGGATCACCGCCCTACAGCTTTCCAGTGCCGTGGCGACCATCGCCCGAGGGGGCGTGTGGCAGCGGCCGACGATCCTGAGGCGGGCGCTGAGAGACAGTGATCAGGCGGAAATCCGGCGGGCGATTCAACCGGCCAGACGAGTACTGAAAGCGTCCACCGCGGCGCTCCTGACCAAGTGGCTGATCAAGGCCACCGGCGAAGGAGGCACCGGCCAACCGGCGGTTCCAGCCGGCTATCAGGTTGCCGGCAAGACCGGCACCGCTCAGATCGTTGATCCGAATACCGGCACTTATTCCGGCAAACGCTACAATGCGGTGTTCACCGGTTTTGTTCCGGCCGCTGATCCGCGTCTGGTGATCACCGTGGTGGTGCACGAGCCATCGAAATCGATCTTCGGCGGAACGGTGGCCGGTCCCGTGTTCCGAAACATCGCCGCGGAAGCCTTGCCCTATTTGGGAGTGGCTCCGGACCGCGACGATCCCAATGGGAAAAGGTCCCCGACCCGCTGGGCCAGTCTCGACCCGGGGGCCGGTCCCAACAACCGACAATAGAGTCGATGCCGCCATTATTATGACCAGCAAAGCCATGCCGTTGAGCGAATTGTTGCGCGATTTGGGCGCAACCGTGTACGGTGAGCCGACCTCGACCACCATTACCGGATTGACCACCGACAGCCGCCGGGTCGAACCGGGAAACCTCTTCGTGGCGCTGCGCGGTGCCCGTATTGACGGTCTGGAATTCATTACCGACGCGGTCCAGCGCGGGGCGGCGGCGGTTTTGAGCCATCGCAAACCGGCGCTGTCGCCGGCGGTGCCCCTGTTCACGGTGGCCGACCCGGAGTCCGCCCTGGCAACCGTGGCCGGACGCTTCCATGGCAACCCGGCGGCCGCCCTCGAATTGATCGGAGTCACCGGGACCAACGGCAAAACCACCACCTCACTCCTGCTCGCGAGCATTCTGGAACAGGCCGGCTATCGGGTCGGGATCATCGGCACCCTCAATTACCGCTGGGCCGGCAAGGTCCGACCGGCCCCGCTCACTACGCCCGGTGCCATCGAATTCCACGGCTTGCTGGCGGAGATGCGGGCGGACGGGGTGACCCATGTGGTCATGGAAGTATCGTCGCACGCCTTGAGCCTCAAACGGGTTTCCGGATGTCGGTTCCGGCTGGGGGTTTTTACCAACCTGTCGCGCGACCATCTGGATTTCCACGGTGGGTTGGAACAATATTTCTTGGCCAAATCCGAACTGTTCACCCGGCATCTGATCGACTCCGAAAAGCGGGTAACGGCCCTGGTCAATGCCGACGACCCTTACGGGCGCCGACTCAAGACCATGGCGGCCGGGCCTTGCTGGAGCTACGCCGTCGATTCCCGTGAAGCCGAGGTGACAGTCGCCATGGCCGTCCTGAAACCAGCGGGAATCCGCGCCACCCTTACCGGCCCGCTCGGTCCGCTGGAAATCCATTCGCCCCTGCTCGGTCGCCTCAACCTTTACAACATCACCGCGGCGGCGGCCGCCGCGATGGCGCTGGGCATCGCGCCCCGCGGCATCGCCGCGGGCATCGCCCGGGTGGACCGGATCGACGGTCGCCTGCAAAAGGTAGCCAACAACCGGGGCTACCAGGTGGTGGTGGATTTCGCCCACACGCCGGACGCCATGGAAAAGAGCCTCGAATGCCTGCGCGAGTTGACCTCCGGGCGTTTGTGGGTGGTGTTCGGCTGTGGTGGTGATCGCGACCGCGGCAAGCGCCCGATGATGGGCGAAATCGCCGCCCGCTACGGCGACCGAATCGTGGTCACCAGCGACAATCCCAGGACCGAAAATCCGCGGGCGATCATCGCTGAAATCGAACCGGGACTCCGGTCCAGGGGTCTGAAACCACTCAGTGCCGCCGAGTTTGCCCGCGGGGAGAGCGCCGGATACCTGGTGGAACCCGACCGCGAACAGGCGATCAAGGCCGCTCTGGCCACCGCCGTTGCGGGGGACCTGATTTTTATCGGGGGTAAGGGCCACGAAACCTATCAAATCGTGGGAACCTCGGTACGACCTTTCGACGATCGCAAGGTGGTCACCGAGACCTTGCAAGAACTCGAGGCGGTGGCGTCATGACCTGGGCTCTCGCCGAAATCCTGCAAGCAACCGGCGGCCGCCTGCTAAACGGCCCGCCGCGCCAATCGCTCCGGGCCATCTCCACGGACACCCGCGGCATCGAAGCGGGTGATTTATTCGTGGCCCTGCGCGGTGATCGCTTCGACGGCCATGCCTTTCTCGATCAGGCCGTAAATGCCGGCGCCGCGGCGGTGCTCGTGGATGACTCCGCTGCCGCCGCGGGCATTGGGGACCGGGCCGCGATCATCGCGGTGGCCGATACCCTGCGCGCTCTCGGCGATCTCGCTCGCCACCGGCGCCTCGGCCGGTCGCTCCCGCTGGTGGGCATCACCGGCAGCAACGGCAAGACCAGCACCAAGGAAATGCTCGCCACGATCCTTGAAATCAGTCATCGGGTATTGAAGAACCAGGGCAACTTCAACAACCTGGTGGGGGTCCCGCTGACCCTGCTCAAACTCGAAGCTTCCCATCAGGCGGCGGTGATCGAAATGGGCATCAACGTGCCCGGCGAAATGGCCCAACTGGTGAGGATGACGGCCCCGACCGCCGGCCTCATCACCAACATTCAGCCGGCTCATCTGGAAGGGCTGGGATCCGAGGAGCGGGTGCTCCAGGAAAAGGGGCTGCTCTGGCGGAGCCTTGGGGCGCAGGGACTGGCCGCGGTCAATCTGGACGATCCGCGACTGGCTGAACTGAGCCGCGAGCTGACCTGCCGCCGCCGCACCTATTCCTGCGTTGACCCGAAAGCCGAGGTACGGCCGGCCGGACCGATTCGTTTCGCCGCGGACGGGTCCCATTTTGATCTAGTGATCGGCTCGGAAACGGTCGCGATCGACCTGGCGGTGCTTGGCCGTCATCAAGTCCAAAACGCCGTTGCCGCCGCGGCCATGGCCCATGGTCTGGGGATTCCAGCGGCTCGGATCGGCGCCGGTCTGGCTCGCCACCGGCCGGTCCGGCAGCGGATGGCAACGATCCCGCTGGCCGGCGGCGCGATTCTGGTGGACGACACCT